>JBBQCI010000001.1:0-125395 GCA_038318565.1 Planctomycetota bacterium
CCGCGCCTTGCTTGCCCCCCTGGGACGCGGCTCTAACGTGCCGCCCTCCTATGATGCGCACCCATACCTGCGGCCAGCTCCGGGCCACTGACGTCGGATCCACCACCACCCTTTGCGGCTGGGTTCAGAGCAATCGTGATCATGGTGGCGTTATCTTCGTCGACCTGCGTGACCGCCACGGCGTTACACAAGTGGTGTTCGACAAGGACGTCTGCGGCATCGACGGCAAGGCTTTAGCCGACAAATTGCGCGGCGAATGGGTCATCCAGGTGAGCGGCGAAATCCGTTCGCGCGGTGAGCGCGCCAACCCGAACCTCGCCACCGGCACCATCGAGATCTTCGCCAAGACCTTGACCGTACTCAACCAGGCGCAGACCCCGCCTTTCGAGATCGGCGAACACGCCAAGGTTGGCGAAGAGGTTCGTCTCAAGAGCCGCTTCCTCGACCTGCGCCGTCCGGCGATGCAGCGCAACCTGATCGTGCGCCATCAGACTTCGCAGTGCGTGCGCCGGTACTTCGACGCCAACGCGTTCGTCGAAGTCGAAACCCCCGCGCTGTGCAAATACACCCCAGGCGGCGCGCGTAATTTTCTGGTCCCTTCACGCCTGCACCCGGGCCAATTCTACGCTCTCGCCGAAAGCCCACAGCTGTTCAAGCAGTTGCTCATGGTCGCCGGCTACGACCGCTACGTCCAGATCGCCAAGTGCTTCCGCGACGAAGATCTACGCAACGACCGCCAGCCCGAGTTCACGCAGATCGATATCGAGATGTCGTTCATCGACATGGAAGACATCATGGGCATCGGCGAGGGCATGGCCCGCGCCGTGTGGAAGGAGGTCCTGGGTATCGACCTGAAGGCCCCGTTCCGCCGCATGACCTGGGCCGAAGCAATGCTGACCTACGGCAGCGACAAACCGGACCTGCGCTTCGGCATGCCGATCATCGAGTTGTCCGACTGGGCCCCGACCAGCGGCTTCACCGTCTTCCAGAAGGCGATCGAAGGCAAGGGCGTGGTCCGCGCGCTCAACGCCAAGAAGGCTAACGAACTGCTCTCGCGCCGCACCCTCGACACTTTGACCGAATTCGCCAAAGGTCTCGGGGCCAAGGGCCTGGCGTGGATCAAAATCGGCGCCGACCCGTCGAAGGCTGAGGACTGGCAGGGCCCGGCAGCCAAGAACATCACTGTCGAAGCCCGCGTTGAACTGGCCAAGCGTCTAAACGTCGAAGCAGGCGACGTTCTCTTCTTCGGAGCTGACAGCGAAAAGGCGGTCTGCACCGTGCTTGGCGCAGTCCGCAACGAACTGGGCCGCAACCTGCTGAAGCTGGCCAAGTGGGATGACTGGCAGTTCCTGTGGATCCACAGCGCGCCCCTCTACGAGTGGAGCGAGGAATCGCACGCCTTCGTCGCCAACCACCACCCCTTTACCTCGCCCTATGCCGAGCATGTCGCCCTGTTGGGTACCGACCCGGGCAAGGTGCTGTCCAAGAGCTACGATATGGTGCTCAACGGCAACGAGATCGGCGGCGGATCGATCCGTATACATGATGCCGCCACACAAGGCGCGGTATTCAAGGCCCTGGGCATCAGTGAAGAAGACGCGCAGAAGAAGTTCGGCTTCCTGTTGCACGCCCTGTCCTTTGGCGCACCCCCGCACGGCGGCATGGCCTTCGGTCTCGACCGGCTGATCATGTTGATGACCGACGCCGAATCGATCCGCGACGTCATCGCCTACCCGAAGACCCAGCGCGGACGCGACGAGATGCTCGACTGCCCGACGCCGGTCAGCGACCGTCAGCTCAAAGAACTGTCGATCGTCACCACCCCGTAGGCCGATCGACACAGCTCATCAGAAGCGCCGCCCCCGTTGTGCGGGGGTCGGCTGCGGGCGATGCAGATGCCGCGTCCGACGTTCTTGCAGGATGCGTTCCAGGTTGCCTTCGGCCTCCATGTACAGCGACCATTCGGGTTCGCTCAGGCCCAGCCAGGTGTGGATCGGAACACGCCGATCGCCCTCGTTCCAGCGCACGATCTCGTCCATGATCGCTGCCGGCGGGACTTCGCCACGCAGGCAACGGCCGAGGAAGTTGTTGGCTGTTGAACCGGGGATGGGTGGTACTGGGGATGCCATGGCTGGCGCACAACCTATGTGACGGATCGGACCGTACAGCAGGCGCACCCCTTCCAGGCCGATTCTGGATTAACGGAGTGTAGCGAAGCGAGCGGATCTCCTCCGGCGCAACTGCGCCACAAGGTCGCGATGGGAGGCCGCAAGGTCGCACATGAACGCATCAAGGCGTGTGGCATCGCCCGACGCATGACGACGTGGGCGTCCGGCGTCAGCGGCATCGCTGAGGCGCTGCAGGATCTCATCAGCATGGTCGAATGGGATGTGGCTCATGCTATCACCATAGCAGGTGCGGTGATCCGAGCCGTTGGGTATTCTCCCCATGCCGCCATTGCCGGCCAAATGGATTCTAGGATGTCATTGAGCGCCAGACCCATTGCATCGAAGAGTTGGACCAGGCCATGGGCAAATGGGGGCAGTACGAACTGATGCAGCTTGACTCGATGCCCATGGACGCCCGTATCGATAGAGCAGGATCAAGACATGTGTGGCCGCTACGTCCTCGACCCCATCACCGGCAAAGGCGTGCCGATGTTCCCCGAAAACGTCCATCAATGGCGACTAGGCAGCCGTACAGCCTACGCCATTGAGCATGACCTCGCCGGCTACGACATCCGGCCGACGACCCTGTGCGCCGTGGCGCTACATAGCGAGACGTTGACCGCCGCACGTTGGGGCTGGGCCAGGGATTTCGCCACGGGTGGCAGGATCATCAATGCCCGATGGGAGACGGTGACCGAGAAGCGGACCTTCTCAGAGGCCGCAGAGCGGCGGCGCTGCGTCATCCCGGCAACCGGGTACTACGAATGGCGGCGGGATGATCGTGACCGTCCCCTGGCCAAGTACGCTTTCCTACCGGCCGTCGAGGGCACGCTGCTGGCCATGGCAGGCTTGTACGAGGACGTCGCTGGTCCCGATGGGGTCGAGCGCCGGTTCCTGGTTCTTACTCGTCCAATGGCCCGCTACGCCGAGATCCACGATCGCACGCCAGTCATGCTGTCTGGGGTCGGCGAGGACGCTTGGCTCAACCCCTCGGCGTCCATGGGCGACATACTCGAGGCTGCCCGATCAATGGGAGATGATGACCTCGTCCCGAGGGCAGTCGCGTCGGGTCCGACCAAGGCGAGACCGGCGGGGGCGTGGTTGATGGACGAGGTGAAGTAGGACTTCAGCCGCCGCAGGTGGGCTGACTCCACAGGCGTAGAGGCAGCGGCACGACCGGCGGTAGCCGGCGCGTGTGCGCACTCCACCCGTCTCCGACAACAGAAAACCCCGGCCATAAGCCGGGGTTTTCTGTGGCGGAGACGGGCGGATTCGAACCTCGTGCCGGCACCCACCGCAGGTGGGCTGACTCCACAGGCGTGGAGGCAGCGGCACGACCGGCGGTAGCCGGCGCGTGTGCGCACTCCACCCGTCTCCGACAACAGAAAACCCCGGCCATAAGCCGGGGTTTTCTGTGGCGGAGACGGGCGGATTCGAACCGCCGTTAGACCTTTCGGCCTAAGACTCATTAGCAATGAGTTGGTTTAAACCACTCACCCACGTCTCCGTTCGGGTTGGCACACTAGAGGGCACTTAAGGATGATCAAGCCCGTCGCGGCGAACGCACCAGGCGGTCGGCAATGACCAAGCCATCAACCAGGCGATCATGGCCTTCACAGGGGATGTCCTCGACCAATTGGCAGGTGAAACCGACCCCGATGACCAGCAAATCCAGGCGTTCCGCCAGGAACCGGTCGTAATATCCGCCTCCCTGGCCCAGCCGTAGACCTGCTGCGGTGAATGCCACTCCAGGGACAAAAACCATTGATTCGTGGGGAATCGTCCAGGGCTCTGCGTCTCGGCCAGGCTCTGGGATACCAAATGAACCAGGTTCCAGCTGCTCTGGCCCGGTGATGCGGTGCCATGACAACAGGCCGGGTCCAGCGACGCGTGGCAAGACCACGGCTAATCCGGTGGCCCAACGGGTTTGATGCCAGCTAGAAAGATCCAGTTCGTCTGGGATCGCGGCATAGCTGAGCGGTTCGCCAGAGCCCAATTGGGCGCACAGAGCACTGGCAGCGAGCGATTCGCGGTCCCGCTCGCCTGGCGTCATGGCCCGCCGCAGCGCTCGGATCCGCGCTCGTTCCTGCGCCTTTTCCTTCACCACGTCACGATCTGGCTACCCCAGGGATCGATCGACACACCAGCCCTGTGGCCTTGAGTCGGACCATAGAGAAATCCAGCCAATGGGATCGGTGACAGGCTGAGCAGAACTGCCCGACCTGGCCACAACCACATGCGGATGCCTGGTGCCGCCTGCAGTCGGCATCCGAGATGCGTGGCAACGAATAGACGCAGTGGCTTCAGCGCCAGGCTGGTCAAGTGCGCAAGGGCTTCGGGCTGGGGCAGCAACAGGACCTTGCCTCGCACTTCAGGAGCCTCCACGTCGGCCTCGCGGATGTCAGTGCCCCAACGCAACGTTCCGCCATCGGCGATCGGCATCCCTGACCAGGCAAGGGTGTCGAACCAGGCAGCCGGAACGTCGGCGACGCCCTGGGCGGAAGCCAGTCCGGCCGGGGCGACCTCGGATAGCCAGGCCTGACAGGCGGCACGCACGGCGGTCGGCAACGCTAGTTGACGCCTTGCCAACTGGGCATCCAGGCTGCGCGCTCGCCACTCGGCCAGATCCTCGGCTCTGTCGGACATGCCGGATGATCGCCGCCGTCCTGCCCCAGCACAAGCCTCGGCTGGTGCTGCCGATCCCACGCCCACCATGCCTGTCCCGTGGGCGCCTTCATCCCTCTCTTGCTTGCCCTGCTTATCGCGCAACTCCACCGCTCACATGCTGTGACCTTGGGTCACCCTTGGGAATCGGCGGCCATCGTGGTTGTGGGATGGATCGTGGTCGTCGAGTTGCTCGGCCGGGCGGTAAGCCGCCGAGGTGATCGCCGGCTCCTGCGTCGCTGGGAATATCTTGCCCAAGGCATGGCACTCGGGTCGTTTTTCTGGCTCTGCCGCGAGCAGGGCTGGGCTGCCTGGGCATCTGGATGGACAGTTGCCTTAGCGCCGTGGCTAGTCATGCAGATCGCCCTGTGGTCGAGCCTGGCCTCGGCGATCAGTGCCGCCAGCGGCCACCGCTGGAGCCGTCTCGGCTTGGTTCTCCATCATCTGCGCTTCGAGCTGGCACCGGCTCTGTTGGCCCTGCCTGTGCTGGATGCGTGCGAATGGATCGGGGGGCAGATTGGCACTCTCGCTTGGTTCGAAGGCCCGCATGGTTTCCTGCTGCAGCTGTTGGGGTCGTTCCTCTTGGTCCTGGGCATGCTGGGCCTGCTGCCACCCATCCTCTCCATCCTATGGGGCGCGAAACACCTGCCCGACAGCGAACTGGCAGCCCAGTTGCGCGAGGATGCCCGTGCCGCCGGTGGCGGAGACGTCCATCTGCGTACTTGGTCATCGCCTGGCGGCTCGGTCCACAATGCCATGGCGCTTGGCATTTTTCCGCGCATGCGCTGGATCATGCTCAGTGACGACCTGTTGCGCGACCTGCCGCGGGATCAAGTCAGGGCCGTGGTCGGGCATGAGATGGGACACCATCGCCGCCGGCATCTGACGATCTATCTGTGGTTCATGCTGGCCTGCATGGCGGCAGGTGGAATCGGCCAAATAGCCCTTATGGGGGGTAATTCGGTCCTGGCCGGCATTCCAGGCATCGCATCCCTCCCGCAGGACCTGCAGCTGGGCATTCTCGCCATATTGTTCATCCTCTTCTGTTTCCGCTACCTGTTTGGCTACGTCAGCCGGGCCTGCGAACGCGAGGCCGACCTCGCCGGCGCCGAGATCGCTGGAGCGGAGTCGATGGCATCCGCCCTGATGACGGTTGCGCGACTGTCGGGGACGCCCGAGGATGCGCCCAGCTGGCGGCATCATCCCATCCGCGAGCGAGTCCGCTTCCTGCGGGCCGTCGCCGGTGATCCGGCCCTGGCCCCGCTCCACCGCCGGTTTGTCCGCGACATGCGCCTTGCCATCATTGCTGCCCTTGCCCTCCTCGCCGCCATGGGCGCCAGCCTCTGGTTGGACCCCCTGCGCGAAACGCGCGGCAGCAATGATCCAGGTGGTCTTGTCACCTCGTTGGCGGCCAAGTCGCCTGAGTTGGAAACCGCGCTGGCGAGCGCCGATGCCGGCGACACCGGGCCGCTGATCACCTGGTTGGTACGAGCCGTACCTGCCGACCGTCAGCGACTGGCCATGCTGCATCTGAGCATGATCGAGCGCAGTGGCGGGACCGACGCTGCAGGCAAGCCACTGCCGCCTGACGACCGCCTCGCCTGGCAGCTGCGCCATCGCCTGGCAGCGTTGTCGGTGCCACCGATGGAGGACGACGGCTCGCTTGGCTTGGCAATCGACAACACCTATGCCTACGGCCTGGTAGCCGGCAATGCTCGCCCCTCGCCGCGCGACATCGACAGCGCGGTGAAGGTGTTGGAACGCCTCGAAAAGGCGATTGCCAGCCATCCAGATCACGGGCTGCTTGACACCATCGCCTGCATCCGCTTCGCCAATCGCGATTGGGACGGATCCCGCCGTGCCTGGGAGGACGCCATCGCCAAGCTAGAGACGTCGAAGCTCGGTGGCGAACCAGAGCGGGCAGCAGCTGCCGCGCTGTACCGCACCAGACTTGAAGTGGCCAAGTCGAATCTGGCGATCGCCTCGGGCAGTCGCACTGGCGAATTGCGGCCCCTCCCCCTCTCCTTCAACGTCAAACCTGAATGAGCCGTCCTTCTCCCGAACATCTCGATCGCATCGCTGCCCGGCTGCGCAGCACCTATGACCGAGCGCCCGGCATCAACGATGCTACCGCCGTGGCCCTGCCGGATCGCGAAAGCGTCGGACGGCTCTGCCGCCAGCTGCTGTCCCTGCTGTTCCCGGGATTCTTCTCCTCAGAGCCGGTGACCAGCGGCCAGCTTGACACCTACCTGCGTTCACATCTGTCAGCGCTGGAGTCGACCCTGCTGGAGCAGGTCGCACGTGCCCTGCGTTTCCGTGCCCGGCGTGAAGGCGGCGAAGTGCCGGCCTCGACCGTTCGCGATCTGGTCGCCGAACTGCTGCTTGATCTCGTCGAAGTCCGCGAGTTGGTGGTGACCGATGTCGATTGGGCGTTCTGCAACGATCCTGCCGCCGCCGAACGCGAGACGGTGGTCCTCAGCTATCCATCGGTCGAAGCGGTGTCGGTCCAGCGCTTTGCCAACCGGCTCTATCGGCGCGGCGTGCCCGTCCTGCCGCGCATGCTGACCGAGTACGTGCACGGCCACACCGGCATCGACATTCATCCGGGTGCCACCATCGGGGAAAGCTTCTTCATCGACCATGGGACCGGGGTGGTGATTGGCGAGACCAGCCGGATCGGCAAGAAGTGCCTGCTTTACCAGGGTGTCGGCCTGGTGGCGTGGAACCCGTTGGCCAAGAACGAGCAGGGCGAACTGAACCGCGGGGCTTCCAACAAGCGCCATCCGGATCTCGAAGACCACGTCACGATCTACGCCGGGGCGACCATCCTCGGCGGTGACACGGTGATCGGAGCCCGCAGCGTGATCGGCGGCAACGTCTGGCTGACCCGCTCGGTCGAACCAGGCTCGGTGGTTCGCGGCGAAGAGCCGGACCTGATCATCAAAAGCCGAAAAAAATAGGCTGACCGGGCCCTCGCTGGCCCGATTGATCCAGATCAAGGATTACCCTAGGCCGGGTGTGCTAGAAGACGTCCCATCACCCCGAGGACGTCATGAGCACCTGCAATCAATGCGAACAAGCCCACCACTGCACCGGCTGCGAGATCAGCGGCCCCACGACGGGCATCTGCGGTAAGAACGAGGACATCCAGAGCCTGCAAGAGATCCTGCTCTACGGCCTCAAGGGCATGAGCGCGTACGCCTGCCACGCCCGCCGGCTCGGCCGCACCGATCCTGAAGTCGACGCCTTCGTGCAGGAGGCGCTGTTCTCGACCATGACCAACGTGAACTTCGATCTTGGCGCGACGCTTGGTTATGTGCTGAAGTGTGGCGAGATGAATTTACGCGTGATGAAAATGCTCGATGAGGCGCACACCGCCGTACTCGGCACGCCCGGCATCGTCGAGATCCAGGAAGGCACCCAGGCAGGCCCTGGCATCCTGATTACCGGCCACGACATGGTCGACCTGGTCAAACTGCTCCAGGCCTGCGAAGGCACCCCAGTCAAGGTGTACACCCACGGCGAGATGATGCCGGCGCACATGTATCCAAAGCTGCGCAATCATCCCAACCTAGCCGGCCACTACGGCGACGCCTGGCAGAAGCAGCGCAGCGAGTTCGACGCCTTTCCCGGCGCCATCCTCGCCTCGACCAACTGCGTGGTCATTCCCAAGGAAAGCTACCGCGACCGCCTCTTCACCACCCGTGAAGTCGCCCTGCCAAACACCGTGCGGATCACCGATGAGAATTACGCCCCGGTAGTTGCCAAGGCGCTCGCACTCAAGTCGTGCGAATTGAAGCTGACCAAGAAGAGCACGGTCGGCTTCCACCACGGCGCCATCCTGGCCCACGCCCCGGCAATCGTCGAGGCCGTGAAGAAGGGCCAGATCAGCCGCTTCTTCGTTGTCGGTGGCTGCGACGGAGCCGAACCCGGGCGCAACTACTTTAGCGACTTCACCGCCGCCGCCCCGCCGGACTCGTTCATCCTGACCCTCGGCTGCGGTAAGTACCGCATCCGCAACCAGGACTACGGCACCCACCTTGGCCTGCCGCGTCTGATGGACATGGGCCAGTGCAACGACGCCTACGGTGCTATCGTTGTGGCGGTCAAACTTGCCGAAGCCTTCAAATGCGGGGTCAATGACCTGCCCTTGACCATCTGCCTCAGCTGGTTCGAGCAGAAGGCGGTCGCCGTGCTGCTGTCCCTGCTGCACCTGGGCGTGAAGAACATCGCCATCGGCCCGAACCCGCCGGCCTTCGTCAGTCCGAACGTGTTCAAGATCCTGCAGGACACCTATGGCCTGAAGCTGACCAGCGGCGACGCGAAGAAGGACATGGCAATCGCGCTTGGCCGCGTCGCCTGAACCGGAAACACAGGAGACTTCCTATGCTACGCGATCTCATCGTCATCGACGAGGCGAAATGCGACGGTTGTGGCAATTGCGTCACCGCCTGTGCCGAAGGCGCACTCGCCATCGTCGGCGGCAAGGCCAAGCTGGTCTCCGATGTCTACTGTGATGGCCTGGGGGCGTGCCTCGGGCATTGCCCCCAGGGCGCTATCACAGTTGTGAAGCGCGATGTCCCTGCCTTCGACCAGAAGGCGGTGGATGTCCACCTCACCAGGATCGGCCGGGCCCCGGGCGCGCACGCCGCGCCAAGCCCTGCGCCTACGGCATGCGGCTGCGATCACGGAGAGCCTGCCGCACAACCTGCGCCGACAGGTCCATCCCCCATCAGCATCATGAGCCGGCCAGCCGGTCACGCCTGCCCTGGCTCGCAGATGCGATCACTCGCACCGCGCGCCGCGCCTGCTATGGCCAAGCCTACTGGAGGCTCGCCACAGCAGCCGGCGGCCCGGGTTTCGCAATTGTCGCATTGGCCAATTCAGCTCGCCCTGCTCAACCCGGCAGCCCCGTTCCTGCGTGGAGCCGATCTGCTGCTGACCGCGCATTGCGTACCGGTCGCGATGCCCGACTTCCATCAGCGCTGGGTCGGTGGTCACGGGGTCATGCTGGCATGCCCCAAGCTTGATGACCTAGCCCGGCATACGGCGAAACTCGCCGCCATCCTCAGCGAGGGGCAACCAGCCTCCCTGACCGTCCTAAAGATGGAGGTGCCGTGCTGCGGTGGACTGGAGTGGTCTGCCAAGCAAGCGATTGAACAGAGCGGCTGGCGGGGACGGTTGGAGATCATCACGGTGCCGATTGCCGCTTGAACGTCAGTCAACGTCCAGCTGTGCCTTACGAAAAACCCCCCGCTTGATAGGCGGGGGGTTTTGTTCGTCCAGTTTAACACCGGCCTTCACTAACGAAACTTAGGCGATGGCGCGATCGCCATGGCGCATGTTGTGATGGGCATCCTTGTCGTGGAGTTTGCGCAATTGGGCCGCGCACTTGTCGGCAACCACATCTATGGCGGCATACACCGTCTCTTCTGCGTCGTGAGCGATGACGTCCTTGCCGTGGGGCAAGTGCATGTCGGCATCAACCCGATATCCGCCCTTTTCAGCGTGGTGAATGGTGACGTGGATCTTGGTCAGCTTGGCATTGAATTTCTTCAAGCCGCCGAGCTTTTCGGTGATGTAACTGCGGATCCGGTCAGAGATCTCGAAGTGTACGCCGGTGATCTGGATTTCAGGCATGACGGATGGTCTCCCGTCGGCGATCGGCTTCCCCTGTGCCGGTCTCTGTTAGGTTTTCTGTGAGGTGGGGATGCCCTCACGGTTTTATTGTAGCCAATGCGGCAGGCACCCGTCAATGGTAATCCGTGCGGCTATACCCGCAGACGTCGAGCGCACCGATTCACGACCAGGATTCTTCCGCCCGTCGCAGATACCTGCCAATTCAGGGTTTACAGCCGAATTGGAAATCGTCCGCCGAAGGCTCGCGGGCATGCTCGGCAAGGAATCCGGCAATGCGTACCGCTGCCTGCTGTGCTATCGGTCCGAGCGCGTCTTCGGCGAAGCGATGCCCGGCGCCCGCGACCACCTCAAGCCGGCTGTGATCGCATACGGCCTGCAACTGCTTCAACAATGCCTCGGCCTGGGCGATCGGCACCTCATGGTCAGCATCGCCGTGCATGAGTAGCGTCGCCGGAATGGCCGACAGGTCCGCATGCACGGGCGAATGATCGCGGTGCCGGCCCATGGCAAAGCGGTCGCAGGCAGGTTGATGGGCGGCTGCCGTCCCCTGTCCGGGTTCCAAGGTCGCGAGCGCGCCGCACGCGACCACTGCACGCACCGTCTGCTTGCGCGCCAGCCGCGGCGCCAAGTTGAACGCTGCCAGCGAACCGCTGCCGTGGCCGAGCAGGGCGATCGAGCGGCCTTCGAAGCCCAGCACACCAGCCTCCTCGATCGCCTTGTTTGCCGCATCGTTCAGATCAGACAACACTTCATCACCGGTTCGCGCACCGTCACCCAGCGGACGATGTCCGAGATTCGCCACGGCGACGCCGAGGCTGGCAAGCAACAGGGCGAATCCACGCTGGGCCTCGCAACGTCCGTCCGCCCACCAGCCCCCGCCGATACAGCACAGCAGGGACCCGGCGGCGCCATCCGGCACGAAGACATCAATGCGCTGACGCAGATGGTTGCCGTAAGGAAGGGAGAGCGTGGTGGCGATGGGCATGGGAACCTTGGTCGTCTGGAGTCAGGGCAGGAGTTGATTACATGCGCTCGGGCGGGATCAGCCCAAGCAGGCGAAGACCCTCGCCGATCGCACCGCGCGCAATGCGCACCAGTTGCAGTCGGGCGGCGGCAAACCGGATATCGTCGCACAACACGCGGGCGGTCGGCTCTCGACCGCCTGCAGTCAACCAGGTTGAGACGGCTCCGGCAAGTCCGAGCAGGGCTTGAGCCACGATGCTCGGTTCGTCGGCCTCGACGGCACGTTCCAACTGACCCTGCAAGCGAGCAATGGCCAACAGCACGGCCTTCTCGTCGTCACGTGCCAGCAGGCGCGGATCACCTGCTTCGGCCTGTGGGTACAGGTCGGCGAACTTGCGCTCGATCGAACACAGGCGGGCGTGACTGAACTGGATATACGGACCGGTCTCGCCATCGAAGCGCAGAGCCTCTTCGAATTTGAACTTCACATCGTTGGTGCGCGCGTTCTTCACGTCATTGAAGACCACGGCACCGACTCCGACAGCGCGAGCGATGGCTTCACGTTCGTCGCCGACGATCTCGGGATTCTTCTCTGCCACGATGGCGCGGGCGCGGTCGACGCCTTCCTCAAGGACTTCGCGCAGCAGCATGATCTTGCCGCCTCTGGTGCGTCCACGTGCCCAGCCGGGCTCCAGGCCTTCGCCGGGTTCATCATTCCACATCAGAACGATACCGAAGCCGATATGACGCAGCCGATCTGCATAGGGCCGGCCGAGCAGCTTGGCCGCCGCGAACCACTCCTGGAAATGCAGCGACTGGCCGAGGTCTACCACATAGAGGGATCGGTCGTAGGTGAACTCGCGGAAACGGTCGTCGGCAGCAGCCAGATCGCGAGTCGCATACAGTGTTCCGCCATCGGCGCGCTTGAGCAGCATCGGCTTCTTGAACTGCTTCAAGCCGTGTGCAGCGAGATCCACAACCGTCGCTCCCTGGTCTATGCTGGTCAGACTCTTGCCTTCCAGTTCGGCCAGCACGGGAGCCATCTTGTCTTCGTAGTGGGCCTCGCCCTTCCACGAATCGAAGTCGACGCCCAGCAAGGCGTACACCCGCTTGAACTCGGCCAGTGAGGCGTCCTTGAAAATCTGCCAGAGATGGCGGGCCTCAGCGTCGCCGTCCTCGAGCTTCTTGGACCAGCGGCGAGCGTCTTCTTCCAGCGCGGGATCGGCTTTGGCCGCCTGGCTGGCGCGCACGTACAGTTCATTGAGGAAGGTGACGCGATCGGCGGCAGCCTCCAACTGCGTCAAAGTCAGTCCTTCGCGGGTCCATCCGCTGATCAGCCTGCCGAAAGCGGTGCCCCAATCGCCGAGAAAATTGATCCGTACGACTTTCCAGCCGGCAGCGCCATAGATGCGCGCCAGGCTATTGCCGATCATGGTCGAGCGGATGTGGTGGAAGGCGAGGTGCTTGGCGATGTTCGGACTGCTGAAGTCGATGCAGGCCGTCTTGCCTGCTCCGGCGCGCGAACGTAGCGCCAGGGTTGGGTCAGCGGACAGGGCAGGAATCAACGCCGCTGCGACCTGCTCGGCCGGGAAGACCAGATTCAGGAAAGGCCCAGCCGCAGTTGCCTGGGCCAACCCGGCCTGGTTGACCGCCTCGGCAAGTTCGGCGGCCAACTTCGGTGGAGGGACGCCCTTGGCCTTGGCCGGCTGGAAACACGGGAAAGCCAGGTCCGCCAGCACGCCTTTTGCAGGAGGTCCCAGCAACCGCGCCAACTCGGCGGGCGGCAGCGCAAGACGATCGGAGATGAGCGCCAGCACCGGCGCAGTAACGAGGTCCAGCATGGGGGCGAGCATCCTGGCGGGCGGGGTGGCCCGGCAAGCTCCCCTCGGTCAGTGGATCAGCGCAGTCGGCGCAGACTGCAGCCACTGAGCACATCGTGCAGGGCACGACGGCGCAGCATGATCGCGGGGATTGCCAGGGGCCACAGCAGGGCGACCAGCAGCCAACGCGCCAAAGACCGGCCATAACTCGGCAGCGAACGGTCAGGCCCGATGATGATCAGCCCGAAGCGACGATGGCCCCACGGCGCGCCACGCAGGACGGTCGGCAGTACCAGCATGGCCAGCAGACCGCCAGCCGTGGCCATTGCAGCCAATCCGGCTCCGACCATCAGTACCACCATGGCTGCGGGGTTGCCGCCCGCAGCGCCCTGGGACAATTCGATTCCAGTCTGCAGTCCCGACGGATGCAGCAAAGACAACAGGATTCCGATAAATCCTGCGGGCGACGGCGGTGCCAGTCTCGGCAGACCATCGACCACTCCCGCTCCTGCCAGCGTGAGCGCCCAGGCCAGCACCAGGATGGCCACCATGAGTCCGATGCCCAACATGACCGCGGCAAGAGTCCCATCATAGACCCCGGCCAGGAGTCGCGGCCAGGCAGCCGGCTGAGCCGGCGTCGGAGGCTCCAGGGCACCACTGCGGTTGGCCGCCAGCATCGGTGCATCCAGGTTGGTGGTCGACGGAGCCCGTCGCTGCTGCGGCCGTGGCGGAGTATCGCCGGTACGAAGGGCTTCGAGTGGCGAGGTGATGCTGCCCGGCGCTGGCGCTGGCTGCATCGCCGATTGCCGGGCAGAGTCGGCCGGGCCGGCCACCGCGACTGACGAGGAGGAGATCGCCGCCAGGATGCCTGGGTCGATGCCCCGACCGCCTGAGCCCGGTTGGCCAGGAGACAGCGACACCGCGTCCAGCATCGCGTCCGTATCGCTATGCGCTACGGTTCGTCGAGTGGTTGGATCCTGGGCCCCCTCGGCCTGACGCGGATGCGGCTGAGTTTCGTCGATTGACACCATCAGCACAACTGGACCGCAGACGACCACCTGCCCATGATGCAGGAAAGTCCGTCCGCTAATCCGCTGGCCATCAACCAAGATGCCGTTGCGTGAGCCAAGTTCTTCGACCAGCAGCTGGCGACCCTCGACCGTGAACCGGGCATGGTTGCGAGACAGCCGCGGATCATCGATGCGCACATCACAGCCGGAACCACGCCCGAGTACACTCATGCCACCAGGCAGGACCCAGGATCCGAAAGTACCATGGATACGGACAGCCATGGACGACAGAGGATCGGACGAGTTGCCAACCGGCAAGAGAAATGGCTGGGGTGCTCAGACCAGCTTAGCGCGAATGAGCGGAGGCTGACCACCAGCCACCAGGATGGTCTTCTGCGCATGGCCTTGACCGGTGGTGACCGTACAAGTGCATCCCGTCAGGCCTTCTAGCAATCCTTCGACCGCGCGATTCGCCCGGCCGTCTTCAGGTGGGGCGGCGATGCGCAGCTTCAGCCGATCCCCCAGGACACCGGCAACCATGCTCCGACTGGCACCGGGTACCACCTTGACCCGCAGCTCGCAGCCACCGGGAACGACAACTAACCAGGTCATCCACCACCCAAGGCGCGTTTGAAGGTCCTGGTCTGAGTGACGATGGGCAGGAACACCACTACTTCGGTGCCGACACCGGGCTCGGAGTCGATACGCAAGACCCCTTCGTGGTCCTTGACGATCCGACTCACCACCGACAAGCCCAGACCCGTCCCCTGCGGCTTGGTCGACCAGAATGGCGTAAAGATGCGTTCCTGCAGGTCGCGCGCAATGCCGGCTCCGGTGTCGGTGACCGACACGCGGAGGGCGTTCTGCTCAAGCGGATTGTCCTCGCCAGCGAATTGAGCAGACAGATGGAGTCGACGGGTCGGCCGGTCGCGCATGGCCTCCATGCTGTTGACCGCCAAGTTGAGTAGGATCTGGCGGATCTGATCCGGATCGGCTGAGACGGTGGGAAGGTCTTCGGCGATCGTCGTGGTCACGACCAGGCCGGTCGGCGCATCCTGCCGGGTCTCGATCAACAGAATGGCCTCACGCAGGATCGGTTCCAGTTCCACCTCAGTGCGCACTGGCGGACGCAACCGCGACAGCTCAAGAAAGTCGCCCACGATCCGTGCCAGGCGGTCGGATTCCGAGACAATGACCTGGGCGAGCTGGGCATCCTCTGCACGTCCGCTGCGCGCCGCCACCTCGGCCAACTCCTGGGCGCAACCGCGCAGGCTGGTCAGCGGGTTGCGTACCTCGTGAGCGATGCCGGCCGCCATCTCACCTAGTGCGGCCAGGGCTTCGGCCCGACGGGCGCTGTCCTCTAGCAGGCGAAGGCGGGTCTCATCGGCGATCACCAGGGTGCGGCCGATAACCTGACCTCGGCGCCCCTTCAGCTCGGTGACGCGCAGCACCAGCTGCCGTCCGCCAGGGGTCTGGTGACGCTCCAGGGCAGGCACTCGCAAACCACCCAACAGGTCACGCACATGGGCCAAACCACTCCCGGCCAGGGCACGTTCGACCGCGACGCCGGCAAGTGGCGCCGACGATAATCCCAGCAAACGGGCCGACTCGGCATTGGCGTAGGCGACGTTGCCGGCACGATCGACCGCCAGTACCCCTTCTCCGAGTTGATCGAGCACCCCACCGGCAAATACCCGACTTTCCAACAAACGACGAGCTAACTGGCCGGCCAAGACATCGACCAGGAACAACGCTGCGATCTGCACCGCCAGATTGCCGAGTACGCGGCCCGGCGCGAAGAGGTCGGGGGCGGTGAGGGAGGAAGGAAACGGGGAGCGATCACTGAGGTAGAAGGCCGCCGTTATACTCAGCACCATGCCGCAGAGCGATGGCAGCAGGAAACGCAGGTATCCCGGCATTACTAAATTGCCGATCAATACGACCGCGAACAGCAATACGACGCCTGGCGAGGCCACCCCGCCGGTCCAGAACAGCAGGAGACCGATCCACACTACGTCGAACACCAAGTGCAAGGCCAGCTGCCAGCGCGAACGCACCCACGAGACACTCATCGCCAACACCGCGGCCAGCGCGCACACCGCAACCAGCAGGAGGCGCGCACGTTCGAGGGCGGCCAAGGCCTCACCGGCCTGACCGGAAGCGAACAGCGACACCGTGCCCAGTCCAAGAGCGAGCAGCAGCAGCCGCAGCAGCGACAGCAAGCGCGCCTGGCCGGCCACGATGGATAGATTTTCGATCATGACGGGCTGAATCCTGGCATCCAGGATCTTAGACGATGCCACCATCCGAAATGGTGATGCCACGCATCATCATGCGTAGCTCTTCGGGGTTGGGCGCCGCAGCCAAGGCGGTATCCATGCTGATCTTTTTCTGCTTATAGAGTCTGTTGAGCGCTGCGTTGAACGTCTCGCAACCGTTCTCACGGTCCTTGTTCAGGGCGTCTGAGACTTTGGCGAACTCGCCATCGAGGATCAGCTTCTTCATCAGCGGCGTGATGAACATGATCTCGACCACCGGGTACATGGTGCCTTTCTCGACTCCGGGCAGTAGCTTCTGGTTGAGGATGCAGCGCAGATTGAAGGCCAGCGAGGTGCGGATCTGCGGATGCTTGTCAGTCGGGAACAGGTCCATGATACGACCGAGGGTCTGCGCCGCGCCAGACGAGTGGATGGTTCCGAATACGAGATGGCCAGTTTCCGCCGCGGTCAGCGCGGTCTCGAAGGTCGGGCCATCGCGCATCTCGCCCAACAGCATGACATCGGGATCCTCGCGCACAGCTGAGCGCAACGCATCGTCAAAGGTAGCCACATCGGTGAAAACTTCACGCTGGCTGATCAAAGCTTTGTCGTCGACGAAGACGTATTCGACGGGATCCTCGATGGTCAGGATATGGCAACGGCGGCGATGGTTGATGTCGTCGAGGATGGCGGCCAGGCTAGTCGACTTGCCGGAACCGGTTATGCCCCCGACCAGGACAAGACCTTGCTCATAATCGGCGCATTTCCTGATCGGCACAGGCAGGTTGAGTTCCTCGTAGGTCGGCACCTTCGGTTTCACCCGGCGCACCGCCGCCGACAGCTTGCCCAGCGATTTGAAGACGTTGCAGCGGAATCGCCCGACCCCTTCGATGCTATGCGAGAAGTCAGCGTAGCCTCGCACCTTCATCTCGCCTTGCAGCCGCTCATCGAGCAGCGGAACCAGCAGTTCATCGACCTGTTCATTGGTCAGCGGCGGGCTTTTCAGCCGGACAAGGTCACCGCCAACCCGGAAGACGGGAGGTTCCCCGATCCGCACATGCAGGTCGGTGGCGTTGTGCTTGCCCATGGCGGCAAGGAGATCATTGATGGTCATGGCTAGCCTACTCTAACGGCAGATGCCGCGGCTGCATCTATCTCGCCGGTACGGCCATGCGGTGAGAGTGACGGACATGGCGGCTATGCCTGCACCCCGTACTGCTTGAGCTTGGCATAAAGCGTCGAGCGATCGATCGCCAGGATCTCGGCGGCCTGCTTCTTGTTGCCGGCGCAGCGCTCCAGCACACGCAGGATGTGGGCCTTCTCGACCGCAGCGAGGCTGGCCATCGGGGCGTCGACCTGCACGGTCGCGGCCTCGGCCTTCATCTCCGGCGGCAAATCGGCGGGCGTGATCTGCGCACCATTGGCCATGATCGAGGAACGCTCGATGACATTGCGCAACTGGCGAACGTTGCCAGGCCACGGAAAACGCAGTAGCAAAGTGCGCGACTCGGGCGTCAGCCGTTTGGCGGTCTGACCAAGCCGCTTGGCTGACTCGCCCAGGAAATGGTCGATCAATGCCTCGATGTCAGCCGGACGTTCGCGCAGCGGCGGCAAGGTGACGACCAGGACATTGAGACGATGGAAGAGGTCTTCACGGAAGCGGCCAGCCTTGACCTCTTCTCCCAGATCGCGATTGGTCGCCGCAATGAGCCGCACATCGACCTTGCGCAGACCGCCATCGCCAACCCGTTGGATCTCGCCTTGTTCCAATACGCGCAGCAGCTTGGCCTGGGTCCCCAGCGCTAGTTCGCCGACCTCGTCGAGGAAGAGGGTCGCAGCGTCTGCCAGTTCGAACATGCCGGGTCGCGTCTCGTCCGCCCCGGTGAAGGCGCCTTTGACATGGCCAAACAGCGTACTTTCGACGAGATTCTCGGCGATTGCCGCGCAGTTGACGATCTGCAGCGGCTTGTCGGACCGCTTCGACTGCTGATGTACCGCGCGCGCGACCAGCTCTTTGCCTGTACCACTTTCACCAAGCACCAGGACCGGAGCGTTGGTCGGCGCGGCACGGCCGATGAACATCTGCACGGCTTCCATCACGGGGTCGGTACCGACCAGCTGCACCGTGGCGCGGCGCGGCGCGACCGCCAGACGCTCGACCTCGGACGTCAACTGGGCGACTTGCTGGGTGTTGGCCAACTGCACCGCCAGCTGGTTGGCCACTGCGGCTAGGAATTCGAGATCGGTGCGCGTGAACGGCTTGGACCCGCTGATGCGATCGACATACAGCAGAGCGT
The DNA here is from genome assembly GCA_038318565.1 of Planctomycetota bacterium. Taxonomy (GTDB): domain Bacteria; phylum Planctomycetota; class UBA11346; order UBA11346; family UBA11346; genus UBA11346. Next base: position 18,821 of record JBBQCI010000001.1, read on the forward strand.
GGACCTCATCGCCAACACGCATCGGCGCCGCCATCGCAGACGTCACGCCAGCGGAGACCATCGACTGCGATGGAGCCAAATCCGCATCCGGGGTGGCATTGCGGGCAGTGGGCGGCAAGGCGACCAGCAGCGGTTCACGACGGACACGGATCTCGGCCAGAAGCGTACGGGCAAACGGCGCGGTGCCCCAGCGCGCCCGCAACCGCTTCTCGTGCGGCGGCCACAGGCTCCAGCCGGACTCGTCGGGCAAGAACACCGCGACCCGGTCGCCTTCTAGTGCTTCGGCGGCAACATCATCGAGGATATCGAACAGTTCGTCGCGACCGCGCGCGCCATTGCTCTGCAGGACGATGTGATGGAGCAAGGCGAGATAGGCGTTGACCCGATCTGCGCCCGCAATCTGCAGCAGCCCACTGGTATGGGTCTTGTCGAGGCCGAGGACGGTCTCGCCACCGACCGAGGCCAGTTCCGAAGCTGTGGCCGGCGCTTTGCTTTCGAAGCGCAGCCAGGTGCGGCCGATGCGGAAGGTCGCGCCATCCTGCAGCGGCAGCGAGTCGATGCGACCGTCTTCACTCCATGTCCCGTTGCTGCTGCCGAGGTCCTTGAGATGCCAACGCCCGTCCCGGCGGGCCACCTCACAGTGGACCCGGCTGGCCTTGACGTCGGGCAGGCAGATGGCGTTTTCGGGTTCACGGCCAATGGTGCCGCGATCGCCTGCGATCTCGAATACCCGGCCCTTGTCCACCCCATCGATGATACGCAGCAGCGGCATTGGAACACAGTGTGTCGTCCCGGATGGCGCCTGCCAGCGGTCGCCGCCTCTACTCCCCGACGACGTCGTCGATGCTGTCGTGAGACTTGTAGATTCCTGACAATCCCATGACGTTTAGCGACCTCATGACGGTTTCTTTGGCACGGATCAGGTGGATCGTCGCACCTGAACGGTTGGCCTCCATCATGACAAAGGCGACCAGACCGATTGCCGGGGATGCGATCGACTCGCACATGCTGAGGTCGACGATCAGGCCTTTGAGTCTGCGGGTTGCTAGGATCGGCCGGACCTCAGTGGCGAAGTCACGAAAGTCGCGCTGCTGGGCCTTGCCCTCAATGCGCAGGACGAGATGTCCCCTCAGCCTGACCAGCAGGATCCGGCATTCGTTGGAGGCGTACTTGCCGCTGGCATTGAAGGCGTCGACCAGGGACTCGTAGGCAGCTGAGCTTGCTGTCCGTCCGGTACCTGATTCCACGTTTCCCATGTGGTGAGACTAGAGCCTCGTCCGAATTCACCAGTATGTCCCAATTTCCTGGCCGGGAAAAATCTGGCCCGGGATGTGCTAGACAGGGCGATCACAGCGTCATCCTGACGCGCCCATCGGAAACCCATGGCCAAACGCGACTACTACGACGTCCTCGGAGTCGGCAAAGATGCCGGCGAAGACGAGATCAAAAAGGCCTACCGTAAGCTGGCCATGAAATTCCACCCGGACCGCAATCCGGGGGACAAAGAGGCCGAAACCAAGTTCAAAGAGGCTGCCGAGGCCTACGAGGTCCTGTCCGACCAGCAGAAGCGCGGTCGCTATGACCAGCACGGCCATGCCGGAGTCGACGGAATGGGTCATGCTGGCCAGGGCTTCGGCTCGATGGACGACATCTTCGCCCAGTTCGGCGATGTCTTCGGTGGACGTAGCGGCGGCATGTTCGACGAGCTGTTCGCAGGCCGCGGGGGTGGCCGGGATCGCAACCAGGGTTCCTCGCTGAAGCTTGGTCTGGAAATCACCTTCCGCGAATCCGTGTTCGGCTGCACCAAGACCATCGACCTCAAGCGCAACGAAGGCTGCAAGACATGTAGCGGCAGCGGCGCGAAGCCGGGCACCAAGCCAACCGTTTGCCGCGTGTGCAACGGCCACGGCATTGTCCGACAAGGCCAAGGATTCTTCGTCGTCCAGACCACCTGCCCGCATTGCGGTGGCGTCGGCAAGGTCGTCTCCAGCCCCTGCGGCGACTGCGAAGGCCAAGGCGTCAAGCCCGAAAAGGTGACCATCCGGGTGCGCATTCCGGCCGGCGTCGAGGACGGCGTCCGCCTGCGCGTTGGCGGCGAGGGCGAGCCCGGCCGCGACAGCGGACCACGCGGCGATCTCTATGTCTACGTCCAGGTCAAGGCGGACGGATTTTTCGAACGCCACGAGAACGACGTGGTCTGCAAGGTGCCGGTCACCTACGCCCAGGCCTCGCTCGGCGCCGAGATCAGCGTGCCGACCCTGGACGGCGAGGCTTCGCTGCGCATCCCCGCCGGCACCCAGCCGAACGAGCTGCTGCGCATGCGCGGACTCGGTGTCCCCAGCAGCAGTGGGGGGCGTCGTGGCGACCAGATCGTGGTCGTGCAGGTCAGCGTGCCCAAGAAGCCGACCAAGGAGCAGCGCGAGCTGATCGAGAAGCTCGGAACTATTGAAGACGCCCAAGGCGAGCAGCGCGGCTTCTTCGAACGCATCAAGGCGATGTTTAAAGAATGACGCTTCCGGAAGACCCGCTTCGCCCGCGCCGAACCCGAACCAACCACGAGCTCCCATGACCGACCAGACCTCCCAGCAGACTGACAGCCCGGACTCGGATCCCGAGACCATCACCGTCCCGACCGCCGAATTCGAGGCGGCCAAGGCCCAGGCCCTGGAGTGGAAAGAACGCTGCATGCGCAACCAGGCGGAGTTCGAGAATATCCGCAAGCGCCTGCGCAAAGACGCAGACGAGGCCCGTACCCGGGGCATCGTTCACTTCGTCCGTCCGATCCTCGACCAGCTCGACAATCTCGACCGCGCCATCAGTTCGGCGTCTCCCGAGACCTTCGCGCAGTTCGCGCAGGGCGTGACCATGATCCGGGAAAGCCTCGGTGCCTCGCTCGCCGCTGCCGGCATCGAATCCATCACCATCGAAGGCGTGTTCGACCCGGCTGTCCATGAGGTACTTGCTGAGGAAGCCCGCGACGGCCTCGCGAAAGGCACCATCCTGCTGTCCCACCGCAGCGGCTGGAAGCTGAAGGATCAACTGATCCGCAGTGCCCAGGTGGTGGTGGCGAAGTAGTCCCTCCGGGGCATCATCCCACCATGGACCAGCCGATCCGCAGGCCCTTCCCCGTCGCCCTAGTTGGCGCCGGTCCCGGTGATCCCGGACTGCTGACGGTGCGGGCCGCCGAGTTGATCCGTTCAGCCGATTGCGTGGTGCGCGACTACCTAGTCGGCCCACGTATCCTCGCGCTGCTGCCAGACGGGGCGGTGGTCCATGACGTCGGCAAGCGCGGCCATGCCACTTCGAAGAGCCAGGCCGCGATCAACGACCTGCTCGTGACCTGCGCCCGTAGGCATTGCCGCGTCGTGCGGCTCAAGGGGGGGGACCCCTTCGTCTTCGGCCGTGGTGGCGAGGAGGCGCAGGTGCTGGCCGCCGCCGGCATCCCCTTCGAGGTCGTGCCCGGCATCACCAGCGGCATCGCCGTGCCGGCCTATGCCGGCATCCCGATCACCCATCGCGCCGCCTCCGCCTCGGTTGCCTTCGTCGCCGGGCATCTTCAGGACGGCCCCGGTGTCGACTGGGCGGCCTACGCCAAGGTCGAAACGTTGGTGCTGTACATGGGCATGCAGCACCTCGCCGAGCATTGCGCGGCGCTGATTGCGCATGGCCGCAACCCGGACACCCCAGCAGCCTCGATCCAGTGGGGCACCCTGCCGCAGCAGCGCACCGTCACTGGCACCCTAACCACGTTGCCGGCCCTGGTGACGGCGGCGGGACTTGGCGCCCCGGCCATCACCGTAGTCGGCGACGTGGTGCGCTATCGCGACGACATCCGCTGGTTCGACAACCGCCCGCTGTGGGGCCGGCGCGTGCTGGTCACCCGCGCCAGTGGCCAAGGAGGACGCCTCGCCGCCGCGCTCGAAGCGCTCGGCGCCGAGGCCGTGCTCGCCCCGTTGCAGCGCTTCGTGCCCGACGCCGACGCCGCGGTCGACGCCGCCCCCGGCCATGCCTGGATCGCGTTCGCTTCGAGCAATGCTGTCGACGCGGTGTTCGCCCGCCTCGATGAACTCGACCGTGATGTGCGCGCGCTCGGGCCAGTGCGCATTGCAGCCGTCGGGCCAGGCACGGCAGAAGCACTGCGCCGTCGTGGCATCTATCCCGATCTCGTCCCTCCAACCGCCGACGCCCCGGCCCTGGCCGCCGTTCTGATCGCCGTTGGTGGTGGTTCCGTGCTGCTGCCGCAGGCTGACGAGGCCCTGCCCGAACTGGCGGCTGACCTCCGCGCTGCCGGATGGCGGGTCAGCGCCATCATCGCCTATCGCACCGAGGTCCAGACCATTGATGCCTCGGCCCTCGGTCGACTCGATGCCATCACGGTCGCCTCCGCAGCTACTGCCCGCCGGCTGCGCGACGCTTTCGGCAACGCGGCCATCGCCACGCTGCGCTCGGCCGGTTGCCGCATTGTCGCCATCGGGCCGCGCACTGCTGCCGCTTGCGCCGAACTCGGCTGGCCCGCTGACGGGATCGCCGACACTCCGTCACCTGCTGCGGTCGCGGCCATGGTCGCGCGCTGCCTCGGACCTGCATAAACCGTTACGAATTCCCTGAAAGTCCTGGAAAACGCAGGTGAAGTCGATTGGGGGCAAAGCGAACCCTGGCCCCTGTAGGCGCAGACGCTCGACCGGAGGCTTCTTCGCTGCCATGCGCCATGCCGGATCATGCCGGATGGTCAGCCCTGCCGGGCACAGGGAACCCCCCGTGGCGCTGGCGGCGCGAACCGTGATGCTTCACATCATGGTGAGCGACGTCGACGCCCCCGCCCTGACTGCCCGCGGACTGAGCAAGCGCTTCGGCGCCATTGAGGCCCTGCGCGGGGTTGATCTTGACCTCCGCCGTGGCGAGGTGCTCGGCGTACTCGGTCCCAACGGTGCCGGCAAGTCGACCACCATGAAGGCCATCACCGGCTTCATTGCCGCCGATGCCGGTTCGGTGTCGGTGTGCGGCGTTGATCAAGCCGCCGAGCCATTGCGCTGCCGTCAGCTGATCGGTTACCTGCCCGAAGAATTGCCGCTCTACCCGGACATGCGGGTCGCCGACTACCTTGATCACGTCTGTCGGCTGAAGGGCATCTCCGGCCCCGAACGGCGTAAGGCGGTGGTCGACGCGATGCAGCGCGCAGACTGCGCGCACAACGAGAAGCGGCGCATCCGCGGTCTGTCCAAGGGCAACCGCCAGCGCGTCGGTCTGGCCCAGGCCCTGCTTGGCGACCCGCCGGTGCTCATCCTCGACGAGCCGACCAGTGGCCTCGACCCCTCGCAGGTGGCCAACTTCCGTGAACTGGTGCGTGGTCTGGCCAGCCGTCACGCCGTGCTCCTGTCGACCCATATCCTCGGCGAGGTCGATGCGGTGTGCGATCGTGTCTGCGTCATCCATCAGGGCCGCACCGTCCTCGACACCACGGTCGGCGACCTGCGCAGTCGCGCCGCACGCATCGCTCGCGTCCGCGTCTCGCTGCGCTCCGGCGATCCCGCCCCCCTGCGCGCCGCACTCGCCACCGCCGGCTGGGCCCAGATTGCCGACGGCGACAACCCAGGCCAGATCGCAGTCGACGCCGAGCCGGCGCGCCGTGCCGAACTGGTGGCCCTGGCCGAAGCCAACGGCGGCCTGCGCGAACTGGCCGAGGATCGAGTCCCGTTGGAAGTGGTTTTCCGCGAGTTGGTCGCCTCCGGCCGATCTCCATTAGTCGAATCCAAACATGACTAGTGTGCCGAACTGCACACGGTTGGTTAAAGTCGTCTAAGTCGTCACTTTCGATTCTCCTGCGCCGCAAGAGTGTTCTGCACGTTCCATGATCACGATTGCCTCCGCAAGGTAACCATGCGTTTACAACTTGTCGTGCTGTCCCTGTTCTTCTTCGTGACGGCCATGGGTGCCGAGGTAACGGCTGCCTCACCCTGGCCCATGGACATCCCAACGGCGAACGGCGTAATCACCCCTGTACCAACCGCAGCTCGAGAATCTTGAAGGCGATGTGCTGACCGGACGGGCCGCAGCCAGTTATCTGGCCACCGGCAAGACCGAGGAGGACCGCATCTTCGGCGCGCTCTGGCTATCTGCAAAACTCGATATCGACAGTGAAAACCACGTAGCCAAGGCTCGCACCCTGACGATCACCACGGTGGTGACCCCTCAAGGGGAAAAAACGTCCGACGACGGCGCAGCTGTGAAAAAACTGATCAGTGACACCATTCTTGCCAAAGGCCTGGAGATTGATCTCGACCGGCTCGCAGCGACCTTGGAAGAACCTCTGACAATTCTGGCACCGGACTGAATGACAAAGCACCGCGAATCATTATCCGCAGCGAGCCGACTGTACTGGTCGTGCTTGATGGAGAACCCACGCTGCAACCGATGGGTAATCGCAAGCGGGTGGTCAACACGCCGTCATTCATTGCTATCGATGGCCTGTCGCGATGCCGTATGGTACCAGGGGTCCGATCCGAAAGCATCCTTCTCCGTGGCGACCTCGGTGCCGGACGTCCTGCATAAGCTGCCCGCAGACACCCCCTGGCACAACGTCTCGTACGTCTACGTCTACGAATCGGATCCAACATCTGTGTGGTGCGGCTATACCCCAGCCTACCTGGGCTGGTATGGCTGGTATGGCTGCCCGGTGTATGGCACCGGCTACTGGTATCACGGTTGGTATGGTCCGATCGTCTATCCCCGCCCAGTCACCTGGGGCGTCGGTATCCGCTACAATCCCTATACGGGATGGGGCGTAGCCGTCGGCGTCAGCGGTTCACACTGGGCCATTGGCGTCCACACTGGCAACGTTGGCTGGTACGGCACCGGCGGTGCGCGCTACAATAATACCAACATCAACATCAATAATAACATCAACGTGAACGGCCGTCCTGGAGCCAACGTCAGCATCCGGCCGGCGATTTACGACCGGGTCAATGGGGCCGAACGTCCGAAGCTGGAGGACGCAGGCAACCGGCAGCGTCCGAGCAGCAAGGATCGTCCGCAGACTGGGACTCGCGAAAACCTGGCGGTTGATCGCGACGGCAACATTGGCTGTCCAAAATCTGATGGTACGTGGCAGACGCGCGAGAACGGCGGTTGGAAAGACCAGCAGACGCCAGCGGTCAAACCAGCCGACCGACCTGTTGCTAAGCCAGTGGATCGGCCCGCAGCGAAACCGGTGGATCGGCCTGCCGCCAAGCCCGCGCCGCGTCCAGCCGCCAAACCTGCCACTAGGCCAGCTCCGACCTATGAACGCACCCAACAGATGCGCCAGCAGGGTGAGCGTCGGGTCCACCAGCGTAGCGCCCCTGCGTCCCGGCCAGCTGGTGGCAGTGGCGGTGCTCGTGGCGGTGCTCGTGGCGGCCGCGGGCGCTGAACATGCCTATGCCGGACTGGATCGCCAACGACCCCCTCGCGCTGCCTGCCATCAAGGCTAGCTGCGTGCTCGTATGTTATGCCCTAGCCATGTTGACGGCTCAGTTCGTCGCGATCCGGTTGGGACGAAACCACGGGCATGAGGCCGATCGCATCAAGCGGGCGCTGCACGCTGTCCGCATACTGCTGCGAACACTGTTCACTGTGGTATTGCTGATCGTATTGGGCGTCGACCTCGCTGGCATCCCGGCCTATCTGGGCAGTTTTCTGGCGGTAGTCGGCATGGCCCTATTCGCGCGTTGGAGCATCCTATCGAACATCACCTCAGGCCTGATCATCTTCGCTGCTAAAGATCTGAAGGTCGGCGACCGAGTGCGCATCCTTGATGAGAAGGAACCGATCGAGGGTGCAGTCACCGATTTCCGACTATGGAGCCTGGTACTTCGACGGGACGATGGACATTACGTCTATGTTCCGAACAGCCTAATGATCCAGCGACCTACCGTCCTTCTTGATCGGGCACACCTGGGTCGCACAACGCAGCTCCTGCAATAAACGGGCTAATCGCTAGCTGGATTTTTCGGATCCTGCCCAGGCGCGCAGCCGAGGCATGATTTCGGCAACCAGCAGAATCTTCAGGCAGGCTGCCACTGGCACGGCGAGCAACATGCCATACAGCCCAGCCAGACTTCCGCCGGCCATCACCGCCAGCAAGATTAGCACTGGATGCAACTCAGTAGCCTTGCCTTGGATAATCGGATTCAATACGTAGTCCTCAATCGTCTGCGCAACCAGGTTGACGATTCCTGGCAAGATCAGAACCATCCACCAGCTGATCACCAGGCTGCCGTCTGCGCCAGTGCTGACATACCAGCCACCGTCCTCGGGTTGTGCGATCAAATTGAGACCCAACAACAGCCAAGCGATCGGCAGTCCGACTGCGGCGAGGTAGGGGATGATACTGAACAGACCCACCGCCAGCCCGAGGATCAGACCGTAAGGCACGCCGACGATCGTCCAGCCGACCGCATAGATCATGCCGACGATGGCTGCCACCGTGAAGCGTCCGCGGATGAACGAGCTGACCGTGGCATCCATGCGGGACACTAACGGCAGGATGCGATCGCGTGCGCGATGAGGCACCAGCGACCGACCCATCTCCAGCAATTCCGGCCAGCGCAACATGCAGGACACGGCGATGAACCCGGCGACCATGACAAAAAGTACGGTCGAGAATACTCCACCTACCAGGGTGACCACGCTGCGTCCGACGGTCGCCAGAGCATCGCCCAACCGGCCGCCAAGTTCGGCGGATACCGCGCTGGGGGCACGCAATTGCTCGCGGACCAGCTCTCGGATGTGCTTTTCGTCCAACGACACGGGTAATTCCGCATCGGCCTTGGCCACCGGCCCGGGCTTGGGAGACGGCATCGCACCGGTAGGTTTTTCCAGGCCGATCTTCCACAGCAACCCATCGATCGCCGACGCCCGATCGCGCAGCCAGGACGGCCGCTGCTCGGCGATGATCCAGGCCCGGGCGTTGGCGACATATCGGTCGGCGTTGTCTGCAAGGTTGCTCGACTGGCGGAGAAGCGGCGGTACCACCAGGGCCAGCCCCAGCAGGCTTGTCAGGATGATGCCGCTGACCAGCGCGATCACCGCCCGCGTCCGGTTCATCCGTGGCACCCTGATACACAGCCAAGCGACCACCGGTTCGAAGAGGTAGGCCAAGCCGAGGCCGAACAGCAGCGGCGCGGTCAGGAAGCTGAGCCGCGCGCTCAGCCACAGCACACCAAGAATGCAGGCCACTACGCAGATGTCCCGCAAGCCCTGGAATTCCCAGATGCGCCGCTCGTGCAGAGGTTTCGGATCGTCGCTCATCAGCCGACCAACTGACCCTGACCGGTGGTCTCCAGGACGGTGCGCCACAACTCGCCGGTCGGTTCGACCTGCTTGCGTCCCTGCACCGCGATCTGGATCGGCACATGGGTCAACTGGCCGTTCCAGCTGCCGACGATCATGTCGGTACGACCGGTCATTGCCGCGTGCACGGCGGCATGGCCAAGGGCAGTGCAGAACACCTGATCCGCCGCATTGGCCGGAGCGGCACGGATGATGTAGCTGGGGTCGATATACTTCATTGCATGCTCGATGCCCTTGGCGTGCAGGTGCGCACCGATGCGCTCCTTGAGAAAGATGCCGATGTCCTGATGCAACTTGTTGCCTGACGCGTCGCGCCGGTCGTCGCACTTGGGCATGAGATCCTGGCCGGCGCCTTCGGCGACGACGACCACGGCATGACCACGCTTGGGCAGCCGGCGTTCGAGACAGGCCAAAAGACCGTTCTCGCCTTCCAGCGCGAACGGCACCTCGGGGACGAGGCAGTAGTTGACGTCGCTGGCGGCGATCGAGGCGGCGGCGGCGATGAAGCCGGAGTCGCGGCCCATCAGGCGGACCAGGCCGATGCCGTTGATTGCGCATTCCGCCTCGGTGTTGGCAGCCGTGATGGCGTCACGCGCGATACCGACGGCAGTTTCAAAGCCGAAGGTCTTCTGCACCCAGCTAATGTCGTTGTCGATCGTCTTGGGAATGCCGACCACCGCGATGGGCAGACCGCGCTTGGCGATCTCCTCGTGGATCGCGTGCGTGCCGCGCTGCGTACCGTCGCCGCCAATACTAAACAACATGTCGATCGAGTAGGCCTGTAGCGTGTCGACGATGGCACGCACGTCAGGTTTGATTCGCGCGCTGCCCAGGACCGATCCGCCGGTCCGCGCGATTGCCTTCATGCGATCGCGCTCAAGCGAACGGATGCCAGCGCTGCGGCCCGGCATCAGTCCGGCATATCCGTTGGGCACGCCAAGGATGCGCCCGACCCCGTAGTGGTGGTGCAGACTCATGAATACCGCGCTGATCACCGCATTGAGTCCAGGGCACAACCCGCCGCTAGTGAGGATCGCCGCTGTGGTCGCGGTTGGATCGAAGGCGATCAGTTCGCGGGGACCGGCGCGCTCGAACGAACAGATACGGTCGCCGTCCGGCGCGACGTCGATGAGCACCCGCGAATCGTCTGGCGTGTAGACGATACTCGGGCCTTGGCCGCGACCGGCATGGCGATGCGTCGTCGGCGTGGCAGCCGGACGGATCCGAGCGACCTGGAAAGCTGCCGGGGTCATGCTCAGGCTTTCGGCTTCTTCTCGGCATTCAGCATCTTGCGAGCCGCAGCCAGTTCTGACTTCTTGGCCTCAGAGACGATCGGATAGTCGAGGTTGAGCGACTCCAGTGCATCGACGATCGCGGAGGCGACGACCACCCTGCTGAACCACTTATGATCGGCCGGCACCACATACCACGGCGCATGCTTGGTAGCAGTGGCGCGGATCATCTCCTGATAGGCATCCTGGTACTCGTCCCAATGCTGCCGTTCGACCACATCACTGGAACTGAACTTCCAATTGCGCGCCGGGTCGTCGAGGCGCTTCATGAAGCGCTCCTTCTGCTCGCCCTTGCTGACATTGAGGAAGAACTTCCTCACAATGGTGCCATTGCGCGAGATATGCTTCTCAAAGTCGTTGATCGACTCGTAGCGCTCGTTCCAGATGTTCTTGGTGATCTGCTTGCGCGGCATGCGCTGCCTATCGAGGTAGGTGGGGTGCACCTTCACCACCAGCACCTCTTCGTAATAGCTACGGTTGAATATGCCGATGCGTCCGCGCTCCGGCAGGCATTTGGTGGTGCGCCAAAGAAAGTCGTGATCGAGTTCCTCGGTCGAGGGAGTCTTGAAGGAATAGACCTGGCAGCCCTGCGGGTTGATGCCTGACATGACGTGCTTGATCGTGCCGTCCTTGCCGGCCGCATCCATGGCCTGGAAGATGAGCAGCAGCGACCAGCTGTCGTCGGCGTAGAGCTTGTCCTGCAGCTTGGTCAGACGATCGACGCCCTCGGCGAGCAACTTCTCCGCCGCGTCCTTGTCGTCGAAGCCGTTGGTGTTTGTTGGATCCCAGTCCTTGAGTCGGAAATTTTTGCCCTTGGTCACCTTGTAATGGTCGGCGAAGTCAGAGGTCTTGCTCATGAACAGGTCTCCTGGGTGCGCAAGCTGGCAACCGCAGGCGTGTTGCAACCGGAGGCCGGTCGCCGTGTCCATCAAGAACTCTGGTTCCAGAATCCACGCCCGGGTGTGAAACCCTGTCTGGAGATACGTGGTCTTGAATTATACCGAAATGTCAGTCCGCGTCTTTCATCGCTGACTTGCGGTCGGGCCGCCCAGCTATGACCCAGCGGAGGTAGGCGTCAAGAAATGGCTGCAATTCGCCATCAAGGACGGCCTGGATCTGGCCGGTCTCATGGCCGGTGCGCAGGTCTTTGACCATCTGGTAGGGCATCATCACGTACGAGCGGATCTGGTAGCCCCAGCCGATCGTGCCGCGTTCGCCGCCGAGCGCCTTCAACTCATCAAGCCGCTCAGAATCCTTCAGCTGCTGCACGCGCGAGATCAGCATCTTCATCGCCGCGCCCTTGTTCTGCACCTGACTACGCTCGGCCTGACAGGCGACCACCACGCCAGTGGGTATATGGGTCAGGCGTACGGCCGAGTCCGTCTTGTTGACGTGCTGACCACCGGCCCCGCCAGCCCGATAGGTATCGACGCGCAGCTCTTTCTCGTCGATCACGACATCACCGACGTCGTCTAGCTCGGGGGTGACCTCGACCGCGGTGAAACTGGTCTGGCGACGAGCGTTGGCGTCGAACGGGCTGATGCGCACCAGACGGTGCGTGCCCATCTCGCACTTCATGTAGCCGTACGTGTTCTCGCCGCTGATGCGCAGGGTACAGCCCTTGATGCCGGCGCCTTCGCCGGGCATCATGTCGAGAACTTCCAGCTTCCAGCCTACTGCGACGCAATGCGCCGCGTACATGCGAAACAGCATCTCGCCCCAGTCCTGACTTTCCGTGCCGCCAGCGCCTGGGGTGATACGCAGAAAGATGTTGCAATGGTCGTATTTACCGCCGAGGGCGAGCTTCAACTCCAGCGCTTCATAGGCAGTCAACATACGGGCGTGGTCGGCGTTGATCTGGGCGATGGTGGCCTGGTCGTTCTCGGATTCGGCCAGTTCCAGCAGCTCAAGATTGTCCTTCACCGCATGGCGCATGTCGAGACATGGCTGGGAGACCGAACGGGTGGATTTCAGCTCCATGACCTGGACCTGGGCGCGGACCTGGTCGACCCAGAAGTCGGCCTCGCTCATGCGCGCCTCAAGCCGGGCAATCAGCTGCAACTTGGCATCTAGCGACACCACGCCGGCGAATTGCTCGACCTTTTTCTGGAGTTCAATGTATCGGTCGCGGAGCTCACCCATGGGGCGGATGAGCATTGGGAATCCGCGGCGCGGGCAAGCGGATTGGCGAAGCCGGGCCGGGGCCTAGTCTCTGGACATGATGAGACATGGTGACTGGCCGGTGATCCGACGGGCTTTGGGTAATGGCTGGGTCTACAAATGGTCCATCGCCCTGACCGTGGGCTGCAATGCGGCAGCCGCCTATTTCTTCACCAGCCTGCTGACCTCTGGTGAAGGCCTGATGCGCGCCGTCGGCGCCGCGGCCAATGTCGCGCCGGGCCTGCCGCCGGATGCCGCGATCGCCGGCAGCTTTTACGCCATCGCTATGAAGATGGCCGTGCTGGCGGTTCCGGCCGCGCTGGCTGCCTACGGTGCCTGGTGGTTCGGACAAATGGTCGCCAACCTGACTATGCGCGATCTGCGTAATCGCACCCTGGCCCATCTCGTCGGCCTGGAACTGCGTTTCCACCACGATCTGTCGCGCGGCGACCTGCTGACCCGCCTGACCAACGATCTCAACCAGATGCTACGCCTCCAACAATTGGTTTATGGCAAGTTCCTGCAAAAGCCGGTGCTGGCGATCGGGGCGACGGTAGCCTTGTTCTTCATCGACTGGCGGCTCGCGGTCGGCATCTGCGCGGTGCTCGCTCCGACCGGGCTGATCATCTGGCCGATCATGACCCGCACGCGCGACCGCTCGCAGCGCGCACGGGAATCTCTGGAGCGCAATTTCGGCGTACTTGAGCAGATCACCGCTGGGATCAAGGTGATCAAGGCGATGGGTTCGGCCGAGCGCGAGGTCGCACGCTACAGCAGATCGAACGACGACCTGGTGAACGCAAACATGCGTCTGGCGCGGACCCGCTCACAAAGCGATGCGATCACCTTCTTCGCCATCTTCGCGCTAACCGGCGCCGGCATGGCGATGTCCGGCTGGCTCTACCTGCATGGCTTGGTCGAACCGGCCAAGCTGATGAATTTCCTCCTCGTCCTCGGTGTGCTGATCAACAGTCTCCGTGAGTCGCAACGCGGCTGGAGCGAACTCCAAGAGCAGGTCCCTTCGGCGGAACGCGTCTATCAGTTGCTCGACCGGCCGAGCGCCATCCCCGATGATCCCAGTGCACCTGCCTGCCCGGTCCCTCGCCAGAGCATTCGCCTGGAAGGCGTCCGCTTCTCCTATGCGATTGGTGCCAACGACGTGCTGCGCGGCATCGACCTGGAGATTCCGATCGGGCGAACAACCGCTCTGGTCGGCAAGTCCGGCGGCGGCAAATCGACGCTGCTGGATCTGCTGCCGCGCTTCCACGACGTCACTGGCGGGCGCATCACCTGGGACGGCGCCGACCTGCGCTCCTTCCGCCTGTCGACCATCGCCCCCCACTTCGCGATCGTCGGCCAGGAGCCGTTCCTGTTCGACGACACTCTGCGCGCCAACATCGCCTTTGGCCGCCCCGAGGCCGACCAGGCCGCCATCGAGCAGGCTGCCCGCCGCGCCAATCTGCATGATGATGTCCTGCGCCTGGAGGGCGGCCTGGGGTACGAGACGCGGGTCGGCGACCGCGGCGGACGTCTGTCCGGCGGCCAGCGTCAACGCGTCGCCATCGCCCGTGCCCTGCTGCGCGATGCGCCGATCCTGCTCCTCGATGAACCGACCAGCGCGCTGGATGCCCAGAGTGAACAGCATGTTCAGGCCGCCTTGGCGGAACTGATGAAGGGGCGGACCGTGATCGTCGTCGCCCATCGCCTCGCCACGGTCCAGCACGCCGACCGCATCTACGTATTGGCTGACAAGGAGGACCCGCAGCCAGGTACGGTGCTGGAATGGGGCAGCCATGCGGAATTGGTAGCGCGGGGTGGCCGCTATGCCGAACTGGTACGGCTGCAGCGCCTGGACTGAGCGCGTCGTTTCAAACGTTGCATAACAGGGACTTGCACCTGTGGCCCCCACGCGGCACAAAGCACCCCCATGATCAGCCGCTCACTCCTCTTGTGTGCATCCAGCATCCCCCTCCTCCTGGTCGGCTGCAAGAATGCCGTCGATGTCCGCCAGGAGATGGTCTACGACGTCCAGACCAAGGCTTTTGAACAGGCCATTCCCAAGGTCAACGGTCTATACGACTGCGTCCTGAAGGGTGAACTCCCCGAGAGCGGCGCCAGCAAGGTTGCCGAAATGGATGACATCTCGGATAAGAACGAGCTGATCTGGCAGATGGAGCGCGGCTCGATCGACAGCATGCGCTTCAACAGCGCCGGCGTGAAACAACACCTCGACCGTGCCTCGCAACTGGTCGGCGAACGGCGCACCGCCTCGCTGACCCGCGCAATCGGCACCTACCTGGCCAACGACACCGCCCAGGAATATGCCGGCAACGGTTTCGAGCACGTCCTGGTCGACTACTACCGCTCGCTTGCTGCCTTGATGTCTGCGCAGCGCCTGCAAGGCATCATGCCGGCCACCGGCGACGAGCCCTGGGACAAGGACACGGCGGTCCAGGCGATGAACAACATCGCCCGCGGCATGGCCATCGAGCGCATCCAGTTCAACAAGGACAACGCGCCCGACCTGCGCTACTTCGACGATCCCTACGCCCGCTTCATCGCCGCCTGCATGGTCCTGGCGACCCCGCCAGAACTGCGAGCTGGCGATGACATGGGGTTTGCCTGGACCATGCTGTCCACCGCCTGCAAGTCGTACGTCAAGCAGTCGACCGTGCTCGGTGGGGCAGAAGGCATGCGCTACGAAGTGCCGAAGATACCAACGCCAGTCTTGCAGCTGACCCTGACGGTCGGCAGCATGTATGACCCGGTGGGGCTGAATACCCTGGTGCAAGACCTCGGCATTTCGACGGAGGGATTCAAGTCGCCTGCGCTTGGCAAAGACAAGGGCATGGTGCTGGTGATCAACCACACCGATTGGATCACCCCGACCGACCGTCTAGAGATCAATTTCACTGCTGGCATCTGGGCCGGACCAAGCGTCAGCGAAGCGGAACGCCTGCGCGGCGTCAGCGTCACTCCGATCTACGCAGGCTGGTCGACGGCCTGGGCCAAGGGCCCTGGTTCGACCAAGGCCACTGGATGGACGGTCGCCCTGGCCGCCTTTGGCGAAGGTGCTCGCCTGTTCGGCCAGCTGGCTCCAGGGACCTGGATTGGCTTTGAAATGCCGACCCACCGCGAAGACGTTCCCATTGCACCGCCTGGCATGGCCGTATTCGGTGAGGAAGAACAGCCCCTGGTGGTCACCTCTGACTTCGACGCCTATGCTCGCGCGACCCTCAAGGACCTGCAGCCAGGGGTGTTGACCAAGACCTTGGCCCGTACCCTGACCAAGCACATTTCGGCCGAGGTGGTGGCCGCCGGAGCCCGGGAGGCAACCAAGGACAAGGGCGCTGGAGAACAAATCGGCGGCTGGCTGGTCGGTCTCGGTGCACATGCTTTGGCATCGGCCAGCGAAGTGGCCGACACGCGCCACTGGGGTCTGCTTCCCGATCACATCGAGACCTCACTGGCGGTGGTCACTGCCGGCAAGCTGCGCGTAGCGGTGCGCCAAGCGAATGGGTCGACCGAGATGGGCGACATTACCGTCCCGGCTGGGCGCCTAGTCATCGTACCAGTACGCACCTTCCCCAGACCGGTTGCCTGCCCGTATCCTGGTGGTCCACCAGTGGTTCCGGCTCCAGCCGCTCCAGCTCCAGCTCCAGCTCCAGCCCCGGCTGCCGCCCCGGCTCCGGCAGGAAAATGATGACCGGCCGCGCCGGCTGCTAGCCTCTAACCACCTCCTAAGGATCCGCTCATGAGCAAGCTTCTCTCCATCGCCCTCGTTCCCGCCATGGCCCTAGGGGTTCTCGCCCTGCCCGGCTGCGGCGAGAAGACCGTCATCCGCACGCAATCGGACGCCGCCAAGGACCTGTCCGGCCGTTGGAACGACGTGGACACGAAGAACACCGTGCACGAGATCGTCGACAAGGCGATGAAGGCCCCGTGGCCCGAACGCTTCACCGTCGAGCACAAGCGCAACCCAGTCATCGCGATTGGCAAGTTCATCGCCCGGGCCGAAGGCGAGGTCATCAACACCAGTCTGATCACCAACGCCCTGGTCGAAGAGTTCGTCAACTCGGGCAAGATCGACGTTCTGTCTGACCCCGAGGAAACGCGCAAGATCCTGGAAGACCAGGCCGCCTACGCCGAAAAGGCCAAGGAACTCGGCAAAGAGGCCGCTGCCGACTTCGTGCTGACCGGCTCCATCGGCGTGCAGAACGACCAGGAAGGCCGCCAAGCGGTCAAGTTCTACATCGTCGATTTCAGCATGACCGACATCCAGAGCCGCAAGCTGGTGTGGAAGAGCAGCTGCACCCCGATCCGCAAGGAAGTCGAACAGTCCAAGTGGAAGTGATGCCGCAGTCGCGTGCGCCGACCTGAATCAAAGCACGAGGCCCGAGGACAACTCGGGCCTCGACGCTTGTAGGGGCACGTCACACGGGCTAGAAACTCCATCGACGAACGAACGACGAACGGCCACCCATGCTTATATCCGGCTCCAAAATCGGCGGCTTCCTCATCGGCGACCTGCTCGGCAAAGGCGCCATGGGTGAGGTGTACAAGGGCGAGCAGCTGTCGTTGAAGCGGCCAGTCGCGATCAAGCGCATCGCCGGCCATCTGCTTGAGAACGAGGACATGGTCCGTCGCTTCAAGCGCGAGGCCCAGGTTCTTGCCAAGGTCGGCCATCCCAACGTCGTCGGCGTGATCGAGTGCGAGGAATTCCTGGACGGCAGCGGCGAGAAGCACCTCCTGCTGATTATGGAGCTGATCGAAGGCGGTCGTTCGCTGAAGGCACATCTCGGCAAGCCGATCGACTGGCGCTTGGCAACGACCGTCATCCGCATGTGCGCCGAGGGCCTGGCGGCGGCCTTTGAACAGCAGGTCGTGCATCGCGATATCAAGCCGGATAACATCATGATGACCCGCAAGGGCATCGCCAAGCTGGTTGACTTCGGCTTGGCCAAGGCCGCCGAATCGACAGCACTGACCATGCAGGCCGCCCCGATGGGTACGCCGCTGTTCATGTCGCCTGAGGCCTGCCGGGGCGAAGAGGTCGGACACGCTGGCGACCTCTACAGCCTAGGAGTCTCGTGGTGGTACATGCTGACCGGCAAGTATCCCTTCGACGCCGCCAATCTGCACGGACTGCTCTACAAGCACATCTCCGAGCCGCTGCCCCAGGCCACTGGCCTGTTCGACCATGTTCCTGCCCCGATCGTCAAGTTGGTCTATCAATGCCTTGAGAAGGACGCGGCCAATCGGCCAGCCTCAGCGGTCAAGTTGGTCGAAGCGATCGAATCGCTGCCTGGCCAGGGCCTATTGATGCCCCGGGACGCCCGTGAGTTGATTGGGGTAGGTGTCGGCTCGACCCATATCGGCGGAGGCACCACCGCCGCGACGGTGGTGGCAGGTGCGGTTGATCGCAGCGCCGCCACCATCGTCACTGGCAGCAAGGCTCAGGAGGCGACTGCTCCGACATCCATGGCCTCAAACCTGATGACCATGGGTGCGGATCTGTCCCCAGCCGGAGCTGTGGCAGCGACAGTGGTTTCCAACCTCGGCCCCCAAGGTTCGGTAGCTACCACCCAATCCGCACCAGCTGCAACTGGTGGCAAGAGCGGCCTGATCGTTGGCGTCGTCATCGCTGTGCTTGCGCTGGGTGGCGCTGGTGCCTGGCTGGCAACGCGTGGGTCGGCCGCGGCACCAGCTTCCGCCAAGCCACTCGTTGCTGAGCCGTCTGTTCCAACTCCAGCTCAGCAGCCGGATCCCCCAGTTGGCAAGGCCGTAGTCGTCGTTGCGCCTCTGCCGCAAGCCGCGGCCAGCCAAGCAGTCGCCACATCGCCGCAGGTGGCACCGGCGGCACCGGCGGCCGTGCCGCCTCAAACCGCACCACCAGAGGTAGCGAAGCTGGCAGATCCACCGAAAGCAGCCGAACAGCCCGAGCCAATGGTCGCCAAAGAGCCAGCTCCTATCGAACCGGCCAAGCCAGTCGTGGCTGAACCGCCAAAGCCGGTCGTGGCTGAACCGCCAAAGCCAGTCGTGGCTGACCCGCAGAAGCCAGTCGATCTGCCCAAGCCGGTCGCATCCGCGCCTGTGGTCGACACCAAAGCCTTCGATACGGCCCTGGCAGCCAGCGACTGGAAGACGGCCAGGACGGCTGCCGACGCCCTGCCCGAACCCGCCAAGTCAGACGCCACCGCTAAGCTGGCCAAAGCGGCTGATCAGCGCCTGATCGGCACCATGAGGGCGGCCAAGAAGCAATATGAAGCCCAGCAGTTTCAAGATTCCTTCGCAACCCTGGCAGCCGACGTACCGGTGACCGCCTATGCCAGCAAGTCGATCCGCGACCAGTATATCAAGCTCGCCAATCTCGTTCGTGACGCCGCCAAGCAGGCGCAGGAAAACCCATGATCAACCGTCGTATCTGCATCGTCGCCTCCATCCTCCTGGCCTGTGCCGGATGCGACGGTGACCGTCCTGCCGCCTCAGGCACAACCCGTGCGGCAGAGGAAAAAGCCAGTCACTCGGTCGCTTCTGCCGCGATGAACGCATCGTTCGACAAGGAGATGGGCGAGCCGAAGCCTGCGCCAGCCGCCACGACAGCCAAGCCCAAGCTTCCTGCCGAAGCGGCCAAGCCCAAACCGGCCGAGGCCAAGCCTGCAATCGAACAGGGCCGGCCAGCCTGGGTCGATCACCTGCCAGAAGAGGCCGGCAAGCTGTACGCCGTCGGCGGTGCCGCGAAGGGCAAGCGTGACGAAGCTCGGCGCAAGGCACTGCAAGAGCTAGCCTCTTCGCTGAAGGTGCGGGTACAGGCGACCTCAACCATTGACGAGGGCGAAATCACCAAGATCGGACCGGGCGGGGAACGCGTCGGCCACGCGTGGTCGAACTACCGCAACGAGGCTCGCCTGACCGTCGATCGGGAACTGACCTTTTCAAAAATCACCGCTGAAGCCGATGATGGCAAGGAGAGCTGGGCCCTGGCTGAACTCGATCGCGTCGCCTGGGCAGCCAAGCTGACGCAGGAGATCCACATGGTCGACGGCAAAATCAACGGCATCAACGACCGGCTGGGCAAGGCAGGCGCCGGGTTGCGCCCTGCCGCGCAGGCGATGCGCGCCGTCGGACCGCTCGCCGCCCGACGCGACGCCCTGGTCAGCGACCTGATCCTCGCCGATCCCCAGGCGCAGGTGCCTGCCTGTCCCGTCGATCTGCAAGCGCTCTTTGCGACTTGCGCTAAGGGTCTGGCCTCAATCAGCATCAAGCTCGAAGGCTCACCCGATGCGGTCTTCGCGGCACGTACGCAGGACGCCATGGCCAAGGTCGGCCTGGCAGTCAACGAGAAGGACGCCAGCGTCGTCCTGCGCCTCGCCCTGCGCGAGACCCCGCGCAAGCTGCCCAACGGCTGGACCCGCATCAATGTCGCCGGCAGTGCGACCGTGGTCGACCCAGCAACTGGCAATGTCGCCGGCAGTCTGCAGATCGACGAAAGCGCCGCCGACCCGGACGCCGGCCAAGCCAAGGCGAAGATCCTCGACAAGACCAGCTCAGCTATCGCCAAGGCGATCGATCAACAGCTGATTGACCTGCTCGGCAACTGACCGAGACGTCAGCCAGCTTGGGGGCTGAAGGCGTCCTCCCCAGCTGACGGAAACGCCATGGATGAGATGTAGGTGTCGTCGAAAGACGGCTCGATCTTCAGCTCGACCTGACGCGTCATCGCGCGGATCGCCGCATATTCATGATCATCATCATGCAGGGCAAGCCGCGCGCCCAGCAGGGCCGTGTTGCCCGACGGATGAATGATTGCCGGATCGACCGGCAGCAGGCCAATGCGCGCAGCCGAGGCGATGCGCACGTAGTTGCCGAATGCGCCAGCCAGGAAGACGCGACGGATATCCTGAGTCTTCCCTCCGGACTGGGCGCACAGCAGGTGGATCCCGGCAGCGATCGCCCCTTTGGCCAGCTGCAGTTGCCGCACATCAAGCCCTTGTAGGGCCAACCCGTCGGCCAATGGCAGATCGGTGCGGCCACGCTGCAAGCGGCCGGATGGGACGATCCAACCCAGGTCCAAGGCGGCGGCGATCGCGTCGACCAGGCCGCTGCCGCAGACGCCGCGCGGACTGCCACCGCCCAGGACTTCCGGACGCAGATGGTCGCCCTCGATGGTGACGGCGCCGATCGCCCCAGTAGCGGCACGCATGCCGATCGAGATGCCAGCGCCCTCGAAGGCCGGGCCAGCCGCCGTGCTGGCGCAGACCAGCCCGTCACGTCCCCCGCAAACCAGTTCGCCATTGGTGCCCAGATCCACTAGCAGATTAAGCCCCTCCAACTGGTGGATCCGGGTGGCCAGAATGCCCGCCGTCAGGTCCGATCCGACGAATCCACCAAGACAGGGAAGGACATGGATTGCGGCTCCGTCCAGATCCCAGCCCAGATCCTGGTCCGTGAACTGCAGCAGTCCGTCCTTAACAGGACGATAGGGCGGCGTGGATAACGGTCGTACATCAACTCCACCGAACAGGTGATGCATGGCGGTGTTGCCAACCACCGTGACCAAGCGGACCGGTTTGGGTGACATCGTCGCCAGTTCGCTGGCCATGCATCCCAGTTCCAGCCGTACCATATCACGCAAGGCGACGGCTCCGCCATGCAGGGCATGATCGATCCGCGACATCAGATCAGCACCATGCCGGGCCTGCGGATTCAACGCCGTGCGCGTCGCCAGGACCCGGCCATCTGCCCGGTCCACCAATTGGGCAGCCAGGGTCGTAGTACCCAAATCGATAGCTATACCGCAGCCGTCGCGGGAGGTGATGGTGACCGCCGTGTCGTCAGCCAACACCGGTGACGACCACACGCCCAACTCCAATTCCAGATCGGCAGTCGCCCGCATACGGCAGCCGAGACGCCAGCCGGCATCCAACAAGCCGGGAGGGAAGGCAGTCCGGTCATCAGCGCACGGCGGAGGAGGCACTCCACGGACACGCACCCGGCACGCCTTGCAGGTCCCTCGTCCGCCGCAGGGGAACTCGACGCCATGCGGAAAGAGGACGTCCTGCAGCGGGGTGCCTGGCGCCACCTCCAGGGTCGTGCCAGCCGGCAGCAGTCGGATGGTGGTCATGCCGCCTCTGTGCCCACCAGCGTCCCGTCATAGCGGGCAACGACCCGCTGACCCGGCTGAATGACCAGGAACCGTTCGGCATCCCACGGACCGTCGATCAGATCCTGGATCCAACGTCGATCGCCGGTTATGCGCTGGAACGCCATGCCACGATCATCAGCCTTACGCTTGGCCTGTGCCGCGAAGCGGTCCTGCGGCCCGACCCCGGTATCGATATAGACCAGCCTGGTATAATGGGCGGTCTGGGCGCGCATTTCATCCCACAGGAAGCGGGCGTTGTCTTCACCGTACTTCGCCAGCATTTTTGCCCATTGCGGGTCACTAGCATCAGGAACCGACAGCGGAGCCAGGTGCGATCCATCGCCGCTGCGCTCGATCCATCCCGCCGAATACCAGTAGGTGCCAGGCTGACTGCGGAATTCATCCTCGTACCGCTGCCGTGATCCCAGTAGGCAGCCGATGCAGTCGTGACTGCGATAGGCGACAATGGGCAGTCGTCCAGCGCGCAACCCAACCAATCCATTGTTGCAAAGGGCAAAACCCAGAGCGATGGCCTGATGGCGCTCTGGGTTGGCTTGATCGCATCGCTCTTGCAGCACGTGCATCATCGCCTTGCCTCCGTGATCGTGGAGATCCTTGGGCAGCCACACGGCATCAACCTGACGTTCCGAGGTCGACACAGCCGCATGCAGTTCACGCGTGAAGACCTCGCAACCGACGAGGAATAAACGGTTGATGGGTGGCGACTGGAGTTCTGGCAGATCAGTCATCGGTATCCCCATTTGTCATAGGCATAACCTTCGATTAGGCGAACCGAGGCGCGCGTCTAACCGTCAGTGCTTGAATATCCTACGCCTTGCCAACCAGCCGGCGAGCCAGTTGCACCGCTGACGAGGCATTGTCCGAGTAGCCGTCGGCACCAATCTCCTTGGCATAGGCGTCCGTGATCGGCGCTCCGCCAATCATGACCTTGACCTTGCCTCGTATGCCTGCGGTATTGAGCGCCGCCAGGGTGTCCTTCATCGACGGCATGGTAGTGGTCAGCAAAGCCGACAGGCAGATGATGTTGGCACCCTTGTCGTTCACCGCCGCGACGAACTTCTCAGGGGAGACATCGACGCCGAGATCAATGATTTCAAAGCCTCCGCCTTCGAGCATGGCAGCGACCAGATTCTTGCCGATGTCATGCAGGTCACCCTTGACCGTACCGATAGCGACCTTGCCGACCGGCTGGATGCCACCCTTGGCCAGTAGCGGGCGGATCAGCTCCATCGACCCCTTCATCGCACGAGCCGAGATCAGCAGTTCGGGGACGAAGTACTCGTTGCACTCGAAGCGGCGACCGACCTCGTCCATCGCCGGAATCAGCGCCTTGCCGAGCAGGTCACCCGGGGCGACGCCGGCCTTGATGGCCTGATCGGTCAGGGCCTTGGCGGATTTGGCGTCACCGTCGACGACGGCATCGTGGAGGGCTTTGAGATCGGTCATGGCAGGCTCCGGGCGCGGGCGGATAGGCCCGCGTTCGCTGGCGATCATAGCAATCGGTGATCGAAGGCTTATGTCATTTACGATCATCATGTTGACCGTTTCGATCATGCATGGTAGGATGTCGCCATGCCCAGAATGGCTGCCCAGTTCCGTATACTAACCGACTTTCCTCCAGCGCCGGTGCAAGCCACGCCGTTGCTAGCCCGCGCGCTGGCCTCTCTACACATCGGTCAGATCAGCGCTGCATGCTACGATTGCACGCCGGCGTGGCGCATCGCACGCCGGCGGCAACGGCACGATCTGCTCCTTTTGCCGATCCATGGTCGTGGCCGGTTCGCGATCAATGGACGCTGGTTTGCCATGTCTCCGCGACGTGCGATCTACGCCCAACGAGGAGCCTGGATCCAGGCAGAGGCCGACCCGGGCAGCACTACGTTGCGTCTGGTCATGCTAGTGCATCGCGCCGATGCCGCAGGAGGAGTTCCATTTGCGGTTGCAGCAGGTCTGCCCCAGGCGATCCAGCTGTGGGACGAGGACGGGGTCGGCCCACTGCTGATGCACGCCTGCACAGAGGACACCCAGCGGACTGCCGGCTGGCAGGCCAGTCTGCAGGCTTCTGTCACCGCCGCCCTGGTCGCCATGGCCAGACGGGCCGCATCGCGGTGTTCGCCTCCGACAACTACCGCAGCGGGTGCTTTAGCCCGGATCAGCCCTGCGCTGGCGGTGATGGGGCAGGACTTCGGCCAGCCGCTGCGCGTACCCGAGTTAGCCCTCGCCTGCAATCTGGGAGCGGTGCAGTTCCGCCGCATCTTCCGCAAGGCGCTGGGCTCCACGCCGGTTAAACACCAACAAATTCTGCGCCTGGCAGAGGCTCAACGCCTGATTGCTGGCGGAGCGCTGGTGCGCGAAGCGGCCGAGGCGGTGGGCTACCGTTCGACGGCTTGTCTGGACCGGGTGTTCCGGCGTCTGGCTGGCACCAGTCCAGGGCGTTGGCGTACCGCTACGACAACTACCTGACCAGGGGAACGCCTTCATAAGCCAGGATCAACGGGCCACGTCCAGCGAGGTTGGCCCAAACGGCTATGCATGCTGCACCTGGCACGAAAGTCGACGCATTGACCAGTCCAAGCCGTGCCGCCAGCCCACTGCCCTTGGGGAATCGTTCCAACGGCAATGGGGCGGGTTCGACGGCCAGCTCGCGGACGCGGGCGGCCACGGAACTGAGCGTGCCCAAGCCATCGGCCAGACCATCGGCCACCGCCTGTTCCCCGGTGAACACACGACCCTGTGCTAGCTGGTCAACCCGGGCGCGCAGCAGTTTGCGCCGGCTGGCAACCAGGTTACGGAAGCGGTCGTCGACGTCGGCGATGACCGTGCGATAAACGGCCTCTTTGGCATCATTCCAGCCGCCCATGCGCAGGATGTCCGCGTGCGGCGAACCCAGTTCGACATGGCGCTTCAGGCCAAGCAACCCGGCTGCACCATCGACATCGGGAACCAGGGCGAAGGCGCCGATGGATCCAGTTATGGTGGCGCGGTGCACCCGGATCTCTCGGGCGGCGCAGGCGATCCAATAGCCACCGCTAGCGGCCACCGCGTCCATCAAGCAGACCACCGGCTTGACGGCATCAAGCCGACGCACCGCCTGATGAATGCGGTCGCTGGCCCCGGCGTCGCCGCCGCCGGAATCGATGCGCAGGACGACCCCGGCGATCCGCCGGTCGTCACGCAGACGGTCGAGCATCGCTACGGTGTCGCCGTCGGCGACGGTATCGCCGGGCATTGAGCGTTCGCCTGGTATGATCATGCCGGCCAGTTCCACCACCGCGATGGCCCGCACCGGCCGGACGGCGGCATCACCGCCGATGATCTGGCCCCAGAAGCGCATGATTCCGGCGAAACTGCTGAGATCCGGTACGTCAGGACCGAAGCGGACCATGCGCATCGGCTGCGGCTGGGCAGCCAGCCAGGCTCCGGGCTCAACCAGACTCTTGACCAGACCAAGATCGCGGGCGATCGGCGCCGTCTGCAAACCGGAGGCTCGCACCTTGGCCAAGGCTGCGGCATTGAAATCCGGTCGCTGACTCAGGGAAATGACGATTTTGTCCAATCCGTCCAGCAATTGGCGCATTTCGACGCGCGATTCGTCGGTCGGACCCTCGCGGGTGAAGGATTCCGGAGCGGTCTTGTAGGGACCACTGGCAACGGCGTGAAAACGCACGCCGATACGACCAAGAGCGCCAGCCATGTACCAGTGCTCGGCAGCTAATCCTCGCACGGCCTGCATGCCAGCGATCGGCATGGCGATGTCATCGCACGCAGCAAGCACCAGCAGAGCCGGATCCTCAATCTGATCGATCAGGCAGCTGACCGTCTTGCCAGGGGCACGCTCGCGCAGGACGGCGGCAATTTCTTCGGCCGCGGCCAGACCTGGACGAAAGCCGCGCGACAAGTCCAGGACCAGTCGAGGTTCAGGCGCCAGCAGGGCTTCACGCAGCTTCTGCGTCACCTCATGCAGCGATGGTTCGCCGCCGCCAAGGAGACCCTCGGATGGGCGCAGGCCACAGCTGCCGGCCAAGGTCAGGTGCACGCTGCCACGCGCTTCGCCCGCGTGCGCGAGGACAGCGGCTAGGAGTGCGATCAACAAGCGCATGGGGAATTCCTTGGGGACGAAGATAGGACTTTTCGCAAGGCGGCAAACACCTGCTGTTACAATCCTTTGCGACTGTAAGCTCGTTCGATCACTCCGCTCAGGTGGGTCTGGGCGTTACGCAGGTCGGTGGCATCCCCGTGCACGGCTGTAAAGAAATCCGCTCCTTGATCCGTCGGCTTGATGCCGACCAGGACAAAGCTCATACCCCCCAGGATGATCTGCACGGCTTTTCGCTGATCCTCGGTCAAACCGTCCGTTCCGCGCTCGGCCTCCGCCGGCGAAGTTGGCGCAGCCGGGGGTTTGGCAGCCCCAGCTACGCCCGGAAACTGGATGATCTTATCACTCATACCCGTACGGTGGCACCGAATGCGGGTGCGCAACCTGGACCGGAGGCGGTGGGCCACTCACCCCCCCCGGTGACACACGCGCCCACTCCCTGTACTCTGCCACCCTTGGTCGCGGCCAACCAAAGCGCTAGCGTGCAGCCTTGCCCGGCTAGCTGCCGGTACGCATCCACCAGCGGGGATTCACGTTATGGACAGCCATCAGGTCGCCTGGGGCCTCGACATCGGTCACTCGTCGATCAAGGCGGTCAAGCTCAGCCGCAATGGCAGTGACGTCACCGTACTCGGCTACGCCATCGAGCCCATCACCGTCGCGGAAGGTGGCGACCGCGATGCCGCCCTCCTCACCGCATTGCAGGCGATCATCGCCCGAGAGGAGTTCGGTGTCACGCCGGTCTTCGCCGCGATCAGCGGCAGGCAGGTGTTCACCCGCGCGGTCAACGTGCCGATGCTCAACCCCAAGCGCATGCATGCGATGGTGGAGCTGGAAGCCAAACAACAGATCCCTGGCAATTTCAATGAAGTCGAGTGGGGCTACCACAGCTCGCCGGCTCCTGACGGCGCCTCCCTGGATGTCGCCCTCTTTGCGGTCAAGCGCGAGATCATCCAGCAACTCATCACCAAGTGCAAAGGCGTTGGCCTCAATCTTGCCGGCGTCTCGGTCCCTTCGCTCGCGCTCTACAATTTCATCAAGTTCGACCAGCAGTTCCCAGACGGAGAAGCGGTCATCATCCTTGATGTTGGCGCCGACAACACTGATCTCGTCGTCTACCAGGCCGACCAGCTGTGGATGCGCTCGCTGCCGGTTTCGGGCAACGACATCACGCAGGTTTTCGCCAAGAAGTTCCGCGTTAGCGTCGCCGAAGCCGAAACGCTCAAGCGACAGGTCAACGATAGCCGCCAGGCCGACAAGATCATCAAGGTGATCGAAAGTGGACTGACCGAACTGGTCAGCGAGATCAACCGCAGCATCGGTTTCTACAGGACGCAGAACACCAAGGCCGCGCTCGACAACCTGGTGATCTCGGGGAACACCTTCCGCTTGCCCGGCCTGCCAGAATACATGGCCGAGAAGCTGCGCCTGACCATCAATATTCTCGAAGATCTCGATCGCATCCAGGTCGCTGCGGGATTGGATCGTACCCACTTCATGCAGGACCTGCAGTGCCTTGGCGTTGCCATCGGGCTCGGCCTGCAGGCCACCGGCACCGCCCGCGCCAACGTCAACCTGATGCCCAGCGGCATGCAGGTCGAACGTCTGCTCAGCACCAAGAAATGGGCGGCAGCAGCGGTCATCGGCCTGCTTGGTGCAACCCTCTTCGCAGACTACTCCATCGCCAACAGCGCGGCGGAGAACAACGCCCGCTTGGCGACCAAGGTGACCCAGTACGCCAAGGACAACAAGGACCGCATGAAGCAGTCCGAGGCCGTCCTGCAAACCGTGCAGCAGCTGGCCCCGCAACTTGCCGCCTATGACGCAGTCGGGTCAAACCAGGGGCTGACCCATGCGGTCTTGTCAGGCGTCGTCGGAGTGGTCCAGACCATTGCCACCACCACCGAGATGCGCCCGGCAACCCCGGGCGGGGTGGGCGCGGCCGAACGATCGCCGCCATTGCAAGGCGCCTATCTCCGCCAGGTCGAGATGGGCGAACCAGCCGGCAACGGCAATACGGCCACCGCCACAGGCAACGATCCCTTCAGGCCGCTGGAGACCGAACGCATCGTCAACGTCCGGATCGACATCCCCGCCGGTGGCCGTCAAGGCGACATCCGGGCAGCCTTGCTGGATTCCCTGCGCAAGCTCCCGGTACCTGCGCACCTCCAGGATCTGACGCGTTCCCCCACCCTGTTCACCGATGTGCAGGTCCCAGAGGAGAAGGATGGCCAGGTCGAATGGTATTATCTCGACCGCGACAACATCGATGAAGCCGGGAATGTGAAGCCGATCGAGGAGCGTCGTATGCTCTCCACCAGCATCACCACCTTCGTGTGCAAGCTGGCGACGTCTGCTGCACCCGCCACTGCTCCGGAGGCCCAGAAGTGAAGCACCTCTACTGGATCGTGTGCGGCGTCACCATCGGCGTCATCCTCGTCGCCTGGTTCCTCGTTGTGCCCGCCGACAACGCCAGGGCGTCCAAACTGAAGCTCGACCAGCAGTCGAAGGACCTCAAGGATCTCGAGAAGCGTGCCGAGCGTGGCGATCCGCAAGGCGTCTTCGATGCCGAGAATTCGGCGGACACCCAGCGCCTGGCCAACGAATATCTGATTACCGAGAACTGGAAGCGGGTCCTGCAGCCGCACGTTGAGAAGTACGAGAAGCAGATGAAGGACCTCAAGGCCCAGTTGATGGGACGCGGAGCCTATCTGCATACCGTGGTTGCTCCGACGAAAAACACCCTGGAATGGTATAACGCCTACGCCACCGCTTCCGAGGCACTGGTGGTGCGTCTACGCGACGCCGGTTGTCTGCAGCGGGCCGCCGAAGACGAGATCCGTTCGGCTTCAGGCGAAAGTCCAGCGGCCGTCCGCAGCAGCGTCGGCCTGTTCACCCGCGCCGCTACATTCCCGGATCCCAGCCAGCATGCGCAGCTGACCACCAGATTGCGCGCCATGGAACTGCTCGCCGACCGGCTCATCGAAGCCCGCCTCGCTGTGGCGAACAATCCGCTGATCGGCCCGACCGGCCGCAGCGAAGACCGAGCCAAGGCGGCCGCCGTGATTTTGTCCGTTGAATGGACTGCTGGCAGCGAGGCCGATGGCGGGGTGCGCAATCTGACCACCACCCTGTCCGGCCAGCTGCAGGCCCGCTCGGTCGGCTTGCGCCTGACACTTGAAGGGCCATTGAGCGCCCTCCTCGCCGCAAGCTCCACAATGGAACGCAACGCCGAGACGAATCGCCCCCTCGTCGCAGTGACCTCAGCCAACCTCAGCCGGCGCGATAATGGCAAAGCCGGCGACCGTTTCGATATTGCTGATGACAACATCAGGCTGGTTCTGGCGGTCGAGATCATCGAATTCGCCGAGACTGGAACCGGAACCGCTTCTGACAACGCGGCCAATACGCCAAGCGGTATGCCTCCGGCTATGGGGTCCCCCCCCGGTATAATGCCTGGCCGTCCACCTACGTCCCCCGGAGGCCGCTGACATGAGCGCCAAGACCTTTCTGATCGCCCATGGCGAGAAGCTCGCTGTCGCCGCCGTTGCCGGCGGCTGCACCCTGGTGCTGATGGGCACGATCGACGACCCGACTATCCGCCCCAAAGACAACCAGGCGGCGATCGAGGCGATCAACGCCAAGATCGACGTCGTGTTCAAAAAGCAGAGCCCACCGGTGATGAAGGAGCCGCGCGCCTACCTCGACCAGCTCCTTGGCCGAATCGCGGACAGCGCGCCGACCACCCCAACGATGGCCTGGCTTACCAGTCCGCCTGACAAGGGCCGCGGCACAACGGTGATCGAAGGCAAGAATGTGCCACCCAGCGGCACCTACGTCTACATCTACGAACTGCTCGCCCCCACGGTGGCGCTTGAGGACGCGATCGGCTCGCTAAAAGTCAGCATCGCTCCACCGGTTGTTGCGGCCCAGGGCGCAGGCCGCCGCGTCACCAGCGAGGTCAGCCGGACCTGGACCCGCGACGACAAGGGCACGGTCACCAACACCGGACGCCACCTAGGCGTGCAGGTACAGATCAAGGTCGGCGACAACGACTGGAAGGCACTCGTGCTGCCCGGCGCCGGCAAGGATGGTGTGCTGCCGATCGACAAGCTGGCCAGCGCCCCAGTCACGATCCCGACTCCCGAGCCATGGCAACGCCATCATCTCCGAGCTCGGCTGATCGCCGCAGCCACCGCCCTGGATCTTGATGCTAAGATCGAACGTCCCAAGCAGAGCGTCATCGTCTATCCTGGCGAAGCCTCCGCCGGGCCGACCGAGGACCAGGCCCTGCTCGATAAGGCCACGGCTCAATACGCAGCCAAGGATGGCGCACTATACAAGCTGTTCCTGCGTCCCTCCCCTGGCCCCCTGCCGACCAACAGCACACTGGAACCCGGCGAGAAGCTGTTCCTCGGTCCGTGGAGCCCGATCGCCAAAGTCGACGCCACCGCCAGTGTGCGCTTCGCCCTGGTTGGTCTCAGCACGGCTCCGATGGCGGAGGACCCGACCAAGACGCGCGACGTCGGACGCTTTTTGCTGCTGCGCCTGTTCCAGCAGGGCGAGGAGCGCAAATGGATGGAAAAACCTCTTGAATTGAAATTTGGCATCGGCGACGTCCTGGGCGTTAAGGGGGTAAAGATCGAGCATCCGTTTCTTGCAGGGAAGACGATTGAAGTCGATCTGATGACTCCCTTCGTCATCGACAAGCTAGTCAAGGATGAGAAGCGTGTCCTCTACTGGATGGTACGGGCAAAGACGCGTCCGACCGGCGGCAAGGACCGCGACCTAGAACTGTCGAACAAGGAAGTTCCAACCGATATCGTGGTACTGAAGAATCCGGAGACGGGCAGCGAGCTCACCTTGACCAAGCTCATCAGCATCTCCCCGCCAAACCAGGCGAACGTGCAAGTCTACCCGTATCACGCCAGCCAGTACGTGGAGAAGGATGACTTCACCTCGGCGCCAAGCGAATTCCGCCAGTGGGGTCTGATCCCCGAAAAGCCCAAGGACTGGGCTCCCGGCAAAGGTCCGCTCGCGGAGCTATACAAGGCCAAGAAGGACGAGGAGGCTCTCGACGCCGAAAGCTTCACCACCGACACCGCCTATTACGCCTTCCCTGATGGACGTCTGGTGTGGTGGGAACGGATAGAACACAAACAGATGGTCCACGACCCGGACGGCGTCCTGAGCGACAAGTCAGCTCTGCCCGCTCCGACCAAGACGGAACCGGCGCCGGGCCCAACCACAAAGCCGCCAGCTGGCATGCCGCCCACCGGTGCAACCAAGCCACCGGCTGGCTCGTCGCTGCCTCCTCCTGGAGGCATGCCACCCGGTGGCATGCCTCCCAGCTACACCCCACCACCAGCACCGCCACGCAGGTGACGGTGAGAGTGACACCAGCAACGCCGGCGGGGTCTTCCCCCTCCGGCCCTCTGCTGTGGTCCTAGCATCCTCCAGACCATCGTCGACGGCTGATCCAGCCGTCTCCCCGCCCCGAGCCTGACCAGAGGGACGCCCCATGCGCTCGCGTTCACACATTCCGACCCACCTCTCGCCGCTTTTGCTGGCTATCGCCGTCCTGGCGCCTGCCGCGGAAGGTGGGCCTGCGCCGACTCCGGCACCCGCTCCAGCCGCGGTCGAACAGACTGCCCGGCCGGGCGAGGCCGAGGTCGCAGCTGACGCGGCTTATGCCGAAGCGCTGGCCAAGTATCGAGCAGGCGCCTTCGCCGAATCGCTCGAGCTGGTCGATCGCGCCGTCCAGCTATACCCGCCGCACGCTGGCGCCCAGCAGCTGCGCAGCGATGTGCTTGCCGTGCTCAACAACCGTGACAACCGCCTCAAGATGGCTGCTGCCTGGTTCGGCAGCCTGCAGGACGTCCGCACCCAAGAGACCGCCGTACGGCTGGCCGCCCTGCTCGAACGCGGCGACAAGGCGATGGCGGCGGGCGATTTCGAATCAGCGGAGCTGGACTACGATCGCGTCGACATCGGTATCCGCTCGTTTCCTTTTGCCTTCGAATGGGGCGAACTGCCCAAGCAGGTCGCCGCCAAGCGAGCCGAGGCCAGCGACAAAGTGCGCCTACGTACCATTCAGCGCCAGACCGATGACCGTCAGGCCGCTGCCGACACGGCCAAACGCCAAGCCGATCTCCAGGCCGAAGGTCTGCGCCTGAAGGTCGACGAACTCATGCGTCGCGCCAAGACCGCATACGACCGCAAAGAT
This sequence comes from Planctomycetota bacterium, assembly GCA_038318565.1. Lineage (GTDB taxonomy): Bacteria > Planctomycetota > UBA11346 > UBA11346 > UBA11346 > UBA11346. The sequence goes on from JBBQCI010000001.1 coordinate 51,088, forward strand.
TACCGTCGCTCCGAAGTCGAGTCGTGGAACGCCTACGAGTTGGATCGGCGCCGCGACGACGCTCGCGAACTCTATCTCGCGTCACGCCGCGAAGGCCATTACCAGTTCGATGGCCAATACCGTGTCGAGCGCGCCGAAGGCATCGCCCGGGTTTCGGAGGAGATCCACAAGGCGCTGGTTCCGCAGAATGAACTGCTGGTCTACCCGGAAGATTGGCGCCGCCGCACTCTGCGTACTCCGCGAGAGATCGGCACACAGAAGGCCGAACCGTGGATGGCGGCCCTCAACGACCGCCTCGAACAGCGCGTCACCTTCGACTTTCAGGACCAGTCCTTTGAAGACGTCGTTGCCTTCCTCCGTCAAGTGACCGGAGTCAACATCATCGTTAGCCCGCAGGTCCTGGCCACCGCAGGCGGCGGCACGGTGACCCTGAAGGTGCGCGAGATGCGCTTCCGGGATGCCCTGAAATGGATCCTGGAAATCACTGGCTGGAAGATGGCTATTCAGGATCAAGCCATCTTCATCAATAATGAGGTGATCACTGGCGCGGCAGCCCTGCGTCTCTACGACGTCACTGACCTGATCACACCGGTGCGAGACTTCGCAGGTGTCGAACTGGCGTACGCTGCCGGTGGCGGCGCAGGCGGCGCTGCAGGCGGCGGACTGTTTGGGGCCGGCGGTGCCGAAGAGACTGGCGCAGCGCAGGATCCCCAAGAGTTGGTGGACTTCATCAAGAACAACGTCACCAAAGACCAGTGGGGCCAGAACAATATCGACGTGCAGCAGCGCAGTGGCTCGACCCTGTTCGTCAGTCACACTCCGGAAGGTCACGAACTGGTCGCCCGTCTGCTCGCCAACCTGCGCAAGCAGACGGCCTTGCAGGTCAATGTCGGCGTCCGCTTGTTGGATGTGCGCAAAGGCTTCTTCGAAGAGATCGGCGTCGCCTGGACGGACAATCCCGCTGGATTCCTGAATAACACTGGCGCCGCGTCACTTCCTGGCAGTTTAGCAAACGGCACACCCGTTGATAGTCTGGAAGGCTGGACGACACGTCGCAATATGAATGGGGAGGCGGGTTACGTCGCTGACGGTTCGATCACCCAGAACCTGCCTGGTAACCGCACCGGGTATATTGCCCGCGGCCTAACCCTGGAAGGATCGCTGAACTCATCGAACTTCCTCAATGCTGATCAATTGAACGCCATCTTCACCGCCTCTGAGGACGAAACCGACTCGACCGTGGTTCAGCATCCGATGCTCAGTTGCTTCAATGGTCAACGTGCCAATGCGACGTTCATCAACCAGTATGCGTTCATCTCCGACTACGAGATCGTCTCGGGCAACTACGACCCGGTGATCACGGTGCTGAACTACGGTAATATCCTGGATGTGCGTCCGGTTGTTTCCAGCGACCGCAAGTACATCACCATGGAGATCCGACCCACGGCTGTCAGCTTCGTCGAATCAACGACGGAGACGATCATCGGTGTGCAGATCATCAACACTGGCGACATCGGGGTTGTCATTCCTGGCGTCGGGTACCCGATCGAACTGCCCAACATGCTGGTGCAGACCTTGCGCTCGACCGTCATGTTGCCCGATCGTGGAAGCCTCCTCATTGGCGGATTCAACCAGTCGACGCGTGTACGCAGCCACAGTGGCGTGCCGTTCCTCAGCCACATCCCGTTCCTCGGACGGCTGTTCAGCAAGAACGGCATCTACGACGACAACCGCAGGTCCTTTTTCCTGCTCAACGCGACCATCATGGACCTTACCGAGGCCGAGTCGCAGCAGTGAGCCGGAGGCACCAGGATTCGATGCAGACGGGTTCCGCGCATGGGCGCGGCCAGTTGCCGCACGCCCTAGTGCTCACGTGTGTCGCCCTGGTAGGACTGCACGGGGCGGACCCGGTATCTGACCATGTGGCAGAGGCACAGGTCGGCACTGAGGCCGTCGCCATAGAGCTTATACGGGCCATCGATGATGCGTCCTTTCTGCTGGCTGCAGGACGTGCGCGTGAAGCAGCTGGACGCCTGAGCGATGCCTTGGCTGCAGCCGGGGCCAATGCCCCGCTGGCTGATCGACGACGGGCCGAAGCGTTGCTCGCCGACATCCATCGTCAGGAATCGCGCGATCAGACGGCTGGCGCGGAAGCCCTGCGCCGGTCCAGCGCTGCCGATGCCCAGGTTGCAGCGAACCATCAGTCTCGTGCTGCCGGCAATGCACGGGCGGAGCGCTTGTCGCGTATCGATGATCTGCGTCAGCGGAAACACAACGAGCTGGCGCTGGCACATTGCCGCTCGCTCCTGCACGATCTGCCGGGCGATGAAGAGGTTGATGCGATCTACCGTGAGATCCTCGATGAGACTCATACCGCCCGCAAGATGATTATTGAGGATCGCCAACGTGAACTCCGCAGCGAGTTGGCATTAATGATCGAAAAGTCCCTCATCCCTGAGGGACTTGATGGCATGCCTATGTTCCCATCCGATTGGGGGACGGAGCGCATCCGACGTCAATCACCGATAGATGTGTCCGATCGTCCGGCCGCCTGGGAAGTGACGTTATCCGATCGGCTTGCCAGCCGAGCAACTGTTCAATTGGACGCAGTGCCACTACAAGAGGCGCTGGAACTGGTCTCCAAGCTGGGTGGGGTCAACCTGATCCCCGCTCCAGAACTGATCGCCTCGGGAGATCGGCTTATCACGCTGCGCGCGAACGACATGCGCTTGGACAGCATCCTCTCGTGGATAGCCCAACAGGCCTCAACCACCTGGGGCCTGGTGAGCGGTGGGGTTTTTGTTGGAGAACAGCCGGCTTCCAGTCGCAGCATCGTCCTGCACGACCTCGGTGAACTCCTGGTCGGAGTCGGCGACTTCCCTGGTTTGAGCCTAGCCATGACCACTGGTGGCGGAGGCGGTGGAACAGTAGGTTTCCTTGCGCCTGCCGCTACAGGCACAGTTGTCCCGACCGCAGATGACATCGCCGACCTCATCCGCAGATCAGTCAGTCCGGCCACCTGGACCGATTCCGAAAACACCATGGTGGTTCGCGGCAATGCCCTGCTGGTAACGGCTCCGCCTGCCGTGCATCGTCTCCTGAGGGAATTCCTGCGCGCGCAATCGGCCCAGCACAGCCTGATGGTCCGAGTTCAACTGTACTGGTTAGAGTTGACCGACACATACGCCGAAGAGATCGGGGTGCAGTGGAGTAGCGGTGGCACCTACCTGACTGGCATTCCCGGCAACGCCACGAACAGCTCCGGTCTGCTCCGTCAGGTTAACGGATGGGCTGTCGAGGGTGGTACGGCCAATCAGCTGCCGGCAAATTCGATGACCCTGCAGGCATCGGGAACACCCGGAATGACCATGCAGACATCGTTCCTGGGCGATAGCCAGATCTCGGCAGTTCTTCAGGCAAGCGAGCGAAACCATCAGGGTCGAGTCCTGCGGTCCCCAGAGGTGGCCTGCATGAATGGCCAGCGGGCGAATGCCTTTTTCGGCGACCAGATCGCCTACATCAGCGACTACGAGATTGTCAGCGGAAACTATGATCCGGTGATCACCGTGCTCAACATCGGCAGTTCGATCGATGTGCGACCACTAGTCAGTGCGGATCGCCGTTACGTGACAATGGAACTGCGCGCCGCAACTGCCACAGCAACCTTCACGACCGAAAATATTATCGGCGTGCAGATTCTTGCCGGCGATGTCGGTTTGGCCATTCCTGGACAGACCTTTCCCGTCGAACTGCCTAACGTCGAAGTCCGCGAAGTCGGTACAACCGTCATGCTGCCAGACAAAGGCAGCCTCTTGGTTGGCGGATTCACGTCGGGACTCGATCAATTCGTTGCGACTCGCGTACCCTTGATCGGATCCATCCCGTTCCTGGGTCGTCTCTTCGGCGCTCGCGGTCGCTATGCCGAAAAGCGCAAACTCAACCTGCTGACCACCGTCACCATCATCAACTATCCCGAACTGGAGGCCCGCCTGTGAAGCCCCTGCACCACCGCCGTCTGGCGCTCACCGCCACCATGCTTGCCCTGGCCTACGCCCCGGTGACTGCCGCCGAGACGCCGCCGGCACCGCCTGCCCCACAGACCACTGGCGACGCCAACGCGGCGGCTGCCTTGGACAAGTACGCGACCGAACGTGACGCCCACCAGGCGGGACCTAACCAGGCGGCCGAGTACCACTTCGTCCGCGGCATGCGCGCCAGGGAAGAGAACCGCTTGCCCGACGCCGTGCGCGACCTGACTCTGGCGGTCGACTACGCTCCAGCCAATGCCGAGTACCAGGCCCAGCTGCGCGCTGTCCGCGCCCTCGCCGGCCTCGAACGCGACCCGCGTTCGCAGCAGATCGACCGGCTCGTCGATGAGGTCCAGGTCAAGGATCAGGAGCTGTGGAATGAGTCCCAGGCAAAGAAGGCCGAAGGCATCGCTGCCATGCAGGCCGGAGACTACAATCTGGCCGATCGCACCTTCCAGATGGCACTAGTACGCGTCGAAAGCCTGCCTTTCTCGGATGATCGCAAGACCTCGGCAACGACCGAGCTGAACACCCTATTGGCCGAGGCCAAGACCCGTCGCGAAAGCGCCGACCGTGACGATGCCGCTTCCCGCAATCGTGCGGCATCCGACCGCAGCCGCGAACTGCGCGACATCGGCCTACAGCTCGAACGTGACCGCATCGACGCCATGCTGCGCCGCGCCCTACGCGCCCGCGAACGTCGTGACTACGACGAATCCATCCTGATCTGCGAACAGGTTTTGAAGCTCAACCGGGCCGACGACCGGGCGACCGAACTGCTCGCCAAATGTCGCCGGGAACGCCACGTCTATATCCGCCAGATGACGGCCGACCGCTGGGACGAGGAGCACAAGCTGCTCTCGGAATCCATCCGCACCGCCATGCTGCCGCAGCTCGAACTCGTACGTTACACCACCGAATGGCCGGAGATCGACGCCCGCCGCAGCGCACCGGTGCAGGGTCTCGAGGAGAAGAGCGAATCCTGGCGCAAGGAGATCGCCAACCAGCTGGAACAGGAGATTACGCTCGACTTCCAAGATACCGACCTGGCCGACGTGGTGTCCTTCCTGCAACGGGTGACCAACGCCAACATCGTGCTCGATCCGCGGGTTCTGGCTGCCACGCCAGCCCCGGTGACCCTACGCGTCGAACGCATGAAGTTGAAATTCGTCCTCGACTTTGTGATGAAGATCACCGGTCTGAAGTACACTATGCGCAACGAGGCGATCTACATCTCCAACGAGGAAGGTACGCGCGGCGACCTCTTCATGAAGATGTATGACATCCGCGATCTGACCCACGCCATGGCCAGCTTCCCAGGCCCGAGCCTGGAAATCCCTGAACCAGGCGGTACCGGCAGCCAGCTGCTGCCTCCGATCGAAGCTGAAGCCAAGCCGGAGACGGGGGAATTCATCGAAATCATCAAGCAGGTGGTCGTTCCCGCTTCGTGGGCCGATGGCACAGGCACGACCATCGAAGAGTACAACGGCTCCATGGTGGTGACCCAGAGCAATGAAGTTCACGTTCAGATCGACGAATTGCTGCGGGCCCTACGCAATCAGCGCGGCTCGCAGGTGCACGTGAAGTGCAAGTTCCTATCGGTAGAAAATTCGGCCATGGAAGAGATAGGCGTCAACTGGCGCAATTATGGTACGAGCACCATCTATGGCGCGCCGCAGCCAACCGCTGTACCGCCGTTCAATACCGCTCCGATCACGGCAGCGAATCCCGTAAACATCGGCAATGCCGGTGCCTCCTGGCAGGGACCAGGTGCCGTCAATACAGCCGGTGAAGTCAATTCCGGCCTTGCCGGTAGCGGCCTGCCCGGCTATCTGACCGGGACGAACCTGACGACCACCGGTGGTCTGACGGCCAGCACCGCGACGTGGCAGCTTGGATCCGACTTCTTCGCCCGCGCTATCGTCAATGCGGTCGAGAAAGAGAATCGGGGCAACATCATCTTCCAACCAGACATCACCCTGTTCAACGGTCAACAGGCACACATCGTCAACATGAATCAGCGGTCGTACATTTCCGACTACGACGTCGTGCAGGGCCAGTATGATCCGATCATCTCGATTCTGTCCTACGGCACAGTGCTTGATGTGCAGGCCATCGCTTCGGCCGATAAGAAGTACATCACCCTGACGATGCGACCGACCAACGCGAACCTCGACCAGTTCCGTCGCTTCGTCATCGGTCAGTCCGCCTTCGGATCGTACCCGCTGACCGTACCGCAGATGGTCTACAACGCGGTGCGCACCTCGGCCACCATCCCCGATGGCGGCTCGCTGGTACTGGCCGGCATGACCAATGGCATCAGCAACCGCAGTCACGCAGGCGTGCCATTCCTCAGCCACATCCCATTCCTTGGTCGGCTGTTCAGCACCAATGGCCGGGCCGAGTCGGAACGCCGCCAGATCATCGTCGTGCAGGCAGATCTAGTCCTCTTCGACGAGATCGAGTCGAAGCTGTAAGCAACTCAGGTCCAGATCCTATTGGATTTTCGAGAGACACCGACAGCTGTTGCTGTCGGTGTCTCCGTTTCCAGCGTATCTGACACCGATCGTTTCAATCGTTGCGTCAGTGGGTCCTGGAGATTGCACCTTCAGCACGCGTCCATACGTTTTGTAAAGATATGCCCGGTCAAGAGATCAACCCAACTGCGCGTCCCGGCGAATTGATCGCTGGGCGTTGGCGTCTGCTGCGCGAGATCGGGCGTGGCACATCTGGCCGAGTGTGGCAGGCCAAAGACGAGCATCTTGAGCGTGATGTTGCGGTGAAAGTTCTCGAAGCTTCGATAGAGGACGAAGAACAGGTCCGCCGCTTCGAACGCGAGATCCGCGTTACTGCCCGTCTGCAGCATCCTGGCATTTGCGCCGTTTTCGAGGCTGCCGCGGACGACACGTCGCGACCGTGCTATGTCATGACCTTGGCCCGGGGTAGAACCCTCGATCAATTCATCGAAGAGCTCCGCCAAGTACCCGACCATTGGCGCACCTGGCCCCTGGTGGACCGATTGACCCTGTTCCTGAAGCTGCTCGACATCATGCATTACGCCCACAGCCAGGGCGTGGTGCATCGTGACCTGAAACCGGCCAACATCGTCATCGGCCAGTACGGCGAGTTGTGGGTGCTCGACTGGGGTCTTGCCCGCGACCTCCACGAAGAGCAGGCGGCCGAGAAGGCGTGGGATGCTGCCTTCTCCACGGCAGACGAGAAGGTGAAGACTCCGCAACCGACTCCCGATCCGGTGACCGTCCGATCGCAGCGACTCGACACTGCGACTGTGATCATGAATGATCCCGATGCAGCGGAAACCCAGGCGCTGGAATCACGACGACAGCCGCCTTCTTCACGCATCACCACTCCGGTTCCTGGCCAGAGCAGCACCAGCGAACGCCTGCGCAGCACCGACAGTCACCGGCGATCTTCGATGCGGGTATCGCGTTCGACGCATTTCGGACAGATCATGGGCAGCCCGGCCTACATGAGTCCGGAACAGGCGCTCGGCCGCGCTTCCGTTGTGGATCAGCGTACGGATGTCTATTCCCTCGGTTCGATCCTGGTCGAGATGATGGCTCTGCGCACGGCTCAGGAAATGGGCGAGGGTGAGGCGCTGATCGATTTCCTCGCCCGGATCAAAAAGGGCGACCGAAGGACGCTACGCGACCTCTGGCCCGAGGCGCCCCAGACGCTGCAGACGATCGCCGAATGGGCCCTGGCCCGCGACCATCAGGACCGCTACCCGGACTGTGAGGTCTTCGCCCAGGATCTACGCACCCTGCTCATCCAGGTCTCCGAGAGCTATGCGCAACAGGAAGCCGTGCGCATGGCGCGGGAACGTGAAGGAGCCTGGCGAGGCCTGGGTCGCTGGGACTTCACCGCCAATCCGGATTCGGGACCATTCAACCTGCCGTCGACCAGTTGGTGCGGCGAACAAGTCGGACACGTCCACCATCCCGAACTGGGCGGCATGCTGCTGGGCGGTTATGGCCTGCAGATCTACCCATTGCAGGTCGAGGTCGGTGACGACGTACGCGTCACCGTCGAGATTGAGCTCATCCAAGGCGAGGAATTTTGGCTGCTTGCCCGCGGGATAGATCCCAGCCAGAGCTATCAGTTCCGTCTCGGTGCCTATGAAGGTCGATGGAGCACGATCACGCGTTCGCGCGGGGCGGCCAGCCCACAGGATGCTGAACTGCTGAGCATGCGCCCGATGCGCGAAACCGAGACAACCACCAAGATCGAGCGGTCGCAGCGGTCGCATCGCGTCGTGGTGGAATGCGAAGGCCAGATCCTGCGTTTCCATGTCGATGGCCAGGAGCCGCTGGCATTCCGCGACCTCAATCCGTTGACTGTCGCCCCGGGGACGACTATCGCGCTGGCAACCTGGAAGACCCAGGCCCTGGTCCGGACCCTGACCGTCGAACGCCGGCACGCTCCGCTGATGGTACCCAGCTACACGGTCGGCAACGAATTGCTGCGCCTCGGCCTCAATCAGGAGGCCGAGAACTGGTACGTGCGCTTCCTTGCCGAGCACGCTGATTCCGCGGAAGCGGTGCAGGCCTCGTTCCTGCGATGCATGGCCGTGCTCAAGCGTGGCGACCTCGCGGCGACCTCCGAAGCGCTGCGCGAGTTCCTCGGCGACCATCTTGAGGATGTCTTGGCCCGTGACGCCATCTTCACCCTCGCCAAGGTACAGTACGAGCGTCATGGCGGCAGCCTGCGAGCAGCAATCCGCGAACTGCTCGGCTATCAGGAATCGGGAGACGTGGTGCGTACCCGTTTCTGCCTGTGGATCATGCCGCTGATCGGCGCCCAGGTCGAACACGGGGGCCTGACAACCGAGGTCGAACACGACCTTGAACATCTCGCCCGCCTCATGCGCGGCTCCCCTGATGAATCGGCCCTGATGGGTACGATGTCCCGTTGGCTGTCGAGCCACCTGCGCGGCTGGCTGAACCACCTGGTCGACCGTACAGATGCGGTCGCCATTTCGGCCTGCCGTGACGCCATGCGCAGGTCCCGGGCGCTGGGTTACACCATTACCATTCGTGAACCGCGCATGCTCAGCGATTATGCCAGGATTTCGCACGAGATCAGCAACACCGACGATCCTGCCCGAACCGTCCTGGTGATCGGTCGCGGCGAGGATCGGCCGACTACCTTGTTCGACTTCGTGCGCGACTCGCTGGTTCTGGTCGGGATGGGTGCTGAACGCCCGGTGCTGGCAGCGCTGTCGGGTGGCGAGGAGCTGACCCCGGTCGAACGCGTGCTGCGCGCCGGCCTGCGTCGCCGTCTCGGCGAGACTGCCGGAGCACAGGAAGACCTCGAGTGGTGTTTCCGGCTGACCGACGAACTGGAAACCTCACGCACCTCGCTGACCAAGCTGTTCGCAGCCCGCCTGGGCTGCCTGGCCCTCGGCTACCTTCCGGCCTCCTTGGTGCTCGACGGATTGTCGACCATCCGCGAGGATATCCTGCATTCCCCGCTGCTCGCCCTCACCGCGTTCACCTGCGAAAGCCATGGTGACCGGCTCACCGCCATGCAACTATGGCGCGAACTGGCGGCCGAGGGCACCGGATTCAGCCTAGTCGGCAAGCAGGGCATCGAGCGGCTGAGCTGACCCGGTCCGCTCAGCCCTCCAGGATGATGCGGGCGAGCCCCAGGGTGTTCGAGCCGTTGCCGAGTGATCCCCACCGCGCGAGCTTGAGGAAGTTCTGACCGGCAACTGGAGAGGCCGCGTTGCAGATCAGGTCGAAACGGAAGCGCTTGGCGTCGTTTGCTATGTCGACGCTGGCAAGGTCGATCCGCAGACGTGCATGCCACCCGCCTTCCACAGCTTCGATTGACCAGTCCGACGACGGCGGGGAATCGCCGCCGGCACGGCGGACCTCTGCCGGGCCATGTGCATCGGCCGGGATCAAAATCAGCTGGGTAGGCCGCGTCGATACGCCTATGGCTGGTTCCGGGGCGAGGAACAACTCGACCGAGGCACCCAACCAGGGGTTGACGCGGTCAAGACGCATCGCCGCGTCGCGCACGGTCAGATCGACGACGAGAGCTGATCCCACGACAGCGGCGCTGCCGGACAGGATGCTGGCGCCGGCATGTACGATGCCGATGTCCAAACCAACTGCCGGCTTCAGTCCGGCGACGGTTCGCGCCATGCGCACTTCGACAGGGATCACCAGCGGGATCGCCGCCGAGAAGCAAGTCCGTTCGTCGCCGACAACCTGCAACCATTGACGGCCTTGGCCGGCAGGGATACGGACCCGTAGTTCGCGGACCACTTCGCCGCCGGCAGCCAGGTCGGCGACGATCTGCGGCGAGGGCTCAACTATCGGCCGAATTGAACGATCACCCATGCGGATCCGCCAGACCCCCTTCACCCGACGATTTGACGGATTGCTCAGGATGACCTTCATCGGCAATTCGACCTGACCGTCGGATACGACCAACTCGCCATGTTCGATACGAGCTACTGCGACGCCCTTCACCGGGGACGCAGGCAACCGGTAACCGCGCCACGTGGATGACAACCGCCGGCGGGTACGCACGCCCGCCTTGCGCCAATCAAAAGGGCGGAATCCCAGCTGCAGAGCCGGCGAATCTGCGCGCAGAGCGAAATCGCCGCTGCGCGGATCGACAAACAGTGGATCGGCCTCGATGGAGTCCACCCATCGGCCGACCGCCTGCTCGTTGGCCAGACTCCCCTGGTGCCAATGCACGCCGCCTGATCCGGCATTCCACACCAGATTCCGCTTGGTGGCGCACAATTCGGGATGCCAATCCGCGTCGCTCTTGAGGTTGTCGCGATCGAACCACGTCAGGTTACGCTCGAAGATGATCCCGCAGCTGAGATCGGCCCGCCCGGGATTCAACATCGCCTTGTCCATGGTGGCGAAGATGTTGTTCTTTACCGTTAAAAAACGACCATAATGCACGCTGAATCCGCAATACTGCACATCATGGACGCAGTTGTCCCGGTAGGTGATGCCGCTGCTGCCCTCATCCGGGTAGAGACCCCAGCCGCCGTAGTGATAGCAGGCGATGTCATGCAGGTGGTTGCCGATCACCGTTGAACCCGGCTGAACGCCCAGCGAATAGATCCCTCCGTTATCCGACAACAGCCGTTCGTGATTGATGTGATGGATATAGTTCCAGTCGATGCGGTTGTCCCACGTCCGGGTCTGCTGATATCCCCAGGTCCATCCGAACGAAATGCCCGTGTAGGAGAAATGATGGATGTGGTTGTGCTGGATGCGATTGCCTCCGGCATTGCCAATCCACACGCCAATCGCGCTGGGATAGACATGGCCACCGTCGTGGAGATGGCAATCGGCCACCGTCGCGGCCATTGGCCGCAACCGTTCGGCTCTGAATGCCCTACCGACCGCGCCATCATGCACCTGCAACTCCTCGTGCCCGATCTTCACTGCTCCGGCCCCAAGATCGCGGATGGTGCAGGCGGCAATCACGTTGCCGCTGCTGCCTGCCAGCATCTCAACACCGTAGCCTGCACAGTGGGCCAATTCGCAACCATACAGCACGCAGCGTTCCGCCTGGTCGAACAGCACGGCTCCGGGCACATCGAAGGCGGCCTGGATGGTACCGCAGTTGGTGGGCAGACGGGACCACTCGTTGTGTTCGAGACCGATATTCTCTAGCACGACCTCGGAAACCAGGCCGGTTCGCGTGCCTTGGAAGCGGATCAGTTGTTCCAGCCGAGGTGCGACCACGGACACCGTTTCAGGCCGTTCGCCAGCATGCGGCAGGTAGGTCAGTCGGCCACTCGGCCGATCCAGATACCATTCACCGGGCTGGGATAGGGCTTCAGCGACGTTAATCAGGACGAAGCGGGCAAATTGGCCGCCCTCATCGCGCAGGCTGCCCAACGACGGTCCATGGAAACGGACGAGCCGACGGGTCTCGTCCAGCTCCCGTACGCGCAGATGGGTATCGAACCACAACTGATACGCCACGATCGTGACGTCATCTAGGTTGCGGAACCGGCTGATCGTTCCCTCGGGGTACTCGGCCCGATCGGGGCCCTTCAGCCAGGAAAAACCAGTATCAGGCAAGCCGTCAACACCACTGAAACGATAGAAACCGGTTCGTGGCAGACGAGGACGGCTCCGCCGCTGTCCATCAACCCACAACTGGGTGAAGTTCCACGATTTGTCGCGCACCTCGGGCAGGTCGATCGTCCAGGCCGTCTGCCCAGCCTGGGTACTGACCGACCAGCCGCCGAGCCGTCGTCCTCCGCTGAACACGGGCTTGCACCCGGTGGCAGCCGACCAGCGCTGGCCGTTATCAGCCGGCGTGAAGACCAGGGTCTCCTCGAGTTCATAGACCCCGGCGTGTACCACCACGTGGACGGGTCCTGTCGCCCTGCGCGCCAGCAGCTGGGCGCGTCTGGGCGTGGCCACGGGATGGGCTGCGCTGCCGTCGCCACGATCGTTCCCATCGACGTCGAGGTGGATCTGTTGAGTACGGCTGGTGGCCATGGTGTGCTCCGGTTGGGCAGCATTGTAGCCCTCGGCCGACATCAACTAGTGGCTAGGCCGGTCGGTCGAGAACTCGGTAGCCGATCGCCTCGCTGACATCGTCGAGCCCGACCCCATCGCGTCCTTCAAGATCGGCGATGGTGCGCGCGACCTTGAGGATGCGGTCATGGGCCCGGGCCGACAGGCCGAGCTCGTCGACCGCCTGGCCGAGCAGGTGTAGGGCCTCAGGCGCGGCGTGGATGTGGCTGCGCAACCCGCGCGGTTCGAGCAGTGCGTTCGGCCGGCCCTGGCGCGCCACCATGAGGCCGCGGGCCGCCACCACGCGCTGGCGCAGGGCGGCGCTGGTCTCGCCCCCGTCGGCCCCCTGCAGCGTCTCGGGCCGCTGCGCCGGAACTTCCAGATGCAGGTCGATGCGATCGAGCAGGGGACCGCTGATTTTGGCACGATATCGGTGGATCTCATCGGAACCGCAGGTGCAGCGCCGGGTGGGATGGCCGAGGAAGCCGCACGGGCAGGGATTCATCGCCGCAACCAGGCAGCAACGGGCGGGAAATCGTAGCCGACCAGACGCCCGGACGATGGTGAGGAAGCCGTCCTCCAGCGGTTGGCGCAGCGATTCAAGCGCAGTCCGCGGGTACTCGGGCAATTCATCGAGGAATAGGACGCCATGATGGGCTAGGCTGATCTCCCCCGGCCGCGGCGGGCTGCCTCCTCCGACCAGACCCGGCCCGCTGACCCCGTGATGGGGTGAGCGGAACGGGCGCTGGGCGACCAAGCCACTGCCCAACGGCAGGAGTCCGGCGATCGAATGCACCCGCGTCACTTCCAGGGCCTCATCGGATGACAGCGCCGGCAGGATGCCGGACAACCGGCGCGCCAGCATGGTCTTGCCCGAACCCGGCGGCCCGAGCATCAACAGGTTGTGCGCCCCCGCAGCAGCAATGACTATGGCTCGCTTGGCCTGCGCCTGGCCACGAACGTCCGAGAGACACGGTTCGTCAGTTTCGGCCTGCCGGGGAGCCGGTGGCATGGTCGGCATCTCGCCGCTGCGCAGCCAGGCGCAGCAGGCTCGCAGGTCCGATGGGGCGACGACGCGCAGACCGCCGACTGCAGCCGCCTCGTGGGCGTTGGCCGGGGCGACCACCGCCGTATCAAAGCCGGCCGCGCGAGCCGCCGCGGCGGCCGCAACGACTCCACGCACTGGCCGCAATTCGCCACCCAGAGCAAGCTCAGCGAGGAACAGTGCGCGCTGCGGCGGCTCTGGCAGGGCGTTATCGCCCATGGTGGCCAGAAAACCGATTGCACACGCCAGGTCAAAGGCGGGTCCTTCCTTGCGACGATCGGCTGGTGCCAAGTTGACGGTGATGTGATCGAGCGGGCTGTGACGCAAACCCGAGGCGAAAATGGCCGTGGTGACCCGCTGCACGCTCTCGCGCACAGCCGCATCAGGCAGCCCGACGACCGTGGTCCGACCCTCACCGTTTGCTGGAGTCGACCGTGCGACCTCGACAGTGACTAGATAGCCATCCACCCCTTCGGTGCCGGCCGCGTGAACTCGTACAAGTCGCATACCGATAGCCTTCCATGGTCGCATCACGCCGCAAGTGGACCGGCGTTGCACCGTCGAAGGGAAGCGGGATGATGCAGGGGTGCCGCAGGACCCTCGCCAGACTCCACCATCAGACGTACATGCCCTGGTCCGTGAGGTCCTCGGCGGAGCCCAGCCTACCAGCGGGGTTCCTGGTGGTGGCTTAGGGTGGATGGATGAGGCCGAGCCGGAGAAGCCAGGAAACAGCAGTGGCTGGGCCAGGCCGGGTGCGAAACCAAAGAGCGAGGACAGCGAAGTCGAGCAGGCCCGCCACATTCAGCTGCGCATGCTGACCACCCCGCCGCGACTGCCCGGCCTGAGCTGTGCGGCCCGGTTCGAGCCCCACCACGAAGTCAGCGGCGACTTCTACGACTTCTTCCAATTCCCGGATGGCCGCTTAGGGGTCGTGCAGGGCGACGTCAGCGGTCACGGTGTCGCTGCCGGCATGGTCATGGCCATGGCCAAACAGACCATCCGCCTGCTTGCTTCCACCGGCTCCAATCCGGGCAAAGTGCTGATCGAGGCCAACCGCTGGCTGTGCGGTGCGATGGCTGGCAAGTTTGTCACCTGCATCTACCTGACCATCGATCCAGCCAAAGGTGAGTTGCGGCTCGCCCGTGCCGGTCACCCACCCCTGATCCTGGTCAATGCCGCCACCGGCAAGCGGGACATTTTGTCGCCCAAGGGCATCGCCCTGGGCATCCGCAGTGGCGCCGCATTCGCCGCCGGATCCGAAGAGATCCGGGTCGGTTTGCGTCCAGCCGACCTGCTGGTACTCGCCACGGATGGCCTTTTGGAAGCCAAGGATCGCCTGGGCGAAGAGTTCGGCTGCGAACGCATGACCGATGTCATCGCTCAGCATGCTCCGGCCGGTCCCGAAGCCGTGGTCAACCGCATCCTTGATGCTGCCCGGCATTTCCAGGGCAGCGTCAACCTAGATGATGACGCCATGGCGGTCGCCATAGCCGTCGGCTGATCAAGGTCGTGGCCCGCTGCGCCGGACCACCCAGTCGTCATTGCCATAGCGCTCCTGGCGAAGGTGCCTGGCCCGGGCCAACTCCTCCGTGGTCCAGATGCCAGGCAGCAACGGGGCGGCAAGGGCGTCACTGACAGCTTCGCGCAGGACTGCCGCTGCAGCATCCCAATCCAGTCCGCAGCCACTGATTGTCGTGCCATCCCATCCGTTGCTCGCTAACTTCAGGCTACCGTGCAATAGGCACCGCGAACCGCGGGCCCGCGCGGCGCTGCCGAGCACCTTCCCACCATCGGCATGCACCAGGTCATCTGCCGCTGGACTGGCGAAACAACGTGGTTCGTCCTGATACCGGCGATCGCCGATCGAGGTCGACTGCCGGGCCAGAGCCCGGTCGCGCCGTGCCAAGGCAGCCAGCACTGCCCCATGGATGAGCGGATAGAGATCACGGGCTCGCTCGGGCAGACCGTGCTGGCCGAGGATGCCAGCCAGCGCATAGGTGACCTCGTGCTCATGCCAGATCGCTCCACCCCCGGTGATGCGCCGCACCACCGCCATGCCAGCCGGCAGACCAGTCGTGGCGGTTGCATGATCCTGGAAGCAGCCCAGCGATACGGTTGGCGGATCCCAGCGATAGAGACGCAGCGTGGTCTGATCAAAAACGTCCAGGAGAGCCTCATCTCGCGCCATCTGTTCAGGGCCATCGGCGATCAGAGTGGGGAGAAGACGGATCATGCGGTGTCACACCTTGGCGGCGCGCAAGGACGTGCAATCCGGGCGGGTTGCCAGTCAACGATCGGTGCTATGGTGCCGAAATGCGCATCCCGTTCAGCCAGTGGCGGCACGGCAGTCCGGTGCGGCGGGGACTGTTCTACGCCATGGTCGAAGGCGGCGTGGTCGGAGGCATGGTCGTGGCCATGGAGGCGTGGATGGTACCACTGCTGCAGATCAGCCTGGGGGCAGCGGTGTTCGTGGTCGGACTCCTGACACTGATCCCGCAATTGGGCATGATCGGCTTGTCTCCCTTCGCCCGACCCATGATCCAGCGCCTCGGAGGCCCCAAACGGGCCGCCATCCTCGCCTGCTGGTGGCAGGTGACCATCATCGGTCTGCTGTCGATCCCGCTGCACGCCCCAGAGCAACCGTGGGCGGTGCCGATGGCCGTCACCCTGATCTGCTGCTTTGGTCTTAGTGCCGTATTCGGCGGTCCGGCCTGGGTGGCCTGGGTCTCCGGCTTCGTCCCGCGACAGATCAGCGGCCGTTACCAGGCCCGGCGGATGCGCCTCTTCAACGTGATCAAGCTGCTTTTCGCGGCTGTGTTTGCCGGCCTCGCCCACTTCATGCCGCTCGACAAGGGGAGCGAAGGCCTGCAACTGATCCTGGCTTTGGCGTTGCTGTCGCGCCTTGCCTCAATCTGGTGTCTGGAACGGCAACCCTACATCGAACCGAAGGTAGATCGTGCTCCGATGTCAGCGCGTGCCGCAGAGGCGGCCACCGGCATGGGCGGATTCCTGCGCACCATGACCAGTACAGACATTGGTCGCTGGACCCTGGTGTGGGCGACCTTCCAAGGCGGTGTCATGGTCGCCGGTCCGTTCTTCGCCAGCTACATGATCACAGCCAGTGACCAGGGCGGACTTGGTCTACGTGACTTCGATTACACCCTGCTGCTGTATGTCAGCGTGATCGCACGCATCCTGTTCTATCCGGTAGTCGGGCGGATGGTCGATCTGTTCGGTCCCCGCGCCGTGCTGCGCATCTGTTTCTGCATCATCCTCTTGCTGCCGGTTGCGTGGTCCCTGACGACTAGCCTGCCGATCCTCCTGCTCAACGAGGTGTTGGCCGGGGCGGCCTGGGCGGCCGCCGAGATCTCGATCGGGGCACTGATGTTCGCGTCGCATCCCGATCCCGATCGCCGGATGGAACTGATCGGCTATTTCAACACCATCAGCGCCTCGTGCATCGCCCTGGGTACGCTGCTCGGTACTGTCCTGATCGATCTGGTGCCGGCGATCGCCGGAAGCCGCTACCATAGCATATTCCTGATCAGCATGGCCCTGCGCTTACCAGGAGTGATCCTGGCTTTACGGTGGCTGCCCAGTCTGCGTCCGATTGGACCGAACGAAGGGCGTCACTTAGTCCAAGCGCTACCTGGAGTGGAGCTGGTGAGTGCTTTCGGGCGTGGGCTCGCGAACCTGTTCCGCAGACCGTTCGACTGATGGGGGTGCGACTGGATCCCGCCGAGGTCGGACCGATTGGCCCAACCACAGCTTACCAGCCAGGTCGGCAGAATGTTCCCGTCCGACAACATCGAGCCGAGACTGATCGATCAGATGCAGCACGTGGCCGGCTTCCGCTCCACGTCCCAGGCGGAATAGCGCTTCGGCGTGCAGGAGCCTAGTGGCCGGCAGTAGATCACCGGGGTTCACTAGTCCGACCTGGACACAGGTCGCGTCAATGCCTGCCCAGTCGCCTTGTTCCGCGAGGTAGGTGCATCGAGCCCGCCAGATGGGTCCGGCGGCCAGCGGACGGGCCACGGTTTCCCTCCTGGTGGCCTCGCCATCTGCCAAGACATCGGCGGTGGGCAACGCCTCGGTCTCTCGGAAAGCAATCGCTGCATCTTGCGCGCGCATGTCCGCAACCAGGTCGGAAACTCTGGCACTCAACGCAAGCAGCGCCGCCACGAACATCAGAGTCAGCACCAGCACTGCGGCAACCAGCACGCGCACCAGGTTACGCGGCTTGGCGATGGCGACCCGCGGCGGCAGGGCGGGCTCAGTGGTGCGCGACAACGCCTCAGCCAGTGAGGAGACGGATGGTTCGCGGGAGGCCATCAGGCTGATCCCTCAGGACAGCGTCTTCTGCAGTTCCAGGATCGGATAGAAGATGGCGATCACGATGGTGCCGACGATCGTGCCCATGATGCCCAACATGATCGGTTCGATCAGCGAAGTCAGCGCTTTCACCGTGGCATGGATCTGCTCGTCGTAAAAGTCCGAGATCTTGGCAAGTAACTGTTCCAACGCACCGGACTTCTCGCCGATGCCGATCATGCGCGTGACCATTGGGGGGAACACCCAGGCGGTCTTCAGGTGACTGGTCAGCGATTCACCCCGCTTAACTTGGTCACGAGTCGCTAGCAGCGTGTCTTCCAACACCGCATTGCCCGACGTCGATGCGACGATTTCGAGAGCTGCCAGCAAAGGCACGCCCGAGGCGAGCAGAGTCGACATGGTGCGGGCGAAGCGGCTGATCGCGACTTTCTGGCCAAGCGGGCCGAACACCGGCGCCTTGAGCATCCAGGTATCATTCATACGCCTGAAGTCGCGGTTAGTCATTGCCAACTTGTAGCCGAAATACGCGGCAAGACTCGCCCCGATCACCACATACCAGCGATCCTGCAGGAATTGCGAGCAGTCGAGCACGAATACCGTGATGCCGGGCAGCTTGGCATTCAGGCTCTTGAACATTGATTCGAACTTGGGGACGACAAACACCAGCAGGTAGGCGGTGATGCCCAGGACCAGGATCAGTGAGATCACCGGATAGGTCATCGCTGACTTGATCTCGCGCTTCAGCGATTCATTGGCCTCCAGGAAGTCGGCGAGACGGCCAAGGATGATGTCGAGCTGACCAGAGGCCTCGCCCGCCTTCACCATGTTGATATAGATGTCAGGGAAGATGCGGGGGAAGCGGGTCATCGCTTCGGACAGTTCTGTGCCGCCGCGGACCAGATCGGCGCATTCCTGAAGACCCATGCCGAAGCCTTTGTTCTGATCCATGGTCTGTTCAGATAGGATCTCGAAGGCTTCGAGCAGCGGGATGCCGGCGCCAATCATGGTCGCCATCTGGCGAGTGAAGAGCGCCAGTTCCGAGGTGTTGGCCTTGCGCGCGACCGCACCGAGGCTCATGAAGCCACCCGGTTTGATGTCGATGCGCTTGACCCCGGTCACCACTAGGTTCTGCGACTTCAACTTGGTATTGGCCTCGGCCTCGTTGTCGGCCTCGATCTGGCCCTTTACATCGATACCCGCTGAGTTGCGGGCGGTATAGGCGAACTTCTGCTTTGCCACGGCGGCTCCTGGAAAGAGGTCTGCCCATACTATGCGGTCCCGCGTAAGGCCGCAACTGGACAAACGGCACTAGGAGCCTGTCGGAGATTCTCCGCTAGGCTTTTGGCTTTCGCGGATTCAGCCTCCCTTTGGTCACGAGTTTGCGGAAACCGCGAAAACAGGCTCTTTGCGCAAGAGGCAAGCCCGGCAAGCCCACTTTGACCCCCTAGTCGCCTGTCTCCGACAGGCTCTTAGCGGCCATCGTCGCGCTCGGCCCAGGCACGGTCCACGGCTGCGCGGAGGGGTTCCGCCATCATGATCGGGGGCCGATCGACCAGGATTCCCGCCCCGGCAAGCAGATCAGTTGTGAAATCATGGCAGTTCGTGCGCAGCGACCAGTCGTGGGTCGACGGCCACCAACAGCTACCCGGACGGATGGCAACGGGGTCTCCACGAGCCACCCAGGTCCGCAATCGAGCCTGGAGTCCCTCCAGATCCCTGCGACTGACGGGAAATGCCCAGATCCGCACCATGTCTGGTTTGGTCCCGCCACAGCGGTGCACCCACCAATCAACGTTGTCGATCTGGACGCCTCCGTCGCCAGGGGCGATGGCCAGCCGCAGGGCCGCCAGGGTGCCAGAGGCCCGACCGCTGATCCAATGTTGCTCACCGAAATGCACCGCAACCCAGCGACGCTCGACTTCCGCTGGCAGCATTTCGGCCGGTAGATCGCCATGCGCCAGCATGATCCCACTGTGGAAATCATCGGCGAACACCAGGACCAGGGCATCTGGATGGCTCGGTTCCCGCACAACCGTGCCGCAACCGCCCAGCAATAGCACGCTCAGAACGATCCAGCGCATTGCTATAGGCTGCCGCCCCCCCCTCGGCCGGCAAGGTGCTTGCCCAGGAGGCACCTACGCGGCACCATCCCGGCCATGATTGTGGCTTGGTCTGTCGGCGAGAAGGGTCTGGTCAAACAGGATGTCGTCGGAGCCGCGATTCCCGGCAACGCGATCTGGCTCGACTGCATCGACATGTCACCCGAGGAGGAGTCCGGACTCGAGGCAGCATTGCACCTCGACATGCCCACTCGGGCCGAAATGCAGGAGATCGAGGCCAGCAGCCGGCTCTACCGCGCGGGCGGCGCCGTCTACATGACCGCGACCATGCTGGTCAAGACCGAGACCGAACAGCCCGAGGGCACCCCGGTCACCTTTATTCTGTCCCGTTCGTGCCTGGTGACCCTGCGTTATGCCGAGCCGTGGAGCTTCCGCACCTTCTCAGTCAGGGCCTGCAAGAGCGACGCGAACACCGCAGAACTGGTCTTCATCAGTCTGTTGGAAACCACGGTTGAACGTCTGGCCGACATGCTTGAGTTGGTGTCACTTGAGCTCGAACGCATTCAGCAACAGATCTTCCGCCGCAAAGGGATCTCTGCCGATCTCAATCTTGAGCGGATCCTCTACAAGATCGGTCACTGCGGCAACATCGTTGGTAAGGCACGTGAATCCCTGGTCGACAAGAATCGCCTGCTGCACTTCTCCGAAAGCGCCAGCACCGAGTGGTGCCCCGAGGGCCGCTCGCGCATTCGCGGCGTACTCAACGACATCGCGTCGCTGACCGATCACTCCAGCTACACGGCCGGTAAGATCGCCTTCCTACTCGACGCGACCCTTGGGCTGATCAACAACAACGTCAATCAGCAGATGAAGCGCATGACCATGATCATGCTCGCCGTGCTGTGGCCTGCCCTGGTCAGCGGATTTTTCGCCATGAACGTGCAACTGCCCTTCCCTCAGCAGGGGGCGGCATGGCCATTCTATCTCTGTCTGACCCTGGCCTTCGGCCCGCTCGTGGGCGGATTCATCTGGTGGTTCCGTCAACAACGGCGCATGCGTAACCGCTGATGTCCCTACCGGCTTCCCTCGCTGGAACCCGGGTCCTGGTGTGGGGTCTCGGCCGTCATGGTGGTGGTCTCGCGGCAGCCAGATTGTGCCGGTCGGAAGGTGCCCTCGTCACCATCCTCGACAACAAACCAGCTGACCAATGTGGTGAGGATGGCGTCAGCGCGCTGCGCGAGGGCTACGCCTGCGTGGTCGGCGATGCCCAACATGCCGAATTCCGGACAGCTGAGTTGATCGTCCCATCGCCAGCCATCCCACCGCGCGCCTGGCCGGCGTCACATCCGCCATTCGCAAGTCCGGAAGCCCTCGCCCTGCAGCGCCACCGTGGTCGCCGCATCGGGGTGACTGGAACCAAAGGCAAAAGCACCACCGCCATGCTGACCGGCGCCTTGCTCGGCTGGCAGGTGGCTGGGAACTCGTGGCGACCGCTGTGCGAAGAGGTGCTGAAGGATCCCACCGCCGACCTGGTCTGCGAACTGTCCAGTTTCCAGCTGTGGTATCTGCGCGACGTCCGACCCCATTTCCAGGCTGCGATCATGACCACGTTAGCGGTCGACCACCTCGACTGGCACCCGGATCTCGCCCATTACCACACTGCCAAACTCGCCTTGCTGGATTGGTCGGATGCCGTCGCCGCCCCGTCGCACGTGCTTGGGCAGCTTCGCCCCGGACTGCCGATGCTGCCCCTGGCCGACCTGCCGAAGGCTGCCGAGTTGCGGGTTCCTGGTCCGCACAATCTGGTCAATGCCGCCTTGGCCCTGGCGGTCGCCAGGCATCTCAGAGCGCCCGAGCAGGAGTTGGCCGCCCGACTGCGGTCCGCCGAACCGCTACCCCATCGCCTGCGTACCGTCCATCAATCTTCCGGCATCGCCTTCGTCGACGACTCGATTGCCACCACACCCGAGGCGGCGATGGCTGGACTCGCATCCTTCGAGGGGCCGCTCGCCGTAATTCTCGGCGGCAGCGACAAAGGCGCGACCTTCGACGCCCTAGCCAAAACCGTGGCCAGCCGACAAGCGACACCCATCCTGCTGGGCGCCACCGCCAAGAGTATACAGAATGCTCTTCACCAGGCAGGCGTCCAAGCCCCGATCGCCACCGACCTGGACGAGGCCGTACGCTTGGCAGGCCGTGCTGTCGTCGGAGGCGGCACTGTGCTGCTGTCACCGGCATGCGCCTCGTTTGACCTCTTCCACGGCTTCGAACATCGCGGCGACTGCTTCGCTGACGCAAGCCGGCGGCTGTTCCCGTAGCACACCCGTCCCGTTCCATAGCGTCCTGCCGCATGCTGCCTTCCATCGTTGCGACCGGCCCGACCAGTCCGCGCCATCTGGTCGGCTTCGATCCCCGCCGACGGCCAGGTCTCGAGACTGAAGTTCTGGTCATCGGCGGCGGTATCGCCGGCCTGTCCGCCGCCATCGCTGCGGCAGAAGCCGGACGCGAGGTCCTGATCCTGTGCAAAGGCGAACTCAACGTCTCAAACACCGCCTGGGCCCAAGGCGGCGTCGCCGCGGTACTGGGGGCGGATGAGCGCTCGTCTGACGATGGCGTCGCCCTGCATGTGCAGGACACCTTGATCGCCGGAGCCGGTTTGTGCCACGAACCAGCAGTCCGGACGATCATCGGCGCAGCAGAACCGGCGATGGACTTCCTTCGTCAGGCCGGCTGCCGTTTCGACGGCGGCGCCGATGGCATGCCGCATCTCGCCCGCGAGGGCGGCCACAGCACCCGACGCATCCTGCACGCCCACGGCGACGCCACTGGTGCCGAGATCGCCCGTGCCCTGGCGGCGGCCGTACGTGCCCATCCCCGCATCACCATTATCGAACGCGCCTTCGCGATCGATCTGCTCGACCAGGGAGGACGCATCGGAGGAGCCTCGTACGGCCATCGCGACGAGGTCTATGCAGTGCGTGCCGGGGCGACGGTGCTGGCCACTGGCGGCTGCGGTGCCGCCTGGCGTGAGACGACGAATCCCGCGCTAGCCACCGGCGACGGACTCGCCCTGGCCTACCGCGCCGGCGCAACCCTCGCTGATCTCGAGTTCATGCAATTCCACCCGACCACGCTGTACGTGGCCGGAGCCGCCCGTCTGCTCATCACCGAGGCGATGCGGGGCGAAGGCGCTTTGCTCAAGAATGCGGACGGCGAACGGTTCATGCCGCGTTACCACGCCGATGCCGAACTGGCACCGCGTGACGTGGTGACCCGGGCCATCGTCGCTGAGATCCGCCGCACCGGATTCCCTCACGTCTGGTTGGACGCCACCCATCTGGGCCCGGCCTTCCTCAAAGAGCGCTTTCCAACCATCCATCTGGCCTGTGCCCGCTTCGGCATCGATATCGCAACGGCGTGGATGCCGGTCCATCCCAGCGCCCACTATCACTGCGGCGGGATCGTCAGCGACCCACGCGGACGCACCGCCCTGGCAGGCCTGTGGACTGCTGGCGAAGTCGGATGCACCGGGCTGCACGGCGCCAACCGGCTTGCCTCCAATAGCCTGCTGGAGGGCGTTGTGGTCGGACTGGCCGCCGGAGCCGATGCCGCCGCTGATTGCGTCATGCCTGGACTGCTGCGCGCCGAGCACCGCGCCCCAGTGGTCGAGAACCTGGACGTTGCCGATCTGGTCGGATCGCTCCGCTCGCTCATGTGGCGCAGCGTCGGCATCGAACGCAACGCCCGCGAACTTGGCCTGGCAAGGCGCTCGATCGCATTCTGGATGGGGCATCAGGCGAACGGTTTCCTGCGCACCCCGCCAGGCTGGGAGTTGCAGAATCTCCTGCTGATCGGAGCCCTGATTGCGCAAGCAGCCGAGCTGCGCACGGCCTCGGTAGGTACCCACACCCGCAGCGATAGCACCGGCGCAATCGCTAGCGGACACTACGCCTTGCGCCGCGAGGGATCCCATGACTGACAGTGACGACCTCCGCTGGAGCCCAGTCGGCCAAGTTACCGAATTCAACGATGGCACGGGACGGGTCGTCATGGTCGGCGCCCGGCGCATCGCCGTGTTCCGCACTGGCGAGCGCTTCCGCGCCTTGAAGGACGCCTGCCCGCATGCCGGCGTCTCGCTTGCGATGGGCTATCTTCACGAAGATACCGTGGTCTGCCCGGCCCACTCCTGGGGATTCAATCTTGATGACGGCCGCTGCACCCTGGGCCCGGCCAGCGCCAAAGCCGGCTGCTATGCGGTTCGCGCCATCAATGGCATGGTGGAAATCGGCATCCCCTGAGATCTGAATCGGTCCGGCCGATCAGAACGGGATAGCACCGCGGACGGTGCGCGCCATCATCGCCAGATCGGCCTGCAGGGCAGCGATCTCACCGGGTACCCCGGGCGCAGGCATCGCCGTGCGCGCTGGCGCCAACAGGTCATCCAGGGCTGGCGCAGCCGGGATACGCATCACTGCCGCGGTCGGTGCTGCAACCTGCTCTGGACTGCCGCCGGCCTGGAACAGCCAGATCGACCCGGATGCCACAGCCAGAACTGCGGCTGCTGCTGCCAGCAAACGGGGCCATGGCAACCCTAGGCAATCGACGGTCCGCACACGGTGTGCTGGCACGGCAGCGCAAATGCGCGTAACGAGATCTGGCCCGGCAGTCTGACTGATCGTGCTGGCCTCGCTGCGCAGGCGGGACGTAAGATCGCTCATGACAGGGCCTCGGCAGTGGTGAATGCAGGATCTGCGCGCAGGGCGTGCTCAAGCCGTCGTCGCGCGCGATGCAAGCGGACGCGGGCCGCTATCGGGTTGATGCCGATAACTCTGGCCACCTCAGCAGGTTCCATGTCTTCGGCATAGCGCAGCCACAAAGCCCGGTATTCGTCACTATTCAGGATGGAACGCGCGCGCGCCCACAGTCCCCCTGCCGGAACAACATCTTCCTCCGCAGGAGGGGCAGCGATCTGGCAACTGTCCAGAGAAGTGTGCGGACGTCGGCGGGCCGCAAGGTCCCGTCGAACTCGATGCGCAATGGTGAACAGCCAGGTAGTGAAGGCCCAGCGGGGATCGTAACGGTCGATGGCAGCGTGGGCGCGCAGGAATGCCTCTTGGACCACATCTTCGGCATCGTGATGGCCCGTACCGGTGGCAACCAACCAGCGATGCAATCGTCCCGCATGGGCCTCGACCAGTGCTGCGAAGGCAACAGCATCGCCGCTGCCTGCCGCCGCCGCCAGACTACGGTCGTCCACCGCAGTCATGTCAGCGCGCCCGACCCTGCTCGATCACCCGCAGGGCATCTGCCGCGGCCAAACCAACTCGGATGGTGACGGCCGGGCCTTCGCGCGACATCTTGGCATTCTGGATGGCTGTCAGCAGGGATGGGTCCAGGTGGTCCGGACGCTGTAGCTGAACCAGGGCGACCAGGCCGCGGCCGGCATCGAGCAACTGCTGCGCAGCCGCCTCGCTGGCCGCTATCGCACGCCCCTCGACCACGAGATCCGTGCCCTCTTCGACGATGCGTACCGACAACGAACGTACATTGCGCAGCATGGCTGATTCCGGTTTACCCGCCGCGAGGTCGGCGATCTGTTCGGCTGCGCCTAGCATCAAGGCCGACTTCTCCCAGCCCGCTGGGGTGACGATGCCGCTGACCTCATCCCTTCCGACATCAACCGCCGCGATCAGATCGCGGATGCGGGTGCTGGTCTTGGCAAGCACCAGCAAATCTGAAGCAACCAGGCAGCCTGCCGCCGGCTTGCCCTTATCGAGCCAAGTGTGGATGGTGCGGGAACCGACGGGCAGGGCGAGGTGGCCATCGGCTGCCTGCGCCACCATCTCAATGCGGGCAGCATCGAAGGTGCCGCGAACCAACACCAGACCCGTATCGTCGTCAGCACCGACTCCACACAGCGTGACCGAACGGATGTCGCGCCTCAGATCCAGTCCGCTGATCGCCTGAAGCATCTGCAAGCGTGCCGCATGGGGTTGCTTGACCATCTGCTGGCCGATCCATTCGCCGACCTTGGACTTGAATATGGCCTGGGCATCGATCTGGACAAGCCACTGGCAATCAGCGGGAATCCGCTCGACTGACGATAAAAGGGTGCAGGACAGAACGAGGATGCAGATGAAGAGGCGAGTCATGATTGATCTCCGCATCTTCTACCTGATTACAAGCGAAGCGTTACCGGAAACCCAGGATGTCCTATTTGCAGGTCAATTCTGGGCAACCGTGCAGCAGAGTGTTCTCTACGTACCCGCTATCACTCGTCGTCGTCAACCGGCAGGAGTTTGGCACGTAGCTGTCCGCTCCGATCGGACGTACCGTAATACGTCAATTGGGGGGAGAAGTAGAGCCGACCTGGACCGACCATGATCCCACAGTTCTTCTTCTCTCCGTTGTCCACCCAGGCCATCAGTGCCCCCATGTTGGATCCACCAGACGAATACATGTAGGAGGATGTCATCGTCGTGCCATTCATCGTATAGGTGTAGGTGCGGACGTATCCCTTCCACCCGAAGGACTTTTTGCCCCCGTCGCTGTACCAACTCGACAGATCGAAGGTCCATTGATCGGTCGGTTGCGGGACGACGCGGATACGCTCGCCAGCAGCCAGGGCGACACCCGAGTCGGTTCGGTCAGTGCGGGCTGGTATGACCACAATCTTGCCCTTGAGCTTGTCCCACTGGCTGGCAGTCAACGCCTCCCAGTCGACGCTGTCCGGATCCAGGGGCAGCAACTTGTCGATCTCCACGATGCGCTTGGCCACTCGATCCTTGGAGATGCCCTCGAGACCGCCAACGACGCTCTGGTACCAGGTCATGGAACGGGCCATGCAGCCGGTTTTGTCCTCTTTGGACTTGGCCGACTTCCCCACGTCATACCAGGCATCGGCGACCTGCATCTGCTCCTGGGCGTTGGTGGGGTGGTCGATCTCCATCTGAGCGACCTTGGCGATCGCCGGATCACCACCACGGGCAAGCAACGGAAAGCCCTCAGTCCAGCGCCGGGCAGTAAATGCGAACCAGCGCCCAGCGGCGAGGTTCGCTGCCGGATCACCTGGCGTATCCAACAGCTTGGCGATAGCGGTCGCTGTCGCCTTCCCACTCATCTTTTTTAGTGCCGCCTTCTTCTCGGCAATCGCATCATAGCCAGTGTAGGTCAACGCCATCTGATCGACTGCATCGAGCAGCGGTTCGTAATCCTCGGATTCGATGGCCAGCCTGATGGATTCGCTGAGCATCTGTTGGTAGATCGCTGGATCGTTCTTGTTCTTCCCCGATTCCGCGAGGAGCTTGCGCGACAACTTGCGCTTCGACGCGGGGTCCTTCTTGGCATACGACTTGGCATAACTCTGCTTCACCGCCGCCAGAGCGTCCTTCTGAGCACTGGCCGACGGCAGGGGAGTCTCGCCAGGCTTGGTCGAGCCAGGCTTGGTGAATCGGGTGGCTCGGGCAGCCTCTGCTGCGTCCTGAGCCGCCTTGATCATTGCCTGCTGGGCTGCCAAAGCGCGCTTGTTCGCCTCGGTGCCTGATGCCTCGCCTGGGAAGCGCTCTGCGACTTCCAAAAAACGGATGGCAATCTGCAGGTGGTTGTCTGGGTTGGCAGAGGCGAATTTCTCTGCCCGGGCAAGATAGGTGGGGGCTTCCTTGGCGTCCGGCGTCACTGAACTGACAGCCTCAAGCTGAGCCATAGCCAACTTGCCATCCTCACCTTTGCGCGCGACGTAGTCCTTCAGTGCGTCCATATCCATCTGCTTCTTGCACCAGTACAGATTTGACTGCACCGCGGAGATGTCCTCGACGCTGCCGCTGGCCACCAGCAGTTTGCGCGCCTTTCCGAAACAGATCGCCGCGTCGACCACAGCGTTGGGGTTCTGCGCCTTGTTGTCGTTGAATTGACGAACCAGATCCATGCCTTCGCGGACCATCGTGTTGGCTTGGGCATTGGCCATGCGAGCCGCCGAGTCGCTTCCCTCGACAGGTGCTTCTGCCGGTGCGGTGGCGGCTGGAGCAGGATGCGGGGCGGTCCCGCCGATATCGCCCGCGGGATCGCCCTCAGCGGCAGATAATACGGAAAATGTCAGGGCAAAAGAAATGAAGAACTGGGAACAGGTTGGGGTGGGCATGGCCATGACGGCACTTTGTGTGCCATGCAGCCTGGAAGTCCAGCGGCAACCGTGTCATGAAATCAGGACACTAGCGTCCTGCGTCCCGCGATCTATGTCCGCCGCCAATTCCCGCCAACCGACGGTAGTACTTACGCACCAGTTGGTTGCACGGCGCAACCAGATAGCCCGCCGCCAGCGTCTGATAGACGTGCTGGCGCCTGATCTTCACCTTGTGGGATGGATCGAGCAACCGCGGGTCATTGGCTGCGAGCGTCAGCGTCCGGACGGCGAAGTACAACGGGGCAAGACAGAATAGCCGAATACGGTAGTCGTAAGCGGGCAGCTCCAGGCAGTATTGTAACGCCCCATCGAGATGCCCGCGCGCCTTCATGATCATCCGCACCATCGTCTCCTTGGCCTGCGCCTGGTGTTGCTCCGACAGCAGGTCCTCCGGCTGGAAGCCGCTAGGAGTACAGAACTCGCGCGGAACAAACGACCAACCACGCGCACGATCGTCAGCCACGTCCTTGATGATGTTGACCAACTGGAGACCCAAGCCGAATTCACCGGCACTTGCCTTCAGCCGGTCGTAACGCTGCCGGTCGATGCGCGGCGAGTGGATGCGGAACAGTTCGGTCAGGAGATGACCCACCGTTCCTGCGACATACCAGCAGTATCGATCAAGATCAGCGGTGCGCTCCAGGGCTTGAAATGTCCCAGGACTGGGCTGCAGTCCAGCGAACCACGCCATCCCCTCGCACATCTCCTGGACCCACGGCCTGATCGCCCTGCGCACATCAGCAGGGAAGGCCCGGAACTCACGCAGCGTGCGGAGGGCGTCCCGAGTCAGCAGTTCATCCGCCGTCGCAGGCTGGGTGAAGGTATGGTCGAGCTCAGCGTCGCCGGTCGCTCCCTCATCCAGGCATGAACGAAATCCTGCGAGTAGGCTCTGCTTTTCGGCACACCGGAGCCGGGCACAGTCTTCGACCGTATCGGCGATACGGCACAAGAGATAGGCCACCAGCACCCGATGTTGCAGCGGTTGCGGCAGCAGTCCGATGCAGGCCGCGAACGTCCGCGATACCTGAGGCAGCATGGCGATACAGAAGTCCCGGTCGGCCGCCGCCTCGGTCATCAGCGGATCCCCTCTGGAGGAGCCTTGGTCTCTATTGACGGGGTATTCGCACGCGTTTCACCTTCAACCAAAGGCCACAATTGCCGGCCATAGGGATTGGTCACGTGGGTCAGGTTGAGGATCAGTCCGGCATCAAGCAATTCCTGCTGGTGCACCGCACCACGTGCGTCGCAACGTAGCAGTGCAAAGCGACGTCCATCGACCTGCATCTCAACCTCCAGCAACTCGGCATTGCCGGCAGCTGTCCGACGCATCCCTTTGCCGAGCACCGTAAAGACGGCGTCCTTGGTCGACAGGCGCATGCTGATCGGATCCAAACTGGATATGCGGTTTTTGAAACGACCCCCAGGCTTCAGCCCTGGGGGTAGATTGGCCGACAGTTCGCTACCACTCAACTGTTCTGGGCGAACCTCGGGAATTACGCGGACCCCCTCCGTACCTGCCGCCTTCCAGGTCAGCCGCAGACCACGATGGTCGACCGGCCCTTCGGCACTGAACACTTGGCCAAACACGTTGCCGGAAACTTCAATGGCACGTAACCGCATATTGGCATCCAGCATCTCCTCGAGGCGCAAACGTATGCCGGCCTTGGCTGGCCCACCCATCGCCTGGCGCAGCATGCGTTCGCCCGGAAGAAACCTGGTGTTGTCGAGATCCAGCTGGGTCTCCAGCTTGACTCCCACATCGTCGGTCAGCGCCGCCAGCGAACAGCTGCCGACCTTCATGGCCGCATGGGTCGGCTGCGGGCGCCACAGGATGTCGTAGTGCTGGACCTTGCCAATGCGGGCCGCCAACGCGGATTTCGCATCGGTCTGCTGGCCCATCCCGAGATCCGGCAGGGTGTGACGTACGACGTACCAGCCGGTGACAGACAGCCAGGCGGCAAGCAGGCCGATGCGGATGATGTTGCCGAACATGAACTAGAATCCGTAGGATTTCAGCACGGGATCACGAACATCCTTCTCGTCTCCACCGAAAACGAAAGTCGCCGAGATGCGATTATCGACACTTCCCTGGGTGGGATCAAAGGCGTTCTCGTAGGATACGGCGGCTATGCCATCGATCATACGACGGGCCACGCCGAGGTGCCAGGTATCCAAGTTGCGTCCACCCGAACGCGCCTCGCTGCCCGGACGTACCTCACCCCAGGTATCCAGACGGTAGCGGTTGAGATAGAGCGCACCGCCCGCTCGGTGCAGCCAAGTGTCGCCGGTGGAGATCGTAGGCGGGACATAGGCACCATTATACAGCAACTCGACCCGTTCCGCCACCCGCCAACGTCCACGGGCATCGAAGCTGCTCCACCTAGCCAGTCTGGCGTCCCATACGCCATCCGCCACCGTGTCGACATCACGATGCGGTGATCCGCGTGCGCGGAAGGTGAGGTCGGCCAAGGACGAAGCGGAGGACCGCACGGACCCGTCGACTTCGACTGCCTCCTGGTCGACCTGACGGATTCCCCAACGGGCGACAACTTCGGCACTGCAGGAAACGCTGCCGACGTGAAGTTCACCGTCCAAACCGGTCAGAAAGTAGTGCCGGTCGCTATCCGGTGTGTCCACTCCATCGCCGAAATCATATCCTGGGTTGCCTGAGCCACGCGCTGTGCCCAGGACTTCGACTCCCAGGCGCGGGGTCAGCATGCCGGACGTTGTCTCGCCGGTGGCAAGCAGCCTCACGCGGATGCCGGCTTCGCCGACTGGGATGGTGATGCTCTCGCTGCCTAGTTCATTCACGCCCGAGATGCGACCATCGCTGTAGACCACGCCACGGCCACCGGCACTGACGTCGAATCCCACGCCCCCGACCCACTTGACCATCTCCATCCGGCTCTCCCAGCTCACCCGAGTGGCCTCAGTGTCCTGCGCCTCCTGGCTAAGGCGTTCAGCACGGATTCGTCCGTCAACCGCCCAAGGACCGACGAGCCCAAGCCTGGGCAGGGTGATGTCCGCACCGAGCAGCCTTTCGGTCTCATCGATCTGGTTGTTCGGACGCCGCTCGATGTCGGCCATGAAGGCCAGGAACGGGGTGACCCAGGCGCCGTTCAAGCCGCGGCGCGCGAACGGTTGCTCCTCCAACGCTCGTTTCTGGTAGTCGGCCCGAAAGCGCTCATCCGGGCTACGCCCGTCGGGTAGCGTTGCCGACTCATCGGCATCCGGCAGGACGGTGTAGCGGCCTGCAGCGGCCCAACCGCGGCCGGCAACGTAATGGGCGGCATCCCAGGAGTTGACATCGCGCTCGCCGCCCTGCTGGGACTGGTCGGCCGGATCGGCGACGCGTTCGCGATACATCCGATAGATTGAGGCATTGCCCCGACCGTAGGTCTCGTTCTTCCAGATCAGTTCCGCGCCGAATCCATTGCCAGCCCGAGTATAGCGGTCAGCGCGCCCCTGGATTCGGGTGTGCCAGCCGGTGAACTCGGGCAGATTGCTGCCGACCTGGTAGCGCAGGAATGCACCCAGCCGGTTGGTTTGGCCGACCTCCACAGTGGACCACGGATAGTCGAGGACGTAGTCGCGGTAGAGATAGGGGAACCACAGCACCGGCACCCCAGCCATCTCAACCGTCGGACGCACGGCGGCGATACCCTCGACATAACGATCGATCTGGTTTGCGCCCTTGTCCATCCGCTGCTCTTCGCGGATGTACACGTGCAGACGCGGGCAATGGAGCGACATCGTGCCACCATGGCCGAAGTCGCCGACGACGTCATGGAAAGTCAGTCGATCTGGACGCAGCTCGACCCGCGCTGCCGTGATGCGCAGGCGGCGTTTGTCCTTCTCGATCCAGGCCTCGACCCCCCAGGCGTCCCCAGTGCGTGCCTCGGTACGCATGCCCAGCTTGTCCGCATGGAGCCGCACTGACGGCATGACGAATACGACACCACCAGTGGCGAAGAGGCTGTCGTTGTGCTGATCCCAGCGCAAGGCCTCGCCGGTCAGCAGCCAATCGCCACGGCGGGCGACGAAGCCTTGTCCGGCGATAGTGATGATGCCGCCTTCGCCCAACTGGGTGTTCGCCCCGGGCGCCTCGATGACGAGGGACTCACCAGCCTGGACAGATGCCAGGGCCAGCAACAGAGGCGCGCAGCGGAGAAGCACCCCCGCATAGTGGGCGGGCGCACGAACCCGCCAGAGGCAGGCTGCCGTGGGTCCGGAATGCGAAGACGGAACGCCCCTAATGAAAATGCCGTTCGCTACGACTCTGCGTCATTCCAGGCATCACGTAACCAGCTCTCGACCGCGGCCCTTGGATGGCGTTCAGACCGTGACCATTCCAGCCGTATCAAGGGCGATGACCAGTTCCTCGTTGGTCGGCACAACCAGGGCAGGAATACTGCCGTCCGTGGTGATGCGCCCGTTCCAATCCCGACCATGCGCCGCGTTGCGCTGTGGATCCAACACCAGCCCGAGGACACGCAGGTGGCCGATCACCCTGGCGCGCACCTGCACAGAGTTTTCCCCGATTCCGCCGGTAAAGGCTATAGCGTCGATACGCCCCAGCGGCACAGCCAGAGCGGCCAGACTCTTGGCCAGGCGGTAGCAGAATACCTCGACGGCCAGGGCGGCGCGCTCGTTACCCTTGTCGACCTCGGCAAGCAGCGTGCGCATGTCGTTACTCGCCCCGGACAGACCCAAGAGCCCGCTCTGCTTGTTAAGGATATCGGTGACTTGGGCGGCATTCTTACCCAAGCGCTCGCCCATGAAGGCGATCAGGGCGGGATCAATGTCGCCAGATCGGGTGCCCATTACCAAGCCTTCCAGCGGCGTCAGACCCATCGTCGTATCAACGCTGATGCCGTTGCGGATCGCGGTGGCGCTGCAGCCGTTGCCGAGGTGGGCGACGATGACGGCGTGGTCGTCACCACGGAGGTTGAGCATCCCGACCGTGCGGGCACTGACGTACCGGTGGCTGGTGCCGTGGAAACCGTACTTCCGCACCGCGTGCTGCTCGTACCAGGCGTACGGCACGGCATACATGTAGGCTTGGCGTGGCATGGTCTGATGGAACGCGGTATCGAACACCGCGACCTGTCGCAGTCCTGGAAAGAGCTCTTTGCAGATACGGATCCCAAGTAGGTTCGGAGGATTGTGCAACGGTCCCAAGGCAAAGCAGGATTCGATGCCCTGCTCGACCTGTTCATCGATCACTACCGAGGCAGAGAACAATTGACCGCCATGCACCACCCGGTGGCCGATGCCGGCGATACCGGATGCCAGCCCACGCGCCTTGAGGCCCTCGTAGACCTCACGCATGGCCTTGGCGTGGTCCCCCCCTGGGATGACATCCTCGTACTTCCGTCCTGTGGCATCCTTCCAGACGATCGAGGCCTCTGGCGAGCCCAGTCGCTGAGCCAGTCCGTTGACCACCTCAGATCGTGCCGCCGGGTCGATCACCGCGAACTTCAGGGACGACGAACCGCAGTTGATGACGAGGATATGCATGGTCCTGGTAGCCTAACGACCGGGACGCGATGCGGAAGGCGTTGGCGGACGCATGTACAAGGCGCCGTCCGTTGCATGGATGGATGCGCCTGAACGTCGCGAACCTAGACGATCTGCATAAGGTGGTCGAGACGCAGCTGACGCAGCTGGGTGGCAACTTGAGACTTGGCCCGGAACACCTTCACCGGAACGGGCTTGGCCGATTGCACGACCTGCAACATCCAGGCGATCATTACCGAATTGATCTGATTCAGACGGCTACAGTCGATGACCACCGCGACGGCATCCACGCCAGAGACCCACTGATGAAAGCACGGCTGGCCGAAACCAGTGCTGCGGTCGAGCACCGCACTGACCTCGATGACGATCTCCTGGTCGACTGCGTGGACCACGAAGGGCATCTGTTCGAGTTCGCGGCGTTCTTCACTGGTGGGTTCCAGGCCCAGCTTGGACCCCAGACCCAGTACGAGCAAGGCGCGTCGCAGCTGCGGCCGCAATCCACCAAATCGTACTCCCTCCGACTGCTGGAGGGCTGTGAAACAAGCGGCAGGCAGACGGTCGACGGTCGATGCCTGGATCGCCGCAATGCGCGAGGATGCAATCAAGCCAGCAAGCCGCTGCGGGTCCGCCGGAGCGCTCAGCCAGCTTGACAAAGCGGCAGCAGGAGCTGGACAGGTTCCCTCAGTCATGGAGCGACCTTAGCGGTCCCGGGGAATCCCTCAAGGGTCCGGATTGGCAGGCGCATCGAGGGCCTGACGCTGCAGCAGATGGTAATAGCGCCGGCAGAAGCGGTGGGCCTCGTCCCGGACATATTGCAGCAGCCGCAGTCCAGCGTCCCGGCGCGGAAGCCTGATCGATCGGCCACCAGGCACGACGATGGTCTCTTCGCGTTTGGCCAGACCGACGATCGCCGGCAGGACTACGCCTTCGGCCTCCAAGGCAGCCAAGGCGGCATTGAGCTGGCCGAGTCCACCGTCGATCAGGACCAGATCGGGGAGCGGCTGCCCCTCGTCACGCAATCGCCGGTAGCGCCGGCCGACCACCTCCCGCATCGAGGCGAAGTCGTCATTGCGGGCCATGTCGATCGCACCTTTGACACGGAAGCGACGATAGCCGTCCTTGTTCGGTACGCCGTTCACAAACTGGACCAGCGAAGCGACCACATGCTGGCCCTGCAGGTGGGCGATGTCAAAACCTTCGATGGTGCGAGCAGGTCCGGCCAGGCCGAGATGCGTCTGCAGCGCCAGTACCCCGGCACCGATGTCGATGACCGGGGCTGCCGGCTCGCGATAGTCAGACAGCTTGCCACGTTCCTTGAGGCGTCCGAGCGCTTCAATCTGATCACGAATGCGGGCGGCATCTTCGAAACGTAATTCCTTGGCGACGGTGACCATGCGCTCCCGTAGGCCCGCGATCAACGATCCCTTTGCCCCACGACCAGTGACAAAGGCACGCATGGCGCGGATATCCTCGCCGTACGCGGCGGCATCGATACGCGTCGTGCACGGCGCACTGCATCGTTTGATATGCCAGTTGAGGCAGGCCGCGAAATGGCGCCGGCCAGGATCGTTCTCGCGGATATCGAGGTCGCAGGTACGGAAACGGAAGGCGCGCTGCAGGAAGTGATAGGCTCGTTGCAACTCACCGGCATTGGTGAACGGTCCGAGTAGGTCAGCCCCAGTCTGGTTATGATCCCGGGTGATGAATACTTTGGGGAATTCCTCGCGCGTCACAGCAAGCAGTGGGTAGTTCTTGCCATCCTTCAGCAGCACGTTGAAGCGCGGCTGAAGGTCCTTAATAAGCTGATTCTCCAGCAGAAGCGCCTCGACCTCGGAGTCGGTCACCAGCCACTCGAGGTCGACCGACTCCTGCAACATGCGCAGGGTTCGGGTCGGGTGGTCCGCCAGCCGTTGGATGTAGCTAGCCACCCGACGGCGCAGGTGCTTGGCCTTCCCAACATAGATCACGCGGCCTTCCGCGTCCTTCCAGAGGTAACATCCGGGGTCGTCAGGGACCTTGCAGACCTTCGCAGCCAAGGCTGCGAAGGGCCCGGCATCCGTCTCCGGATGTCCGGCATGTTCTTTCACAGGAAGGCGCTCTCGTCATCGCCTGGTGGCTCGCGACGGCTCATCAAACGGGCGTAATCGGACGCTGCGACGCTGCGTGGGGCCAGCGATTCGGCGACCCGCTTGGCCGAGGCCCAGCCCTGGATTTCGGCTTCGGGAGTGATCCGTCCCATCAACATGCTGCAACGCAGGAACACCAGGTAGGTGTCGATGGCGTCGCAGGTGCAGTAGTCGTCGATGCGCTCGAATTCGCCGCGGTTCCATAGCTCCTGCACCATGCTGCCCTTGGTGTCCATCTTGCCGCAGCCACCGACCAGCCTGGTAAACAGGTCGAGTCCACCGTTGGCGTGGGTCGCGCCGGCATTGGTAATGAACTCCTGGACGTCGAAATGGAAGGTTGTGTTGAAACGGTTGCGCGGCTGCTGATATCCGGGACCACTCATGGTGAACCATTCCGGGACAGGGATGCCGAAGCGGTAGGCGCAATGCTCCATCACCGGCAGATCGAAAAAGCGGCCGTTGAAGGTGACGAAGCAGGGCGGCTCGCCACGGTTGCGGTCAAGATGCTTGCGCCAGCCGTTCCAGAACTGGCGGGCAATAACCTGGGGACGGAACTTCGGACGATCAAGGTTCTTGACGTCGATCAGGGTGTAGTCCTCGGCCACCCGTGCGATCGCCACCGACACCGGGAGGTGGTAGGTATGCGGGATGAAATCGCTCTTGCCGCTATCACGAAGCATGCCCTGCCACTTCGCCACCGCCTCGGCCGGGGTCAGTTGCGGTTCCTCCGGAAAACGCGAAACTTGGACGAGACGACCGTCGACGACGGACTCAAGATCGAAGACGAGGAACGCGGCGCGATCGGACATGCTGGGGCATGCTAGGGATCGCAGGTCCCGGGGAATCTCAGAATCGCTAGGCATCACCGAACCACCTTGTTCCGCTCTTCCCTTCTCCTCCTGTCCCAGACCCAATAACCCCACCCATGGATCGGGTCATCATCGGTGGATTCGTCCGGGCAGCGGGTGCGTGCGCCTGCTTCGTGGTTGCGCTCAGCCTGCTGTCGGTCGGACTGCGGTTCGGCTGGGGGATCGGCTGGATGGCCTGGATTCCGGCTGCATTCTTGTTGCTCCCTGCGCTTGCACTCAGCGGTCGGCGTGAGTTGCAACGCACGCCTCACGGCCTGGAAATCAGCGACGGACGCCTCTTCCGCCGCATCTACGCCGTGTCGTTGACGGAGGCCGAGTTGGAGATCCTGCCGGCCGGCGGCGCCTGGGCGGTGGTCCTGCATCTGCCCAGGCGCGAGGTGTCCCTAGCCAGCTGGGTGACCAAGGCGACTGCCGAGCGGATCGCCGCCCTGATGCCGGAACTGCCACGTCGCACCCCTCGTGTCCCGCAGGGCGACCGGTGACGGAACCTCGGCACTTCCGCACCTCGGCGCTCTCCTACCATGCCGCAATGACCGACGAAGACGTCATCCGCGCTTCCGGCCTGTTGCTGCGCAGGGAATCGGGCGGACGCCGCAGCTGGCTGCTGCTACGCAACCGCAAACGTGGCGAATGGGGCTTTCCCAAAGGCCACGCCGAAGGTGACGAAGACGACGTCAGCACCGCCTTGCGCGAATGCGCCGAGGAATGCGGCATCGCTCTGGTCGCGCTCGACGGAACTACCCGCATCCTGCGCTACCGGCTGTCGAACGGCTTCGCTAAGCAGGTGGTCTATTTGCCGGCCCGCACCTGTCAGGATCGTGTGCTTTTGTCGCACGAGCATGACCGTTCCGGCTGGTTCGATGCCAAGGGCGTCATCGCCCGCATGCCGTATGAAAGCCTGCGCGCCCTGTTCCGTGCCCACCTGCGCGATTTCCGGTACCGCTGATGCAACGTTTTGAATTCCTCGTCCACGACGGCGATGACCTGCCCAACATCGATCAACTGGCAGCCGCCCTCATCGAACTCGGCTGCCTGCTGCACAATGGCGAGGATTACCGGCCTGGAAGCTGGTCAGATCCGGGCACCGGTGCCCGCGCTGTGCTCGATCTAGGCACTCCGCCAATTGAGGAGGATGCCCAGCACCCGCCGCGTGCTTATGCCGGCTGGGTGCCATTGCGTCTGGCCGTCCAGCTACCATTGGTCTGTCCGCACTGGCAGGCGGTAGAGGGTTTCCAGTTCATTGAACGGCTGCTGGCAACCGTGCCGGGCGCTTTCGCCCTCGACTGCGAGGATATCCAGGAGACCAAAGACGCCGATCCGGGTCCGTTCGCCTGGAGTCGCCCACGCGCCCTGGCCAGCTGGGAACGCCAGCACACCGTGCAGATCGAAACGCGAACGGATCTGTCTCGGATGAATCGGGGTGACTCGCTCCGCTTATGGCGCTGGCGACGAGAACGGGAGGAAGCCTGGCCGGTGGCGGCCGTCTTGCGCGACCGTGCGGCATCCGAAGCGCATGCCGTAGTGGTTTGGCAGGATCCCACCAAGCCCTGCGTGCTGCCGTCGACCGGACTGATCCTGGTCCGCCTTGCCACGCCCCGCCTGGTGCGTCGCCGCGAATTACCTGACGGTACCCCTCTGCCGCGTGCCGGTGGCGCTCTGGTTGCACCGCCGACGGAATGGCCAGCCAGCCTGGCGATCGATCGTTTCACGGCCTGCGACGACGAGCTGTGGGTCGACTGACCCACCTAATCATAAGCTATATTCGTCAGGCTTTTTGATGTGAGTATGCTGGCGTCTACGTCAGTTCACCAATGAATCTCAATCGACCCACCACCGTGCAGTTGGTAGCTCTCAGCTGATCATACCCGGTTGTCCGTTGCCGCACGATACCTCAAAGCACTGACCATGCTTGGCGAGTTCAGCGAACCACACATGGGATCGGAAGATCAATCCCCCCTGTGGACAACGTCCGCGATAGCCGACTACTCGTCCCACAATCCCTCGAGGATGTCCTTACGCATCTCCGCTACCTCAGCCGGTGGCGGCACCGCCGCCGAATCTAACAATACTAACGCCTGATCGCTGTCACCGGTCCTGGCGAGACACCTCGCATAGTTCACCAGGTAATCGGTGCGCGACACGTTCTTCACTTTCGCATAGTACGAGAGGGCCGTTTCGGCCTCATCCACCAGGGTGTCGTAGGCGATCGCGGCTTCGAGCAGCAGATCATCACTGGCTGGAAAATCCTTCAAACCGTCAAGCAGGGTGTCTTGGATCAGCTTCAGGATGTTACGCTGATCGCCGTTGTCATAGACGGCATCCCTGAACTCGGCGATGAGGTCTTGCGGCGTCATGGCGTGGCTACCCGCGCATCTGGGTGGTCACGTCGAAGACGTGCAGTTGCGATAATATCCGTGTAGACGCACCGCGTCGTCCGTCAAGGCGACCCATTGTGAAGTTTCATCACCCGTGGACGAATCCATCCCGATACACCGTTCCGGTCAGATACGGCGCCCAGTTCTTCTCAAAGAAGATGCGGGCTGGATCCTCCATGCCACGCAAGTCGGTCGACGAAACGGCAAAGCCGTCACGCCAGGTCACAGTCAGTTTCTGGCGACGTTGCTCCGGCCGTTCCTCGCGAAAGCGATAGGCCGAGCAGTCGACGGATACGGCTTCGGGCATCTTTGTGCCGGCGGCATCGCAATAAGCACGTGCGCCTCGACTGCCACCACCGGAGACCAAGTAGGAGTCGAGCGCCGTGAGCACGGCCTCGGACAGCAGGGCTTGATGCCGCCATCGGAAGGCTTCTGCCGAACGTTCGGGCGTGACGCTAATGCCATCCCTGATGACGCGAACGCGCAGGGCGCGCGCCGCGGCCAGGGCGGACGGAACCTCGGCCACCGGGCAGATAAAGCCGGCATGGTCGCTCATGCGCGCCTGAATCTCATCACGCACGGCTGGGGCAGTCAGTCCGCTATCAGTGCGGGTGATTGCCAATGCGTTTCGGGCCGCCGCCTGCACCGCGGCGATCTCTATACCCGGACGCTGTGGACGCTCGGACGACAGGTGCTTGGCAACGCGCACGCCCATGACCTGGCCGGCGTTCAGGGCCGCACCGCCAGGACGGGTGACGCCATGGGTGCCGGCCACCTCACCCAAGGCGTAGAGTCCAGAGATGCTGCTGCGACCCCAGGTATCGACCTGCACACCGCCATTCATGTGCTGATTATTGACGTTGAACGGCAGCGGCTCGCGCGCGAGATCCGTTCCGTGCATGCGATACAACTCGATGGCGAGCGGATTCATCCGTCGCAGGCGCTCAATCGGGGTGGGCAGCAGGGCGTCGTTGTTGGCGAGGTAGCTACGCGCATCGTCGTCCAGGTCATCGAGCGAGAAGCCGGTCGGATTGCGCGTGAAGTCGAGACAGATGGTACGACCGAGGCGCGATTCATGATGGATCGCCAGGTCGACCAGACTGGAGCCGAAGGCCAGCATGCGGCTGGCGTGGAACGGCCACTGGTAGCCCTTGCGGAAGACGTTGCTCGCCGCCTCACACGGTGAGCGATACCACGACTGGAGAAACTCACGCTCAGTTCCCGCAGCATCGCGACTGAAGATGCGCGGCACCACCTGCACGTAGGTTCCAGAGAGGTTCCACGGAAACTCCTGGCGGCGCGTGCCGATGCCGAACTGACTCTCGGTCAGATTGCACACCGCTGCACCGGATTCGATCGCCATACCGAGCGAGCCGTAGCAGTGGCGCGGATAGACGCTGTCCCGGTATAGCTCTCCGGGACCGCCCGTTGCCAGGACGGTTGCACCGGCCAGCAGCACGCACAGTCCCTGGGGATTGGCTCCTGGTCCCAGTTCGCGATCGACGGCGATGGCGCCCAGGCAACGTCCCTCGCTGACGATCAGATGAACCGCCTCGCAGCGACGACGGATGGTGACGCCGAGT
Source organism: Planctomycetota bacterium (assembly GCA_038318565.1). Classification (GTDB taxonomy): domain Bacteria; phylum Planctomycetota; class UBA11346; order UBA11346; family UBA11346; genus UBA11346. The sequence goes on from JBBQCI010000001.1 coordinate 91,736, forward strand.
CGCAGAGCCTCTTCGGCCAGCACCTTGACCATGAGGCGCGAGGTCCGCGGGCCGCAGCTGGTGGCGCGACCGACGTCATCATGGTCGGTCTGGTAGCGCAGCACCGCGCCGAAACGGTCGGTCGGCAGCGGCAAGCCGAGATACTGCAGTCCAGCGAATGCGCCGATCGATCCAACCGCTTCCACATAGGCCTGATCGAGATCCATCGCCCCGCCGGCGCCAATGTCGCTGGCCAGCTTGACGAAGTTGTCGCCTTTGTTCGATGTTCCGGCAGTATGGATGGTCTGCTTGTCCGATCCCGAGCAGGCCGACGTTCCGCCAAACGGACTCATCGTCGCCACGGTCACTTCAAGCCCAGCACGGTTGGCTTCAACAGCGGCCCGCAGACCAGCGGCACCGCTACCAATTACCAGGACAGCTGTTCGCAGTACCGGCATGCGGACACTGTGCACATCAATGTGTTCGGTTAGGGCTGGAGATTCGGGCAGTGCCGGCATGTCGACGCGGGTCAGGGCGTCGAGGATGGCCTGGGGGACATCGATGGGCATCACAACCTCCGTAACTGGAAGCCACCGTCTACGTCGATCACCGTCCCGCTGCTGAATGGGAAATCGCCGGCAACCAGCGCCTTCACCGCCAATCCGACGTCTTCGCCGGTACCCCAGCGGTTCTGCGGCACCAGGCCCTGGGCGATCAGTGCGTCGTACTTGCCGGTGACGCCCGCAGTCATGTCGGTCTTCATGATGCCTGGGCGCACTTCATAGACCATGATGCCCTCTGGTGCCAGGCGAGTCGCCCACAGCTGCGCCGCCATCGCTACTCCGGCTTTGCTGATGCAATAGTCGCCACGCATGATTGAGGCGGTATGCACGCTGATCGAGGTGCAGAACACCACCGAGCGGTAGCGGACCGCCGGTTCATACGGCTTGCCCAGCCAGTGCTTGGCCACTAGCTGGGTGAGAAAATATGGACCCTTGGTGTTGATGCCTACCAACCGATCGAAGCTCTCTTCGCCGGCATCAAGGATGTCCGCTCGCACGTTTGGGGCGACTCCGGCGTTGTTCACCAGACTGTCGATGCGGCCAAAGGCGGCGAGTGTTGCGTCGAGCAGGGTCTGACGTTGGCTCGCCTGGCTGATATCCCCCTGCAGCGGGATGAACCGTTGCGCGCAATCCTGTGCTGCGGTACTGCACAGCTGCGCGCATTCCTCAGCAGCGCCTGCGTTGCCGGCGTAGTTGATACCGACGCTCCAACCGGCCTTTGCCAGTTCGAGGGCAACCCCACGGCCGAGTCCGCGCGAGGCACCCGTAACCAGGGCTACGGGAAAGGTCATGCGCACTCCTTGGCGACGGCAACGGCCTCAGCCGTCAAACGGGTGATCTCGGCCCAGTTTCCCGAAGCTATCAGCTTCGGAGCCACCATCCAGGTACCACCGATGGCGAGAACTCCTGGGGTCTTCAACCAATCACGCAGGTTGCCAATCTCGATTCCACCAGTCGCCACAAAGCGCACGCCACGATGCTGGTACGGCGCATGCAGCGACTTGATCATCGGGATACCGCCGGCTGCGACCGCGGGGAAGAATTTCAGCGCCGTGCATCCTAGTGACAACGCCCGTTCGACGTCACTGGGTGTACACACGCCTGGCCAGAACGGCAAGCCACTCGACTGGGCGAGTTTGACAATGTCGGGATTGCAGCCCGGAGCGACCGCGAATCTGGCCCCGGCCTGTTTCGCGGCAGCGACCTCCTCGGGCATGGTGACGGTGCCAGCTCCAAGGATGAATTCGGGGAAATCCCGGGCGACCGTGGCGATGGCCTCCCGAGCCGCTGCGGTGCGGAAGGTGATCTCGGCAACCTGAAGACCGCCTGCAGCAAGAGCTCGGCAGAGCGGTTCAGCATCGACTGCTCGTTCGATAACGATCACGGGTACGATGCGGGCGGCTGAGACTTCGGCGAGGATATCGGTGGGCATGCTGACATGCTACAACGGGCCGACGCTGTGGCAAGCCGATCATATATGATATATGATCGGTAGACGCGCCGAGAACCGGGTGACTTGCGCATGACCAGTCGTGGCAACGCTGCCGCGCCATGCTTGGAACCTTGCGGCGCATCACCTGGTGGCAGACCCTGATCCTCATCGGATGCCTGTTTGGCATCTTCGTGGCCTGTCTGGCCATGTGGCTTCGCAGTACCAGCGATCTGATAGCCGTCGATGCACGGGCCCGCCAGCTGCGGTTGCCAACTGGCCTGACGAATATCGCCTTTGCCAGCGCCACTCCCGCACGCATCGCCGACTGGCAACGGCTGCTGACCCTGGGTGAACAGCTCAAGCCATGGTCGGAAAGCGAACCCGCCAAGGGCTGGACGCCGATTCCTGGTCAGGCACTGCCTGACGGTTTGGCAACTCATCATGAAGCACTCGACAAGGCGCTGCTGGTCGAATCGGCAGACATCCTCGGCCGTCTCGGTGATGCGCCAATCGATGCCCACCGCGACCTGTCGCCAGCTGCCACGTTGCCCGACGTCACCGCCCTGCGCCGGCACATGCGCCTGCGCTGTGAGCGGATCCTGCTGGCGCCGTCTGCCGATCTGCCAGTCGAGATCAGCCGAGCCGCGGCCCTGATCCCTGCGCGCGAACCCCTTGGCCTGCTCCGTCTGATGGTCCAGGCCAATCTGATCGAGCAGTGGTCTACCGCTGTGATCATGCGCTCCGCTGATCTCGGCGCTGCTAAGGCCGCGATCGCCGATCAAGCGCGCGGCCTCGCCCCACTGGCTCCTCAAGGGCTGGCCGTTGCCTGGCGAAACGACCTCGCGTCTTTGCGTGGCTTCGTCGCCACCGCAGATCCTGCCGCCGTGTGGAGTCGACTAGGTCGGGACGGTGGTTTGTTCTCGTTCGACGCCTGGGGCTTCGCCATCGCCCTGCGCGCCGGCCGCGCCGAGACCATCACGCTGATGCAGGACATCGCCGTCGCCCAGGGCGAGGCGCTGGATGCAGCACGCCAGCTTGCTGCCACCCGGACAGCCGAGGCGATCGCACGGCAAGCCTCGTGGTGGCGGCCTGGCACCCTCCTGCCAGCCATGACCCTACCCGTAGCGACCCCGGTCGTAGCAGGGGCGCACACGGCCCGGCTTCGGCTGCTGGTGCTGGCGGCCGAACTGACAGGCGAGGCTTGGCCGATCGACCAACTCGATTCATCCGGCAAACCAGTACGGCGGGTCGAGCGCGCCGCCACGCTGATCGGGGCCTACAGCGTCAGCGCCGACGGCGTGGATGACGGCGGACATTCCCAAAACGACCGCTGTTGGCCGCTGTACGCCCCCTTGGGCAGTCCCAAGGCCGGGGATCCACTGCCCGCACCGTGAGACTAGACGACGCCCGCCGCCTGCCACCCTTCCCGCCCGGAGCCCCACATGCCCGTCCGCGCCATCATCCACGCCGGTCTTGCCGGCATCGAACTCACCACGCCTGCCTTGCGTCTAATCGCCGTTCATGGTGCGGGGCCACGCCTCGCCTGGTTCGGCGCCTCGGCCGGCGACAACCTTCTGCTGTGGGACGACCAACAGCCGCTGAAGTACGTCCGTCAGGTGTCTGGTTTCGCCAAACCCTGGTCGCTACGCGGCGGCCACCGCGTCTGGACCGCACGCTTCGGCGCCGACGAGGACGAGCAGACCTACGCCAACGATGATGCCGCTGGTACCGGAACAGTAAGCCCCGACGGCTTCACCGTCACTGGTGCGCTCTGCCGCGAAACCTTCAGCCGCCGTTCGATCAGCGTGCGCATTCTGCGCGACGATCGTCTGGAAGTGATCAACCGCATCATCAACGAAGGCGACATGCTGCTCGGCTGCGGACTGTGGGCGCTGACCTGCACCAAGCCCAATGCGGACACCCGTTATGTCATCCCACTGGGTGACGGTTCGTCGTGGGATACCGCCACGATCACCACCTTCCGCACCTGGGCCGGGCACGGCACCGGCAGCTTCCGCGAAGAGCAGTTCGAGACGACCGACGATGCCTACGTCCTGACCCCACGGGGCCGCGAGACCAAGCGCATGGTCGGCACGCCAGCCGGCAGCATCGCCATGATTGATCCGGCTCGTAATCTGACCTTTGCGATCAGCACCACCTGGGAGCCGCGCGCGACCTACCCAGCCAATGCGAACATCGCCATGTACGTCGGCCCTGCGAACTTCATGGTCGAGATGGAGACGATGGGTCCACACGCTGTGCTGAAGGCTGGCCAGTCGCTGGAGCACCGTCAGGAGTGGACCCTCGCCAAGGGCACCATCCCACTGACCGGCGCTGCGGTGCGCGGCCTCACCGCCTGACATGACGACAGTCCGCGCGTAGACTTCAGTTCGTTGCTTCAGCTGTTGCTTCAGCTGTTGCTACGGCTGTCCTGACAACCACGCGCTGGGGCTGCTTCCGGTAGCTGCCCTGAAGCGATGGTTGAAGTGGCTCTGGCTGCCAAATCCGCAGGCCAACGAGACATCGAGCAGGGTGCCTCGCCGTGCGCGCATCATCCGCTGGGCCTCGCGCAGGCGAATGTCCAGCAGGACATCGCCGATGGTGCGACCGGTACGGGCGCGGAAGCGGGCCAGGAACTGCGAGCGACCAAGCGGGCCAAGCGCCACCAAGTCGGCGACGCGCACCGGCGTCATGTAATAGTCCTCAAGCCATCGGCAGGCCTGGTCGATTTGGCGATTGCCGGCAGCGACGGCGTCGGTGTCGGCAGTAGGCGCCTGCTGGGCATCGCGAGCCAGCGCAACGACAGCTTCGACGACCAGGGCCTGGGCAGCCGGTCTGGCACCCAAGGCGGATGATGTCCATTCCCGCTCGGCCCGGTGGAGCAGCGCCGCAACCCGCTGACCCGTTGAAGATCGAACCGGCAGACGATTGGACTGCGCGGCAAGGTCCGAGATCCGGCCCAGCAGTACGCCAGCCTCTGCAGGCAGTTCGCCAGACGCCACGTTCAGCACCACCGCACTGAACGTCTCATCCCGACCGGTCGCGCTCATGTGGGGGCATCCGATCGGATAGACGAAGACATCGCCGGGTACGCACGGGATGTCTCCTGTGCCGGTCAATTGCCGACCACGCCCCCGCTGGACCACAAGGAACTCGATGTCGTTATGCACATGACGATTCCCGGTCGGGTTGGTCAGGGCATGGGCCTGGAACGCCAGCAGGATCATGCCGGACGATACCACAAGCACCGGCGTGTGCGAGGGCAAGACACAGGCTGCCGGGGAGATATGCTGTTCGCCATGAGCACCCCCCTCCGTCTCGTCATCACCGGCTGCGGCGGCATCGCCGCCGCGTGGCTCGACAATCTGGTCAAGCGCGACGATGTCGCGCTTGCTGGCTTCGTCGATCTCAATCCGAAACGGGCGGCCGAGCGGGCCGAGCAGTACGCCAAAGGCGCCGCCACCGGTAGCGATCTGGCGGCCATGATCGACCAGGTGAAGCCCGACATCGTCATCGACTTGACCATCCCCGATGCTCATGCCGACGTCGCCTGTCTTGCCCTCGGCAAGGGCTGCCATGTCCTGTCAGAGAAGCCCATGGCCGCCACTATGGAGGGCGCACGACGCATCCTGGCCGCCACCACGGCGAGCGGACGCACCCACGCGGTGATGCAGAACCGCCGCTGGCTGCCCAGCATCCGTCGCTACCGCGAAGCCGTGCTGGGCGGTTCGATCGGCCGGCTGACGGAACTGCACGCAGATTTCTTCATCGGTGCCCATTTCGGTGGTTTCCGCGACACTATGCGGCACGTCCTCCTGCTCGACATGTCGATCCATAGCTTCGACCAGGCCCGCTTCATTGGCAATCTGGAGCCGGTGGCGGTGCATGCGACCGAGTGGAATCCGCCCGGTTCCTGGTTCGCCCATGGTGCATCTGCCTTGGTCTGCGTCGAATGCGCTGGCGGCGAGCGGATTACTTATCGCGGCAGCTGGTGCAGCGAGGGCGCCAACACGTCGTGGGAATGCGCCTGGCGCGGTGTCTGCACCGGAGGCACCGCACTGTGGGATGGCCATGACGAGATCCGCGTCGATGCCGTCGACTTGGGAAAGGATGGGTGCATCCGGCCAAAACGCGAAGTCGCTGCCCCGCCGCTGGTGACACTCGATTTGACCCAGCACGCCGGATGTATCGACGATATGCTGACGGCAATCAAGACCGGCAAGCAGCCAATGACCACCGGAAGCGATAATGTCAAGTCGCTGGCCATCGTCCATGCCGCCATCACCAGCGCAGACCGTGGTGGGGCCCGCGTCACTATTGACTCGATCTGAGAGTGATCGCTTAAGCCCGGGCCTGTGTTGGTACCTGAGATCATCCTGCCTTTGCTTCCAACATAAAACTATCCAGCATATAACATCCAAGGGGCATCCATGACCACCCATCCTCTCCACGATATCCGCATCGGCACCCTGGTCGGCGGCGGTGCCGACACCGTCGACAAGCTGAAATTCCTCCTGCCGCATGGATTCGAGAGCTTCTCGATCACCTTCTGGCAGCAGCTTGGCGACACTCAGCTGCCGCGCCTGGCCGAGGAGGTGCGCAAGACGCTGGCTGGCACCAACACGGTGATCAGCAGCATCGGCGTGTTCGGTAACCCGCTGGAAACCACCGAGATCGACCTCAAGACGCTGGCTGGCTGGGAAGTCGCCATCGACCACGCCAAGGATTTCGGAGCCGATATCGTCTCGGGATTCACCGGACGTGTGCGCGGCAAGAAGTTGGACGAAAGCATCCCGCGCTTCAAAGAGGTCTTCGGCCGTCTCGCCGACCGCGCCGCGGCCAAAGGCGTGCGACTGGCGTTTGAAAACTGTGCCATGGGTGGCGATTGGGGGTCCGGCGACTGGAATATCGCGCATGGCCCGGATGCTTGGGACCTGATGTTCAACGCCGTGCCGGCCAAGCATATCGGCCTGGAGTGGGAGCCCTGCCACCAGATGGTCCGTCTGTGCGACCCATTCCCGCAGTTGGACGACTGGCATCAGCGTATCTTCCACATCCATGGCAAAGATGCCTCGATCGATCATACGCGCCTGCGGAAGTACGGCTTCGGCGCTTCGAAAGAATGGTCGTGGCACCGTACCCCGGGCTTCGGCGACAGTGACTGGACGGCAATCATCAGTCGGCTTCGCCAACACCAGTTCAAGGGCTCGATCGACATTGAAGGCTGGCATGATCCGGTCTACCGCGGCGACCTTGAATACACCGGCCAGGTCCATGGCTTGAACCACTTGATCCGCTGCCGCGGCGGCAAGACGCCCGTCTAAGTTGTAGCCAACCCGTCAACCGCCGCACGTAGTCGCGGCAGGTCGGCGGGGGTTACCCATGCGGGGCGCGGCGCCCAGGCGAAACCCTGGTCGCACGGATGCGTGCCATCGGCCAGGAATCGTGCGCTGGCATCCAGGATTCCTGGCATGGTTCCATTGCACGTCGGTTCTTGGCCGATCCGACCGGTCGACAGATGGGCGAGCGCATTCAATCGCACAAACGATCGTGCGTCCGCCAAGGTGGTCGCCGGACGTCCACTACCGGCAGCCACCAGGGCGCAGGCAGCCTGCATGTTCTCATACTGGTGCTGGTTCACGGCTCCGCTGATCACCTCGTCGGGACGTCCAGGGCGGATGATGCGGACACGTTCAGCTTCGTCCGGACGGATCCGGATGAGCGCATCCCCGCACTGCATCTCCTCGATTGGATCGGTATTGCGCTCGCCAGCATGAGTCACAGCGATGCGTACGGGGACCGCCTCGGTGGCGACCTCGACCAAAACCGTGTCGGCCCCCTGGATAAGGTGGGCACGCATCAGGCTGGCCCGAACCCGCAACGCCTGTCCAAAGCCATCCTGTGTTCCACCGGCCCAATGCAGGGCATCATGGACGAAATGGGCCATGGCATTGCCAAGCGGTCCATCGAGTACCAACCGATCGCGCAGGACCAAGCGACCCGCCCAATCGGCACGGCCATAATATGCGTCGTTACGCTGCCAACTGACGAACACCCGCACCGACTGCAGGGGTCCGAATTCCCCAGTCAGGATCCGCCGTTTGACCGCCTGACGGATCGGATCGCGGATGAAATTGAAACCAACCCAGGTCGGGATCGCGGCGGTGGCATCGACAGCGATCATCTGCTCCAACTCGTCGGGGTCGAGCGTCGGCGGCTTCTCCAGATAGACCGCGAGGCCACGACTCACGCAGACCTGATGCATCGAAGCGTGCAATGGGACCGGTGTCGGAATAGTGACCAGCTGCAACGTCTGGCCATGCTCACGCAGCATCGCGTCCAGATCTGGCAGCACCGCCACCCCACGTTCGGCCAGTCGTAGTTCTGGCGTCGCAGCAATCAGTTCTGCGGCACGCGGATCGCACGTAGCGACCACCCGTACGGCACCCTCCTGCTCGAGGCGCTGGAGGGCGCGATGATGCACCGTGGCGTAGCCGCCAAGACCGACAACGGCGACGGGAAGAGGCTGGGTGCTCATCCTTAGATCATATATGATCTAAGGACGACACAACCCTTCATCCTCAGAAGCCGACCGGACCACCTGGACGGGGGGCATCGGCTGGCGGAGCATTGGCGTCAGCCGGTGCATCGGGACGACGACGCATCCCACCGCCGCCAAATCCTCCCGGACCGCCACGCCCGCCCACCATGCCACCCATAGCACCGCGCATCCATCGCAAGGCCGGAGAATCTGCGCTGACTTCCCAACCGCCGTCAACCAGCTTCAGCTTCAACGGCAGGGTCTGTTCGGCTGCAAAGGCGGTGAAGCGTACGACAACCGTGATGGTGCCGTCCGCATTGGCTGGCTCGGCAACGACCTTGGCCGAAGCGAAGGCCGCGTCAGCATCAAGTCCGTAGACAGCCAAGGCCTGCTTCAGGCGCGGCAGTCCAGCAGACCAGGCTGCCAGCAGGGTGCGAGACGGATCGACGGCGGAGGGGGCATCCGGCTTCGCTGCCGTGGCGGCCCGCACCGCAACCGCAAAAGCCTGAAGATGCGGCTGGGCGGCAGCGGCGCGTTGCTCATCGGTCAACGGGGCAGTCGCTGCCCACGTGGCAAAGCCCTTAGACCAGGTGTCGATGGCCGCGATCTGCCTGCTCTCTTGACCCTGGGCCAGTATGCCACTCATGATCCCGATGAGCATGCCGCCCGCCGCCATGCGCGGGACGAAGGCGAGGAACGGCTGGTCGGTCGGCAGCTGAACACTGGCCGGGGCCTTGCCGTCGAGCGACACCGTTCCCGCCATGGCCGCCAGGGTCGCGGCAAGGATGCGTCCACCCTGAGCCGCCTGATCGCCTTCAGCAAGCATGCGCAGTGGCATGTCGAGCGTGCGCCCGCCGCGTGGTCCGCCACGCTGACGGTCTGTTCCGGGGGCTCCTTCAGCCGGTGCCGGCGAAGTCGGCTGCGAGAGCGCCGCCGACCAGACCTTACGCTGCGCTTCGGGCAGGGCGTCCCAGGCGGTGGTCAGATCGTTGGCCTGCATGGCCTTGATCCAACTACCGACCGTCGCTGCCGGATCCGGAGCATCACCGGCGTACGCAGCCGCGAGCACCAGCATGAGGATGAAGGAGCGGAATGCGGTCATGGTTTCTCCAAAGTCGGGAGCGTAGTCTTGGTCGGAGCGAGCGGAACCTGCTCCGGATCGTCCGGCGCACTGCGGATGTCGATGGTGATCTGAACCTTGAAGGTGCCGGTCGGATAGAGGCGTTTGTAGGCCTCGGCCATCTTGGGCAGACCTTCTTGGACGCGCACCAACAGACGCAGGCAGTCCTGCAGATCGCTCTGCAGACGCGAGCGCTCGCCGTCCTCTTTCAGTTTGGCGATCTCAGCACGCAGCTTGTCGGCGTCGGTCAGCAACTGCCGTGGGCGCGGCACCGCAGCGATGGTACCGGACAACAATATCTCAGTCCCGTCGCGCCGGACGGTCAGCTCGATCGGGGCATCAACAGTTAGTGGTGCGAGCGCAACAGCAACCTCGGCGGTGGTTGTCACCGGGGTGGTCCCGATACGCATCAAGCGGTCGCCAGGCTTCACGCCCATGCGGTCGGCACTGGCTCCGGCCGCGACCTGAGTCACCCGCAACGGGGGCGCGTCGGCGACCTCCTCCAGGTCGAGACCAAGCCAGATCGGTTCTGAGGAGACGACCGCCTCGCCAGTACAAGCGAGGGCGGCCAACAACAGGGCCAGCAGGCAGCGCGACATCAGCGGATCTCCAGGTGAATGAACCAGGCTTTGGTCACGTCCGGTCGAGGAACGGACGCGAGTTCAGCAGCAGCCGAGGTCAGGGCATCACGCTCGGCAAGCAGTTGTTCGCGCTGTTCTGCTGCTGTCGGAGGTGGCCAGCTGCCGTCCATCTCTGGCGGTGGACCCATGCCCCATGGGGCCAACCCAGCCCACGGCGGTGGCCCCGCAGGCCGCGGCAGACGGGCCTGGAACTCGCCACGTAGGGTGGAGGTACTCGACGAAGTCCCCCTTTTCACCGCAACCCGCACCGCGTCACCAGCCTCGGCTTGGCGGACGATGGCGCGCAGCTCACGACGGGTGGACACCGGCTGGCCATTGAGCGACATGACGATGTCCCCGGGGGCCACCCCCAGGCTGTCAGCCGTGCCGCCGGGACGCACGTGGAGAACCACCAGGCCTTGCCCAGGCATCAGGTCATGGGCTGCCTGCACCGACAGCGGCGGCGGAGCGGCAAAGGCGCCCCAACCGGCGCGGCCCGGTTCCTCGTAATCGTCGGCCGCCTGAGCGTTGGCAAGCACGGAAAACACGGCAAGCAGGAGGAACTGACGCATGGCGGAAACATGCCTGTCCCAGGCCGTCAGGCGATCCCCGACCACGTCATCCAGGCGTCATCGTCAAGCGGACGGTAAATTGCCCATCTGCGACGGATAAATCCATGGGAACTGCCAGCAGTGCCGTGATACGCCGGCATAAAGCCAGGCCGAGGCCACAGTGCGCCCCATTACTGCGGGCTCCATCGGCACGATAGAAGGCGGTACCCAGTCGGACAGGATCGACCTGACCAGGACAGGCGTTGGCAATAGTCAGCACGCCATCGGCCAGGAGGATCGTGATGGTCGAGCCAGGCGGCGCATGCGCAACCGCGTTCCCGACCAAGTTGTCGAAGACCACATCGAGATGCGCCGACGAGACCTTCGCCATCATGGAATCCGGCGTCTTCATGTCCCATACGAGGCCACGGCCGAGCGCGCGCGATTCCCAGCGTTCGACAACCCCGCCAAGCAGTGGGACGACGTCACACGGCTCGCTAGCGATGTGTTCTCGTCCGGCCTCGATCCGCGCCAGCATGAGGATGTTCCCCACCATCCCCTGCATCCGGCCGACGGTGGCGAGGAGCCCGCGCAGCACGGCTTGCTCGTCTAGATACGCACTGGAAAGCAGCCGAAATTCAATCTCTGTACGCAAACCGGCAACTGGAGTGCGTAGTTCATGGGCGATGTTGGCGATGGTCGCCTGCTCGCGCTGGAACGCTTCCTCCAACCCGCCCAGCAGCGTATTGAGGCGGCCAACCAGACGGCGCACCTCGTCCGGCCCAGCTCCAGGCGGGACGCGCGCAGCAAGATCCTCCGGACGCAGTAGCGAGAGTTCATGATCGAGCGCCACCAGCGGACGCAGCACTGATCGTCTCAAAGCTAAGGCGGCACCGACAGCGAGACCCGTGGCGACCAACCACAAGGTGGCCAGTCCGATCGCCATGCGCCGGAGCTCGGCGTGCACGGGGGTGAGATCCTCGCCAATCAACACCGTCGCCTGAATTGGAGACGCCCCCTCGGCTTGCGGAGGCGGATGCTGCAAAGCGACCGCCAAGACGCGGATGCCACGCACCTCACCGCGCCAGCCATCCGGAGGTACGCTGCCATCGTCCAGTTTCAGACTGGTGTCCGGTTCGGGTCCCACGGTAGAGCCATTCGCGCTCAGTATATGCATCAGACGCGGGGCACGCCCGTCCGGGGGGCGACTTGGTCCACGCCAACGCCCACTCATCATGGCGTCGAAGCGCCGGGTGCGTTCCGCCCGATTGTCGAGATCGCGATCAACCCCAGAACGCAGCACCACCGACAGCGACCACCACATCACCACGGCGGCGATCAGCACCGTTCCGGCTGTTATTCCGACCACAGCCAGGGTCAGGCGAGTGGCCAAGCTGCTCATGCGTCGATGCCGAGTTGGTAGCCAAAGCCCCGTCGGGTGTGCAGCACAGCTGCCGCACCCGGTGGATGCAGCTTGCGGCGCAACCGACCCACCAGCACATCGATGAGGTTGCTCGCCGCTGCCCCTTCGCCGGGATAGAGCTGGGCGAACAGTTCGTCCCGTGCGACCACCGCCGGCATACGAGCGGCCAGCATCTCGAGGAGGTGGAATTCCTTCGGCGTCAGGTCGATGCGCCGACCAGCGCGTCGGACCATACGGGCCCCGGTGTCGAGCTCGACATCGCCAATCTGGATGATGGGGTCGGCGCGGTTGTCACCCCGGCGCAGCAGGGCGCGCAGCCGTGCCAGTAGTTCAGCGACGGCGAAAGGCTTGACCAAGTAGTCATCGGCTCCGGCGTCCAAGCCCGTCACTCGCGCATCGACTCCATCACAAGCCGTCAGCAGCAGGACCGGCACACGCGATCCGGCACGGCGCAGACGGCGCAGGATCTCGAGTCCATCCAAGCCTGGCATCATGCGGTCGAGAACGATCAGGTCGTGGGTCGCCTCGCTGGCCGACTCCCAGCCAGCGACCCCGTCGGGACACGCCGTCACCTCGTACCCGGCAGCGGTCAATCCGCGTTGCAGGGAGTCACGCAGGGTCTCATTATCTTCAATCACCAGGAGACGCACGACACCAGCCTGTCATGGAGCGCGGCCGGAACAGCGCCGGTTGGCGTCATCAAGCTGTCATCCCGCCTCAGGACTTACGCTTCTTCGATGGAGTCTTGGGCTCCAGTGCACCCTGCTCGGTGGCTTCGCCGATATCCTTCTTCTTGTGCACCTTGGTGACGCTGATCAGGTCCTCTTGGCGGACATACGTCTTGATCACCTTGACCTTGGCCTTCAGCCCTTTGGGCGTTGGGCTGTTCCAACGGTCGATCAGGCCCTTCTTGAAGTCGTTGTAGCGCGCTATCGACTCGGTGATGATCTGGTGGGCCATCAGGCGGTCTTCCCAGCCGTAGGTGTCCGACTTCTTGCCTTCTAACTCCTTGTAGATGTTGAAGAAGTAGTCGATTTCCGAGAGGTAATGCTTGGCCAGGTGCTGCAGTCCATGAACCTCACGCAGGCGTGGATCGTTGACCGGCACGGCCAGAACCTTGTGGTCGAGTCCAGCGTCGTCACGCATGACCAGCACACCAACCGGACGGACCTCAATGAGACAGCCGGGAAAGGTGTCGTGCTCGACGATCACGACCACGTCGAGCGGGTCGCCGTCCTCAGACAAGGTGCGCGGGAAGAAGCCGTAGGCGCCAGGGTAGTGGACCGGGCTGTACAGCGTCCGGTCCAGCCGGAAGACGTTCAGTTCCTTGTCGTACTCATACTTGTTCGATGATCCTTTGGGAATCTCGATGATGGCGTTGAGGACGTGGGGGACGTCAGGACCGGTCGGAATGTCGTCGAGGTAGCTACGCATGGCGATGTCCTACCGCATCGGGGAAGGCCAGACAACCGCATCCGTTGCATGGATCCGCCGCCTCCCATGACAGTCTCTCATGCGTCGCCTCCTCGCAGTTCTTGCCCTCGTCCTCGTTTGCACCAGTTGCAATGACCGCCTGCCGCTCACCCACCTCGAGGCGAGTGCCGCTGCGCGCAACTGGTGCATTCGTGAAGTCTTACCCTGGGGCGACCCGGTGATCGTCACCGGACCCGGGCCCGAAGACGCCGATAAACGCTTGTGGTATACGGTACGATTCGCCGCGCCGAAGGATGGCCCCCCGCGCGTACTGCTGGTCAACAGCGCATCGGGATGGGTCAAGCGGGCGCCATAGGCGAAGGGGCGCGGATTGTGCATCCTCTCGTCCGGCTGCTGTCGCTCTATCGTGACCACCTGGGTCTGGCCACCAGCGTCGTGGCCGGATTGGGTCTGGTCAACCTCGCCCAGCCCGCCACGGCTTGGCTAGTCGGGCTCGCTGTCGAGGATCTGCGCTCCGGCATCGCTGTCCGACCCATGCTTGGCGGAGGTCTGGATGCCAGCGGAGCCTGGACCTGGGTATGGATCCTGGTCGGCGTCACCGTCCTGCGCGGATTGCTGCAGTATGGCTCAACCATCATCGCGATGGTCCTCGGACAACGCCTGCTGCACACCATGCGCGATCGCCTCTTGCAGGCCGTGCAGGGCCTGGACCTCGCCTGGCATCGCCTGCATGGCGCCGGTGAGGTGATCAACCGTGCCACCCGCGACAGTGATCTGGTGCGCGACGCGATCGTCGGGGGTTCGCGCAATCTATTCGAATTAGCGTTGGTCATCCTGGGCACCGTCGGCCTGCTGCTCTACTACCATTGGCTGCTGGCACTGGTGCCCGCTCTGCTCGTCCTGGTGGCGATCGTGATCATGAAGCGGCAGGCCGCCCGGCTGGTCGCCCTCGACCGCCAGGCGGCCGCCAGCTACGACGCGGTCAGCCAGGAACTTAGCGAGGGCATCCACGGCGTACGCGTGATCAAGGCGTTCGCCCTTGAAGATCAGCGCATCGACCGGTTCTCGGACCGGGTCGATGCTTTCACCGTCAAGGCGCGGGCTGCCGTCCGCTACACCGCGGTGCGCCTGCCGCTGCCCCAGCTGATCGTCTCGTTGGGCCATGTCTGGGTGCTCGGCTGCGGCGGCGTGCTGGTGTCCCGCGGTCAGCTGGTGCCGGGCGACCTGATCGCAGCGGTGATGGTCATCCAAGGCCTGGTCTTCCGTGTCGAAGCGATCGGTTCGCTGGTACGCATGTTCGCCGACGCCTCGTCCTCGGCCGGACGGATCATCGAGATCTTCGACGCCCGTCCCGCCATCCCCGCGAGCGGCATCGCCCCACCCGACGGTCCGCTCGCCGTGCGTCTGGAGGCGGTAACGGTGCGGATCGCCAACCGCACCATCCTCGACCGCATCGATCTTGAGCTGGCTCCCGGCACGATCACCGCCCTGGTCGGCTCGACCGGTTCAGGCAAGTCGACGCTGGCCCAGCTGGTGCCGCGTCTGCGCGATCCCGATGGCGGACGAGTCATAGTGCGCAGCCAATCCGAGCCGTGGATCGACCTGCGCACGGTGCAACCGCAGGCGTGGCGACGGCGCTGCCAGTTGGTTTTCCAGGAGGCGTTCCTGTTCTCCGATGCGCTGGCCGGCAATTTGCGAATGGTCTGTCCGGAAGCCTCCGACGCTGATATCCAGGAAGTTCTACGCCTGGCAGCCGCAGAAGAAGTCGCAGCCAGTTTGCCCGAGGGCATTAATGGCCGCATCGGCGAGCGCGGGGTCACTCTCTCCGGCGGACAACGCCAACGCATCTGCCTGGCCCGCGCCCTGCTGGCGCGTCCTGCGGTCCTAGTGCTGGACGACGCTACCAGTGCACTCGACGCCGTGACCGAATCGCGGGTGCTGGGCAACCTGCGCAGCCATCTGTCTGACACGGCCATCTTAATGATTTGCTCCAAACCGTCCAGCTGCGCCGCCGCCGACCGGGTGCTGCTGCTGCGCGACGGGCGCATCGCCGGAGCAGGCACCCACGCCGAGCTGTCGGCGCACGATACCACCTATCGTGACCTCCTCGGCCTCGATCGCGAGGTGGCGGCATGAGTAAGGGCACGACTGCGCCAGCTGCCCCAGGACGGCCGAGCGATCTCCAGGATGAAGAGGAGCAGGCGCGCGCCAAGCTCGACCGCGCCACCGCGTCCCGCCTGTGGGAATTGACCCGCGGCTCGCGCAAGGCACTGCTGGGGCTCGCCTCGCTCGAAGCCATCATGGTCGTGTCGATCGTACTGCGGCCTTGGTTCTTGGCTGACATTATCGACCACACCATTGCCGGCACTGCCACCATCAACGTCTTCGTCTTCGCCCTCGGCGGCCTGCTTGCGACCTGGCTGGTCCGCTTCGGCGGCGCCGGCGTTGCCCATTGGATGGCCGGGCATATCGCCCTGCGCGTGCTGGCCAGATTGCGCAGCCGGCTCTATGCGCACGTGCATGGGTTATCGATGCGCTATTTCGACAGTACCCGAGCCGGACGGATCGTCGCCAGGGTCGATCGTGACGTCGAAGCGCTGCAGCCGGCGCTGGTCAACGCCGCGCCTGAAGGACTCGGTGTCCTGCTGCGCTTCACCGGCGCTTCGGTCGCCATGGCACTGATCGATCCCTGGCTGCTACTGGTGCTCGCCCCATTGCTGCCGGTCCTGCTGATCACCGCCATGCTATTCCGCAAGGCTGGCCAGAAACGCTGGGGTCAGGTCGCCGAAGCCAAAAGCCGGGTTACCGCCCAGTTGTGCGAGAGCATTACCGGTATCGGCGTGATCCAGCAAAGCGCCGCCGAGTCCAGCAATCGCGAGCGCTATGGGCGACTGCTCAGCGATCTCGACGACAGCGCCATCCGCGCCTCGTATGCGTGGGGCTGGTTTGGGCCTTTCACCGCTCTGCTGTCCACCGTCGGCATCGCCGCCTTGTTGCTGGTCGGAGGCATCCATCTCGCCGAGGGCCGTATCAGCGTCGGCGAACTGGCCCAATGTGTCTTCTATGTCTTCCTGTTCCTTGGCCCGCTCCAGGAGATCGGTGATCTGATCGAGCGCCTGGCGACCGCCAGCGCAGCCGCCCAACGCGTGTTCCTGCTGCTCGACACCAGACCCGACATCACCGATGCCGCGAATGCCCGACCGCTGCCGGCGGTCACCGGGACAGTTACCCTCAGCGGGGTCCATTTCGCCTATCTGGTAGACAAGCCGGTCCTGCGCGGCATTGACCTGACCATCAGGGCTGGCGAGACGGTCGCCGTGGTCGGTCCGACTGGGCACGGAAAGAGCACGTTGGTGCAGCTGCTGAGCCGCTTCTACGATCCCACTGCTGGCAGCGTATCCATCGATGGCCATGACCTGCGCGGGGTCACTCAGGACAGCTTGCGCCGTCAGATCGCGGTGGTGCCGCAGGACAATGTCCTCTTCAGCGGGACCATCCGAGACAACCTGCGCTTGGCCCGATCCGGCGCGAGTGATGCTGAAATCGACGACGCCGTTATACGGCTGGGCGCCGATGAAGTGCTACTGGCGCTACCCATGGGCCTTGAGACGGATTGCGGCCCGGGTGGGACGAACCTCAGCCATGGACAACGTCAACTGGTGTGCCTGGTCCGCGCCTGCCTCGCCGATCCGAAGGTCCTGGTCCTCGACGAGGCGACCAGCGCGGTCGACATCCATACCGAAGGTCGCATCCGTCGCGCGCTCAAGCGTCTGGTCGCCGGCCGTACGGCCGTGATCGTCGCCCACCGCCTGGCCACCATTCGCGACGCCGACAGGATCGTCGTGATTGTCGACGGGTTGATCGCCGAACAAGGCGGCCATGACCAGCTGATGTCGGCAGGCGGGCGTTACGCCGCCCTCTATGCCAGCAGCCAGCTAGCGGGTGGGTGAACGCTACAATCTCCAGCGCAGCCAAAGCCACAGCGCCGGCGTAGCGGCGATCAGTACTCCGATGGTGACAGTCACCACGGGTGGCCCCGGCGTGGTGTCGGCTGCCACGCCTCCAAGGCTGAGCAGGACGGTCGGCAGCAACGACGCCGCCACCGCCTCGATAGTTGCAATGGCCACACGGTCGCGGTTGCCGAACCGGACGAACACAGCCAGCGCAGCCATGGTCGCCAGCATTGGTGCGAAGACCCGGCTGAGGCGGGTCCACACGGTGACGAGGTCCGCGTGCTCGGCTCGCGCCAGCAGCTGCGTGCTGGTCATGGTGTAGCGCGGCAGCAATCGGCGGTAGAGTAGGCCTGGGTCGAGTCCGAGGTCAATTCCTGTCGGCATCGCCCCGGGTGGTTGCCGATCCAGACGCTGGCCGCCGCCGCCCACGTGCAGGACAGAGCACCCTGCCGGCATCGTCCAGGCCGTTCCGTCCCACAGCACCCGATCGGCAATGACCATGGCGTCTGCATTGGCGGCAACGACCTGGGTCAGCTCCGGATGTTCGACGCCGACCAACCGTGCTCCGCTGGCGAACCAGGTGGTCCCATCATCTCCGCGCCATACCCGGCCTTCGCGATTCTGACCCTCCAGCAGATCCTGCAGGGCCAGGGCCTGAGCAGTGGCCGGTGGCGTTGCGACATCAGCAATCACCACATCGATAATGCCGGCCGCCAAGCTGGCCAGCAGCAGGGTCCTGGTCGAACGCCGCAGGGTGATGCCGGCCGCTCCCAGGGCGGTGAACTCACCCCGGCGGAGCATCGGTGCCACGGTGGCCAGCACGGCGACGATCGCAGCCACTGGAATGGCGAAATTCAACAGTCCTGGGATGCGACAGGCGAACAGCTCGATCTTGGTCCACGGGCTGGGCGCTGGACGGGTGAGCAGCTGGAAGCCGAGCAGCACGTCGAGCACGACGAACACGATGACCGTGGCCACGGTGACCAGGGCGGCATTGCGCAGGAATTGCACCAACAGGTGCCGATCGAGGGTCGGGATCACCGGTGCCTCCACAGAAGCCAGGAACCAATCGCTCCCAGGATCAGGGGCGGTGGCCACACCCACACCGCGGCATCAATGCGCAGACGCTCGCCCACCTCCTTAGCCAGGACCAGGGCCGGAAAGAGAACGGCGACCACCGTGACCACCCCGAGACAGACAGCGAACACTCGGTTGCCGCGTCCGATGGCCAGGCCCAAGCCACAGGCGAACACCCAGAATGAGATCACGGCTACCGGCAACATCAGCCGGGTGTGCCAGGCACGTTCGTAATTGCGCATGGTCCGCTGCTCGCGCGGGGTATTCTCGGGGGCGCTGCGAATCCGTTTGAGTAGTTCAACGGTCGACAAGGCATCCGCCTTGTCCTGGTAATTGCCCTTGGCTGTGGGGATGCGCACCGACCACCCCGGCAGCACCGCCGTGGCGATGCGCGGCGGCGAACCGGACTCGCGGACCATCATGCGTGCGCCACGCATCTCTAGACCCAGAGCCGGATCCTCGCCTTCGTCCCCAGGGTCGGCCGTCCAACGCGCTTCCGGAGCGAACACAGCGGCCATGCCCCCGTCTGGGTCTATTTGAACTCCAAACAGGCCGAGCAACCGGTCGTCTTGGGCGGCGTGGGCGGCAAGCACCAGACGGTCCTGCTGCCACACCGGAGTACGCCGCTCGACCTTGGCGGCCAAGGCCTGGCGCAGCAACTGACCGCGCCCCTCGAACAGGCGCAGGGTCATGCTGGGCAGAAGTACATGGGCGGCCACACCCATATACACAGCCAGTAGCAGGGCGATTGGCAGGGTCGCCTTGGCAATCTGCCACGTGCCCACGCCAGCTGCCTGCAACGCGGTCAATTCGCCATCTTCGCGCATCCGGCCAATACACGCCAGGAAGGCCGTGACCATGGCCAAAGGCAAGGCCAGCATACCCAGCAGCAGGGCTTGCTCAGGGATGAAGGCTAGCACAGCGAGGATCGGAGCACCCTGCTTGATCAGCGGAGCGGCAGCCCCGACCAGGATCAAACCGAGGAAGACCGCGGCATAAAAGGCGCTGAGCAGCAGCGTCTCCCTCAAAACAGTCCGCGGCAGCACTCGCATGGCCGGGCAGGGTAGGACGGCGCGCCCGGCTGCCAACGCACGCGCTCCGCCGGGGACCGCCCATCTCTACTTGCACCCCCCGACCCGGGACGCCACCATCGTCGGCGGAGGAATCCCCATGCTGACGATGGAGGAACTGCTGCGTACGATGGTCGAACGCGGCGGATCAGATTTGCACCTTTCGGCCGGATCGGCCCCACGCATCCGGGTGGACGGCATACTCGCGGAATTGCCTGGCACCGAGGTGCTTGGTCCCGAACAGACCAAGAAGCTGATCTACTCGGTGTTGGACAACACCCAGATCGCTCGGTTCGAACAGGAGATGGAGCTCGATATGAGCTTCGGCCTGCAGGGCGTCGGTCGATTCCGCGTCAACGTCTTCTTCCAGCGCGGCGCGGTTGGCACGGTGATGCGTACCATCCCGTACGAGATTTTCTCGTTCGAGCAGCTCGGTCTACCGATCGAGGTATGCACCCGGCTATGCCAGCTGTCCCAGGGCCTGGTGCTGGTCACCGGCGCCACCGGCTCGGGCAAGTCGACCTCGCTGGCCTCGATGATCGACCTGATCAACCAGACCAGGCCTGAGCACATCATGACCATCGAGGACCCGATCGAGTTCGTCCATCGCAACAAGATGTGCCTGGTCAACCAGCGCGAGGTCGGAACGGACACATTGGGCTTCCACCAGTCGCTCAAACGCGTTTTGCGTCAGGACCCGGATGTCGTGCTGATCGGCGAGATGCGTGACCGCGAGACGGTCGAAGCCGGCCTGACCCTAGCCGAGACCGGTCACCTGACCTTCGCCACCTTGCACACCTCGTCGACCGTCGAAACCATCAACCGCATCATCGACGTCTTCCCCGCCAACCAGCAAAACCAGATCCGCACCCAGCTGTCCTTCGTCCTTGAAGGCGTCTTCTGTCAGCAGCTGCTAAGCAAGGCGACTGGCAAGGGTCGCGCCATGGCCGGCGAAATCATGCTGCCGAATGCGGCGATTCGTGCGCTCATCCGCGACGACAAGTGCCACCAGATCCTCTCGCACATCCAGACCGGCGGCAAGGTCGGCATGAAAACGATGAATCAAAGCCTGTTCGAGCTCTACCGCGCCCACACTGTCACCTGGGATGAGGCGATGAGTCGTTCACGCGACACCGAAGACCTCAAGCGCATGGCCCAGCGCGACGGAGCGGGAACGTGAGAAAAGAGTCCCGCCGTCAGCCAGCGGACGCTGTTAGCTGCCAGGCTCGCCGTCCTTCGTGGACCAGGCTGCGCATTCCAGACGTCAGACTCCTGCTTGGGATAACATGGTCGCCCTCACCCGCCTGACCAAGAAAAAGCTCGGCGAGATCCTCGTCGAACAGAATCTGCTGACCGCCGAGCAAGTCCAGGACACGCTGCGCATGCAGCATCAGACCGGCCTGATGTTCGGCGAGACTCTGGTCCAGACCAAGCTGCTGACCGAGGAGAAGATCGTCGCCGTACTGGTCGCCCAATTCGGCATCCCATTCATAAAGCCCAGCGCCTACAAGATCCCCAAAGAGCTGTTGGAGATTTTCGAACCGCAAATGATGCGGAAGTTCCAGTTCGTACCGATGGATTCGATCGGCAACGTCTTGGTCATCGCGATCGCCGGCCTGCTGTCCGAGGACGTCTTCAAGGAGATCGAAACACAGACCGGCTGCAGTTTGCAGGTCTACTTGACCAAGATTTCTGAGATCGATATCGTCTTGAAGGCGCAGGGGCTTTAACCATGGCCAACGTCACTGGCTATAATCGCAAACTGGCATCCCTCTTGCGCAAGGCGGGCCTGGTCGACGAAGCGACCTTCGTCACCCTGATCGAGAAGGCGAACAAGGAAAGCGCACTGCTCGCCTCGTTGGTGGTCACCGAGAAGCTGATCGATGAACTGACCCTGATCGGCCTGGTCGCCGAGGATAGCGGCTGGCCGCCGATCGACCTCGACAAGCTCAAGGTCGACCAGGACGAGCTGCGTTCGCTGAACAAGGGCAACGACCTGTTGGCCGAGGATGCCTGCAAATACCACGGCGTCCTGCCCATCGCGATCGCCGGCGACCACGCCACCGTGGCTGTCATCAATCCCTACGACGTGGTCGCGCTCGACAACCTCAAGCTGCAGATCGGTCGACACGTCATTCCGGTCGTCTCGACGGAACGCGCCATCCTCAAGGCCATCGACTTGACCTTCCACGCCCAGGACAAGGCAGTGGAGCAGATGATGGAGGACATGAAAGGCATCGACGACGTCGATATCGACAAGAAGAAGCCGGTAGAGAACAAGGATGATGCCGCCCTGGAAGGCAGCACTGACGACGCCCCGGCGGTGAAGGCGGTGAAGTCGATCCTGTCGATGGCAATCAAGCGCGGGGCCTCTGACATCCACATTGAGCCGTACGAGAAGAAAGTGCGCGTCCGGCTGCGCATCGACGGCATTCTGGTCGAGGTGCTCGATCTGCCGAAGAAGCTCGAACGTTCGTTGTGCTCGCGCATTAAAATCATGACCGATACCATGAACATCGCCGAGCGCGGCAAGCCGCAGGACGGCCGCATCGCGGTCAGCATGGACGGAGTCAAGTGCGACATCCGCGTGAACTCGCTGCCGCTCGTCTGGGGCGAGAAGATATGCATGCGTCTGCTCGCCAAGGGCAACCTCAAGGACATGAAAGAGCTGAACCTCGAACCGCAGATCTACGACATTCTGTCGCGCGGCCTGGCCGCTCCGCAGGGCATGGTGCTGGTCACCGGTCCGACCGGTTCCGGCAAGTCGACGACCCTGTATTCATGTCTGAAAACCGTGATGACGCCCGAGGACAACGTCAACACGGTGGAAGATCCGGTCGAATACGAACTGGAAGGCATCAATCAGTGCCACGTCAATCCCAAGCGTGGACTGACCTTCGCCAACGCCCTGCGCGCACTCCTGCGCCAGGACCCCGACACCATCATGATCGGTGAGATCCGCGACCAGGAGACCATCGAGATCGCCGTGAAGGCGGCCCTGACCGGCCACTTGGTGCTCTCCACCCTGCACACCAACGACGCCCCGTCGACCATCACCCGCATCATCGACATGGGCATCGAACCGCTGATGGTCGCCTCGACCCTCAACGTCGTCCTGGCCCAGCGTCTTGGTCGACGCCTGTGCAGCAACTGCAAGATCGACGTGCCCAAGTCCGAGTTCCCCGACCGTGCCCAGATGCTGCACATGGGCTTCAAACCAGAGGACGTCGAGGGCCTGCAGATGAAGAAGGGCGTCGGCTGCAGCCTGTGCAACAACGGCTACAAGGGCCGCTTCGCCCTGGTCGAATGCCTCGAGATGAACGATCGTCTGCGCAAGATCATCATCGGCGGTGGCACTGACTTGGAGATCCGCAAGGTCGCGCTGGAGACCGGCATGATCTCGCTCCGGCGGGCTGGCATCCTCAACGTCATGCGCGGTGTCACCTCCCTCGAAGAGGTCTTGCGCAACACGGTGGGTGACGAGACCGAACCGATGCCGAAGAAGGCAAAGGCGGGCGGCGGCGACAGCGACTCGGACGAGAGCGAGACGGGCTGACGATCAGTCGAGCCGTAACTCGGCGGCGAGTCGTTCCAACTCTGGAGCGGCTACGCCAAGCGAGCGCGATCGACGTAACGGTTCACTGAAGATACACGCGGTCTCCAATGGACGACCGCCGCGCAGATCGAGCAGTGTACTGGTGAAGTAGTCGCCCATCTCGACGGTCAGCGTCATCTGCTCGTGCGTCCAGGCATCCTCGTTGATGTGCTCTGCCCTTCCATGGTCGGCCAGGTCCGCGTTGCCGATCCGGATCGTCTCACGCATCAGCCGCTCGCAACGCGTGCGCAGAGCCGGTTCAGAGAGGATGGCGCGGGTGCCCAAGCCCGGCAGGCCGGCAGCGACACTGAGTCCGTTGAATGGAATATTCCAAGCTAGTTTGCGCCAGCGCGCCTCGAGCAGGCAGGCTGATTCCAGGACCGCTAGGCCGGCAGATCGCCACAAGGCCGCCAGGGCCGAACGACGCGACGGATCATCACCATGATGACCAACCCCGACCCGACCATGGGCAAGATGACGTACCGTGCCATCCTCATAGCGATTCACGCAGATGAAGCAGAGGACACCATGGACGATTCCCGTCGGGCACCATGCAGCCAGCCGCTCCTCGACGCCAAGTCCATTGAGCAGTGCAGCTATCTGCGCTCCCGATCTGACTGACGGACCGCACAGCTGCTCGGCCTCAGACAACGCAGTGGCCTTGGTTGCCAACAAGCACCAATCGACGCCGCCTGCGGCGGCCTCCTCCGGATCATCTGTCACCCGGAAGCTGGTTGGCGGAATACGCAGCTGGCGATGAAACCTGGATGAGGCGACATGGTCGGTCGATTCCTGGTCGACTAGCAGTCCTCGTTGACGCAAAGCCGCCAGATCCCGACGGGCAACGAAGCGCACGTCATGGCCGGCCCAGACCAGCTGGGCGCCATAGAACTGGCCGATTGCCCCGGCACCGACGACGACTACGCGCATGGTTCTGGTCATCGGCCGCAACCGCTATTGGGCAAGCATCGGAATTCGTCAATTTCGACATGGATCTCTACTGCCACCCGCTGCCCCTTTGCCTCCTGGCCCCCTCCCATAGCCTGCCGGCCCACGGAGTCCGCCATGATCATCAGCGATACCCCGGCCTGGAAGGCCCTGACCGAGCACGCCAAGACCATCGGCGGCACGCACCTGCGCGAGCTGATGCAAGACGAGGCCCGTTGCGCTGGCATGCGCTGGGAAGTCGATGGAGTGCTGCTCGATGCCAGCCGTCAGAACGCCACCCGTCAGACCATTGATCTGCTGATTGACCTCGCCCGTGACGCCGGACTGAGCCGGAAGATCAAGGCGATGGCCAACGGCGAGAAGATCAATGGCACCGAAAACCGCGCAGTCCTGCACATGGCCCTGCGCGCACCGAAACGGAAAGCGATCCTGGTCGACGGTCATGACGTCGTCCCCGACGTGCACGAAGTTCTCGACCGCATCAAGGCGTTCAGCAAGGATGTCCGCGGTGGAAAATGGAAGGGAGCCACGGGCAAGAAGCTGACCAACGTAGTGTCAATCGGCATCGGTGGCAGCTATCTTGGCCCCGAGTTCGCCTACGAGGCGATGCGCACGGATCCAGACTGCACCAAGGCGGCCAAACGTCGCGTCCTGCGCTTCCTCGCCAATGTCGATCCGATCGACGTCACTCGCGCGCTCACTGACCTTGATCCCGAACGCACCTTGGTCGTGGTGGTTTCGAAGACGTTCACTACCGCCGAAACCATGCTCAACGCCCGCACCGTGCGGAAGTGGATCGTCGACGCTCTTGGCGAAGCCGCAGTGGCCAAGCATATGATCGCGGTGTCGACCAACCTGGAAGCAGTCAAGCAGTTCGGCATCGATCCGGCCAACGCCTTCGGCTTCTGGGACTGGGTCGGCGGACGTTACAGCGTGTGCAGCGCGGTCGGCGTGCTGCCGCTGGCCCTGCACTTTGGTTACAAGCCGGTGCAGGAGTTCCTCAACGGCGCTCACGCCATGGACCGACACTTCCTCGCCGCCCCGGCCGAGCGCAATCTGCCTGCCCTGATGGGCCTGTTCGGCGTGTGGCAGAGCAGCTTCCTCGGCCGCCCGTCGCGCGCCCTGCTGCCGTACTGCCAATCGCTGCTCAAGCTCGCCCCGCACATCCAGCAGGTCGACATGGAGAGCAACGGCAAGCGCGTCACGACGGAAGGCCAGGTCCTGCCCTTCGAAGCCGGCGAGGTCGACTTCGGCGAACCCGGGACCAACGGCCAGCACTCGTTCTACCAACTGATCCACCAGGGCCGCGTCGTACCCTGCGACTTCATCGGCTTCCGCCGCAGCCAGACCCCAGTGGCCCTGCCTGGCGAGCCGGTCGACAACCACGACGAGCTGATGTGTAATTTCTTTGCCCAGCCCGACGCCCTGGCCTACGGCAAGACTGAAGCCGAATTGCAGAAGGAAGGCGTGCCTGCCGCGCTGGTCCCGCACAAGGTGTTCCCCGGCAATCGCCCGAGCAACGTCCTGCTGCTCGACCAATTGACCCCGTACGCTGCCGGCCAGCTGCTCGCCCTATATGAGCACCGCACCGCAGTGCAGGGCTTCATCTGGGGCGTTAACAGCTTCGACCAGTGGGGCGTCGAACTGGGTAAGGTCCTGGCCAAGACGGTCCGCAACCAGCTGCAGAAGTCGCGTGGTGCCAATGCCGCGGTGGCCGGGTTCAACCCGTCGACGGGTTTCTTGCTGAAGTCCTACCTCGGCCAGGCCTGAACGTCCGAAGCGGCGTAGTCGCATTCCGGCCAGGCGAGCGATCTCTGCCTCCATCAGCTATGATGGAGGCATGCACCAGATCTCTGCCGCCGATCGCGCCACCCTGCGCGGGCTTGCCACCCGCTACCGCACCATCTGCGACAGCGACCAAGTCCGCTGGAGTCGTCAGCAATGGCAGCGACTGGTTGACCTGGAACCGACAGAACGGCCGCTCGTCGTGGTCCAGCCGGAAGGAGCCACGGCTGAGCTGATGCAGGGCGAGTCCTGCACCTGTGCTACCGAACTGCACAGCATCGAATGGAGCCTGCGCGAGCGCATCCGTCGGGCCGAGTTCCTCAAGGACGACACCCCGTGGACACCCACCGTCGACATCCACTGGCGGATCAGCGACAGTGGATGGGGCGTCGAGATTCCCAAGCAGCATGGTGACAATCGTGGCAGCTTTACCTGGGAACCGCCGTTGAAGAACCTGCTGCAGGATCTCACCAAGCTGCGCCATCGCACCTGGACCGTCGACCGTGTCGGCACCGCTGCCGATTTCGCGCTCGCCCAGGAAGCGGTTGGCGACATCCTGACTGTGCAGCGTCGGCACTACGGATTCTGGACCTCCGGACTGACAATCGATGTCATTCAACTAGTCGGCCTCGAACAACTGATGACGCTGATGTACGACGATCCCGAGGGCCTGCACGCCGTAATGGCCTGGATGCGCGACGACCTCATGATGATGATGGATTGGTACGAATCAGAGGGGCTGCTGACCGCCAATCATGACGCCTCGTTCGGGATCGGATCAGGCGGCTATGGGCCTACCTGTTCGATGTGCGCGAACGAAGGCGGTGGCACCTTCGCCCAGCGCTGGGGCTTCAGCGAAAGCCAGGAGACGGTCGGCGTTTCGCCAAAATTGTTCCAGAAATTCATCCTGCCCTACCAGATCCCCCTCATGCGCCGCTTCGGGCTGGTCTACTACGGCTGCTGCGAAGGAATCGAACGGCGACTGCAGATGGTGATGGACGCGGTGCCCAATTTGCGCGTCGTCTCGATGGCACCGTGGGCGAACCAGGAGGCGATGGCCCGCATCAGCGCTGGGCGCCTGGTACTGGCGCGCAAGCCAAACCCAACCCTGGTCTGCGGCGAATTCCGTGAAGACCAGATCAGCGCCGACATCGCGCAGACTCTCACCGTCGCCGGCCATCTACCGCTGTGTTTCGTGCTGAAGGACACCCACACCGTGCAGGGCGAGCCGTGGCGCCTGGCCCGCTGGGTCGAACTAGCACGCAGCGCGATCGCTACCTGGGCGGAGACTGCGCACCAACCCGTCAGCGCGGTCTGAACTGAACACGCCGACGAACTGGTCGAGCTAACGCCACGGTCGCCGGCTTACTCGTTTTCAGCCCTTGGGCAGCTGCTGCACCCGTTCCTGCGCTTCGCGCTGACGCTCAGCCCGCTCACGGGCGCGGTTGCTGGAGGCGATAACTACCAGCAGCACGAGGACGCACACCAGGATGGCGAGGATGGAGACGAAGAAGAGCATGCGTCAGGTCCCTACTTCTCGGGTTTGGCGGGGATGGCTTGGCGCAGCAGGGTGCCGGCGAGCGCGTCCATAGTCCCGCCGTTGCCCAGCACCATGACCTGTGGGGTGATCTGCACCTTGCCCTCGGCGACTAGCTTGAGCATCTCCAGCTGCGCAACCTGCTCGCGGCCGAGGGCATCGACCATGGCGCGGTAGGCCTTGGCGCGGCCTTCACCGGTGATGATTTGGTAGTCGCTCTCGCCCTTGGCCTCGGCGGCGCGGGCCTTGGCCTGCTGCTCCTGGACCTGCACAGCGAAGGTCGCCTTGGCCAGGTTGCGCTGCTGCTCGGCGTCCTCCTGCGCCTTGACGAACGCAGCGCGCGATTCCTCAGCCTTCCGCTGTTCGTCGTAGAGCTTCTGCTGGTTGACCGCCACCTCGCGATCGGTCTGGGTCGAGATCAGCTTGCGGCCGGCCTCCGAGGCATCGAGATGGATGTTACCGACGTAGACGCCATCGCAGGTGACGCGGAACTTGGCCAACTCGACCTTCATGCGCTCGGTCGCCTCCTTCTCAATTGAGCTGCGCCGGTCGACGAATTCTAGCGCGTTCATCGTCTCGGTGACGTTGCGGAAGATGGCGCGCACCGCCGGCAGGATGACCTTCGATTCCAGCAGTTCGAGTTCCTCGTCTTCCTGGTCGTCCTTGACGCGTTTGTCCGGATCGCCAAGCAAGGCGACGAGGTACGGGGCGTCCTTGGCCTCGACGGCGCAGCCGACACGCACGTCGATGGGGAAGGAGAAGCCATCCTTGGATCGCACCACTACCGACCAGTCGGCGCCGGTGTCCGCTACAGTCTTGGATGTGGCATTGCGGGTCTGGGCCTGCTGGTAGGTGTAGACGCGCTGGATGGTCTTCACCAGCACCGGGGCGTAGGCTTGGCTGTTGAGGTAATAGGCGCCGGGCGGCAGCGGTTCGAGCCAGATGCCGCGGCAGCCCTTGGGCACCAGCGGCACGCCGTTGACTAGGGTCCCGCCGGGAGGCGCCTGAGTACCGGTGCGAGCGGTGATCACCGCCACCGTGCCGGGTTCGATTTGTAGCGCATCAATCGTCTTGATGTCATGCAGGTTAGGATTGTAGCGGTAGGTGCCGGGCGTCAGCACAGTGGCCTGAGGACCGCGATGGCCGTTCTTCGATAGGAAGGTCTCGGGGTCGAGCAGGTCGGTGGTCGAAGACCATATCGGAGCGAAGATTTCTCCGTCAGGCAGCGGCTGGCCGTCCTTGGCGGTGATGAAGCCGAGCTTGTTATGCTCGATCAGCGCTACGTCGACCTCGTTGACCTCATACATGAAGGGAACGTAGCCGAAGTGCCAGCCGGGCCCGAGGATAATCGCCTGCGGACCCTGTTCTCCGTTTCGGGCGATGATCGATCCGGGCGGCAGCGGCGTGCCGAAGTGTTTCATCACCACGCCGGTCTTGTCAGCAGGGATCACCACCGATGAACCGATGAGGAAGCCGGTGATGAAAAGCAGGCCGGACATCACCACCAGTGCCACGCGCGCCGCCTTGGGCAGATTGGCCGCAATCGCCGCACCCAGGGCAAGGACAGACAGGACGGTGAAGAAGATGATCGATATCATGGTCTCATATTAGGCCGGGACGGCTCAGGGCTAGTCCAAGTTGGGCAGCCCGGGGAGATATCCCGGCAGCTTCAGCCGCGCTTGGTGAAGGGCGCCTCCAGCTCCACCGTCAACCGAATCGTCCTGCAGCGTGTTTGGCCGTCGCCAGACGTAATTCCTGCCCTATCGGGGCAGGAACACGCCGACGAACTGGTCCAGTTCACGACGTTGACCCAGGGTCAGCTCACGCCGTTCCTCGCTGATGCCGATGGCCTCTGCCCAGGCGCAGATCGTGCCGTGCGACTGGATGACCGCATGCCAACAGTCCGGCTCGATCACGTACCAGGTCTGCGGCAGCATAGGCAAAGCGTCGATGCGTCCCGGCGCGTCGCCGCGCCCGCCGAGAGCGAGCACCGCTGATCCCTGGAGGAGTGTGCCGGCCTGATGGCCACCGCGATTACGGGTGAAATCGACGATCTGCCCAGGCATCCGCCCCGGACTGGGATTGGACAGACCGAGCTGCCAGCCGTCGTCACCCTGGCCTTCGGCGACCATGACGTAGCCCGGTGCCCGGCTGCGTCCGACCAGCACCTGATCGGCGACTAGCCGTTCCATCGCAAACGGATTGCGCTGCACCGCAAAGGCAGCCAGGCGCGCCACCACCTCTTCGACGGTCATGCCATCGCAGATCAGGTGCAAGGCGTCATCAGCCAGGGTCAGGGCGCCAACAGTTCGGGTAGAGTCCTTGCGGTCACGCTCGCTGATCTCGGCTTCGATCTCAGCCAGAGTAGGCAGATCGCGACGCCCTTGGGCCTGCCATTCGCCCAGCCGGCGCCGGGCGCGTTCGGCCGGAGTGGCGTCGAGATAGACCTTCAGCTGGGCATCGGGACAGATGACAGTGGTGGCATCTCGCCCTTCGACGACCGCTTCGCGACCGGAAACGATGGCCTGCTGTTGCGACACCAAGTGTCGGCGACAGTCCGGGTTGTTGGCCACCCGCCAGATCTCGGCCGTTGTCTCCGGGCTGCGGATGCGCTCTTCGGGCAGTTCAATCCCGCCGATCCTGACTCGGCCGGCAGTGGTGAAATCGACCTGCAGACTGCGCACCAACGAGGCGATGGCTGTGGGATCATCGCGGTCGACCCCGGCATCAAGGACATGCACGGTACAGGCCCGATACATCGCCCCGGTGTCGAGTCGCAGAATGCCCAATCGCGCTGCTAGCCGCTTGGCGACCGTGCTCTTGCCGGCCCCTGCCGGGCCATCCATGGCGATGATCAGCGGGCGGGCCATGGCCGGGCCGCCAGGTCGAAGCAAAGGATCCATTGCCGACACGGTACGCCGGTGGCGAGACGCGGAAGTGGGGACCTTCGCACCTCCGCACTTCCGCATCGCCAGACCCGGGCAATGATAGGGATCATGCGGACGGTGATCCTCGATTATGATGCCGGCAACCTCACCTCGGTGCAACGGGCCTGCGCTCATCTTGGCCATGATGCCGTGGTCGTGCGCGATCCTCAGGCGGTCGATGCCGCCGACCGGGTGATCTTTCCCGGCGTCGGCGCGGCGGGCTCGTGCATGGGGTCATTGCAGGCTCTTGGCTTGGCGGAGGCCTTGCGACGGGCGATTGATGCCGGCAAGCCGGTGCTGGCGATCTGCGTCGGGCTGCAATTGCTGTTTGAGCACAGCGAAGAGGACGGCGGTGTGCCCTGCCTAGGCGTACTACCGGGACGGGTGGTGCGCTTCAAGCCGACCGACCGCTCGATCAAGGTGCCGCACATGGGCTGGAATGCGGTTGATTTCTCGGCTGGCGAACCCCTAGCTGCCGGCCTTTCTGGCGGACATCTTTATTTTGTGCACAGCTACTATGTTGAGCCCGGTCCCGGCGTCGACGTGGTGGCGACCAGCGAACACGGCATCCGCTTCTGCGCCGGCGTCCGCCGGGGGAATCTAGCAGCCTTCCAATTCCATCCTGAAAAGAGCGGCGAGGTCGGCCTGTCCCTCCTGCGCAACTTCCTTGGCCAGTAATAACGGTCACTGCGGCCACGCAGGGCCGTTAACGACATGATGTCCTGGCGCAGCATACCCCTCCTGTTCGCCTGCGTTATTCTGGCCGCTACCGAAGTCCGCCTCAACGCGCCATTGTCCACCCGCGTGTCAATCGACCATCCCGGCACCCCGTTGCGGTTGCAGGCATCGATCGATGTACCCTCCGATGCCCCGACAGATCTCGGCTATGCCGTGTGGGTCGCCGACCGACATGGCCGGTGGTGGCAGCATCCCGTCGAAGGCGAGATGACACCCGGCCAACACCGCGTGCGCATGGATCTTGATGCCGATGCCGTGCTCGTTCCCCAGGGGCACGGTCAATCGTGGAATGCCGGCGTCATCTCCGAAATCCGCACCGCTGGTCTCGTCTTCTGGTCGACCCGCAGCGGAGGACGCGTGCTGGTGAACGATCTGCGTCTGGATGCACTGGCGAAGTTGACTGACCGTGGACCTGGACGCATGGTCATCAGCGACCTGCCCCAGACCCAGGTCTCTACGCACATGCGCCTGCAGGTGCGCATACTGCCGGATCCGTGGCCGAGCGATCCGTGGGATCCGGACGCCTTGGCTGTGACGCTGACGATGCGTGGACCAAACGGAGTCAGCATCACGACCAATGGATTCCATGATCAACCGATGCGGGCGTGGGATCGCGGCGATCGCGAGGAGGTGCAGGCCTGGGGCCAAACCGCTATTGCCGTGCGCAGCAGGGCGACAAGTGCCGGAACCTGGCAATCGACCATTGAGGCTCGCTGGCGCAGCGGCGCCACCGCACGAGCGGACCTGCCAACCATCACCGCCAGCGGAACGCCCGGCGATGGCATCGCCCGAGTCGACACAGTAGATTCACGGTTTTTCAGCGCTGATGGCGACATGGTCTGGCCGATCGGTCCAAACATCCATACCGTCTGGGATTTACGCGGCGTCGAGCGGACGGGCACCCGGCTGACTCCGGATCGCGGCACCCTCAGCTATCGGGCCTGGTTTGACCGCATGGCGGCTGCAGGTGCAAACGGCTGCGAAATCTGGCTGAGTTCATGGAACCTGGCCCTGGAGTGGAACGCAGCGTGGTGGCCGTGGCGGGGCCAAGGACGGATCAGCGAGGAGCGGGCCTGGCAACTCGATCGTGTCCTCGATCTTGCCGAGGAACGTGGGATCCGCGTCAACCTAGTGGTCAACAACCACGGACAGGCTTCGATACGCACTGACGCCGAATGGGATCGTAGCCCGGCCAACCGCGATAACGGTGGCTGGCTCGACGATCCAGCAGACTGGTTCGACGACCCCAAGGCTCTGGCGGCTCAGGAACGGTCACGGCGGCATCTCACGGCGCGCTACGGCGACAGCCCAGCGATTCTCGGCTGGAAGCTGTGGTCGGAGGTCAATCTCACCGAACTCGGCCACCGCGCCGGAGGCGGAGAAGGCGACGATGCGAAGACCAATGCCAGGGCCCTGATGCGCAGCTGGCACGCCGAGGCGGCCGTGCGCTGGGCCGCGAACGATCCGTGGCGACATCCCTGCACCACCCACTGGGCAGGCAACTACCATACGCCAGACCGCGACGTCGCGGCATTGCCAGGCATCGCCTACGTCTGCATCGACGCCTATCACGGCCCCGATGGCCCCCCTGTGTGGACCTGGCTATGCCGCTCGACCAGCGATCCAGCTCGTCGATCCAACGACGGATTGGCAGAACTGGGCAAGCCAATTCTGGTCACCGAATACGGCGGCAACTGGGACGCGGCACCGCAACCGCAACTGGAGGTGGCCCTGGCAGTCGGTGGCTGGGTCGGCCTAGTCAGCGGACACGCTGGCACCCCGATGATCTGGTGGCACGAATGGCTCGACCAGGGCAATCGCTTCGGCCAATATCAGGCCCTCTCGCGATTTCTGAAAGGCGAGGATCTGCGAAATCCTCTCAGGCGTAGCATCGTCATCGACGCCGGCCCGCGCACCTGGTCACGCGCCTGGGCTGGCCCGGGCCGGATGCTGGGCTACATCCTCGATGAAACCTGGGGACGCAGTGGCGGTCCAGGAGACTTGCTACCTGCCGGTGAATTGGTCCTCGGCGAATCGGTCGCGGCAGGAGCGATGCAGCTATCCTGGTGGGACGCCGACACCGGCCTCGAACTGTCTCGTCAGAGCATCGATCACCCTGGCGACCGCCTCGCCGTCCCCATGCCAGGCTTCCAGCGCCACCTCGCCTTCAAAGCCTGGCGCTAACCGCAGGTTCTTCAAACCGCGTAGTGCACGGGCGGTGCGTCTAGACAGCGAGCGCCGAAGCATGCCGGGCCAGAGCCGTGTTGTCCGTGTGGTCGTGGCCGGCATGCGCCCAGCGAGCCGCACAGAGCGTCGTGGTCCCAATCGGCGAACGTCAGTGAGCCGCGCCGCAGCGCCGAGCGGGTC
>JBBQCI010000002.1:0-114698 GCA_038318565.1 Planctomycetota bacterium
CGCGATGGCTGGATCACCCTGGAAGGCGAGGTGGAATGGTGGTACCAGAAAAACGCCGCCGAGGACGTGATGCAGTACATGGTTGGCGTCAAGGGGATCAGGAACCAGATCAACATCAAGCCACTGATCTCCGCCACCGATGTCGAAACGGCGATCCGGGCCGCCTTCCTTCGCAATTCCATGCTTGATGCCAAGAAGATCCAGGTTTTGACGTATGGCAGCAAGGTCGATCTCACCGGAAAGGTGGCCAACTACGCTGAGCGCGAGGAGGCCGAGCGCGTCGCCTGGGCCGCACCCGGAGTGCTCACGGTCGACAACCGAATCACGGTGGAGTGGGGCTGGAGAATGTTCCAATAGTGGACTAGATCAGCTCCATCAAGAACGACGATGAAATAACTCAATGACATCGGAATCCCGCTTACGTAGATCGCATTCCTCGGCGCCCTGGGGGCAAGACTCCAGGGCGCGGTGACCACCAAGGTTCATAAAATCACTGGTGAAAGAATGCAAGGCACTCGCCGATACTCAGCGGCATGTGACCACGATCGGACGTAGGCATGACTCGGACTTATGCGTGATCGTCGACAACCTGCGTGGATGCCATCTGATACTCTAATGTCAGGGTATCTAGGCGCTGTTTGATCGACGGCACACAATCAAACCTCGCCAAGGATCATCAAATGACAACTTGCGCCATGTCTTGGGATCCATTCAGCGACGTTAAAGCGATGCTCACCGGGATGGCCGACATTTAGGATCGAGTATGGAGCACCGCCGGTGCAACGCCCGGTATCAACGTCTACGCCAACGATGAATCGGCCACCGTCAGTAGCGAACTGCTTGGCGTCCAACCCGAATATCTGAGCGTGCAACTATACGAAGACACGTTCACGATCACTGCCAAGCGTTCCTCCGCTCCGACAGCCACAGACTGGCTGATGCGGGAACGAACAGATCTCGACTTCCGCCTTAGTTTGCAACTGCCATTTTCGGTTGATGCAGAGCATATCGAAGCGGGACGAAAAAACGGAGTTCTGACGATATACCTCAAACGTACGACCAGTGACCGACCCCGTTGTATTCTTGTCAACAACGTCTGATGCACTGAGAACATACCATGAACACTTTCCTGAAGCATGATGAGAACGCCACCAAGGATCTGATGCCAGCCGTACCACATCGTAGCGTCTCTCTGCGCTGCGACATTCACGAAAACGCCACGGCTGTTACTATCATCGCCGATATGCCCGGAGTCGTCACCGAGGGGGTTGATATCCAATTGCACGGTGATGTATTAACGTTGAAAGGCACGAGTTCGATCCTTGAACCGAAGAGCATGGCGCTTTGGTGCGAATATGTTGCTCGTGATTATGAACGGACCTTCCGTCTCGGACAGACGGTCGATGTTGATCGGATTGAGGCGGTCATCAAAGACGGCGTCCTGCGCATTGAGTTGCCCAAACGAGCTGCTGTCTCACCACACAAGATCACCGTAGAGGCTGGATAGAAGTTTTTTCAGAATCCAGTTTCGTTTGGGAGATCCGCTGGTTGTCCTGGGCGCGACGACGAGTCTCTTTTGCTCTATTTTACAATCCCTTTGAACCTGATGAGGAATGTTAGGCTCTGTGATGTCTATGACCACGCCATCTACTCCCGCCAAAACACCGGCCCTTGATCTGTCCAGGCACGCCGGTCTCTCCGAGGTCGAGGCCGGACAACGGCTACTTGTCGATGGCCCAAATGCCCTGCCAGTCCAGGAACGCCACGGTCTGTACGCCATCGCCTGGGAAGTGATCAAAGAACCCATGTTCATGCTGTTGGTGGCGGCTGGAGCGCTCTACCTGCTGATGGGGGAGCTCAGAGACGCGGCAATGCTGCTTGGTTTCGTCTTCGTGGTCATGGGCATCACTATCGTTCAGGAGCGACGCACCGAGCGTGCCCTGGACGCCCTGCGCGATCTGTCGAGTCCGCGGGCGCTGGTGATTCGCGATGGCCAGCGCAAACGCATCTCCGCCAAAAACCTGGTCCGTGGCGACCTGATCCAGCTTGCCGAGGGCGATCGCGTCCCGGCCGACGCCGTGCTGCGAACGGGGATCAACCTGTCGGTCGACGAGTCGCTACTCACCGGCGAATCCGTTGCCGTATCCAAGACAGCCTCGGCGACGGCGCAGGCTCTGGACCGGCCGGGCGGCGATGCTTTGCCATCCGTATTCTCGGGCACCCTGGTCACTGCTGGGCAGGGTATGGCCGAGGTCCTCGCCACCGGGTTGCGCTCGGAATTGGGGAAAATCGGGAAGGCCCTCAGCCAGGTGAAGCCGGAGCGCACTCTACTCCAGGTGGAGACCGGCCGACTGGTGCGAAACCTGACGATCATCGGTCTGGCCCTGTGTTGCGTGGTTGTGGTGGTCTATGCCCTGACCCGCGGCGGGGACATGGCCAGCTGGAAGCAGGGCCTCCTTGCCGGCATCGCTATGGCCATGGCGATGCTGCCCGAGGAGTTCCCGGTGGTGCTGACCATCTTCCTTGCCCTGGGCGCTTGGCGCATCTCGCGCAACCGGGTGCTGACTCGCCGTATGCCGGCGATCGAGACGTTGGGCGCCGCCACGGTGTTGTGCACCGACAAGACCGGAACCCTGACCCTCAACCAGATGACGGTGACGCGGATCATCATCGAGGGGCGCACCGTCAATCTGGACGGTGCCTCGGCCGATCAGCCAGCTGATGTCCAGGCTCTGCTCGACATAGCCGTTCTGGCGAGCAAGCCAGACCCCTTCGACCCGATGGAGCGTGCCATTCATGCTGCTGGCACAAAAATAGCATCAGCGAACCAGACGCGCCATCGCGGATGGACCATGGAACGCGAATATCCACTTTCACCAGAACTCCTCGCGGTCAGCCAAGCGTGGAGCCAGGGCAATGGCGCACCACTGCTGGTCGCCTCGAAAGGAGCGCCAGAAGCCATCGCCGGCTTGTGTGGCATGTCACCGGAAAGAATCGAGATTCTCACCAAACAGGTCACCGCCCTGGCTGGTGAAGGGCTCCGTGTGCTGGGCGTGGCCAAGGCCGTTGTTCAGGCCGATCACCTGCCCGCGATCCACCACGACCTGGACCTGGAATTCGTCGGCCTCATCGGACTCGCTGATCCGCTGCGCCCAAATGTTCCGGCTGCGGTGGCCGAGTGCCAGTCCGCCGGCATCAGGGTGGTGATGATCACCGGTGACTATCCCGCCACCGCCCAAAACATTGCCCGGCAGGCCGGCCTCGCCAACCACAGCGAAGTCATTACTGGGCCGGAACTTGAGGGCATGTCCGACGAGATCCTGGCCACCCGAATACGCACGGTCCAAGTCTTCGCCCGGGTAGTGCCCGAGCAGAAGTTGCGCCTCGTCCAGGCCCTTAAGGCGAACCGCGAGGTGGTGGCCATGACCGGTGACGGGGTGAACGACGCACCGGCCCTCAAGGCGGCAAACATCGGCATCGCCATGGGCGGACGCGGCACCGATGTGGCGCGTGAGTCCGCCGCCCTGGTGCTGCTCGATGACGATTTCGCTTCGATCGCCGCGGCGGTGAAGATGGGCCGGCGCATCTTCGACAACATCAAGAAATCTATCGCCTTCATCTTTGCGGTGCATGTGCCGATTGCCGGGTTGTCGATGCTGCCGGTCTTCATCCCGGGTTGGCCGCTCCTCTTACTGCCAGTCCACATCGTCTTTCTGGAACTGGTTATCGACCCGTCGTGCACGCTGATCTTCGAGGCCGAGGAACCCGAGAAGGATGTCATGAGCCGACCGCCACGCGATTCCAACGAACGCCTGTTCTCCTGGAAGAGCATCGCCATCAGCCTGCTGCAAGGAGTGAGCGCTCTGGTGGTCTGCATCGGTATTTTTCTCTACGCCAAAACAAATCACGGTTATGACGCGGCCCGCGCCCTGACCTTCACCAGTCTCGTGGCAGCATTCATCGCCATCATCATCACCAACCGGTCGTGGTCGCGCAGCCTTTTCGGCATCCTGCGGACACCGAACATGGCCCAATGGTGGGTGGTCCTGGGGACGATCGGGCTCCTCACTCTGGTGCTCTGCCTGCCTGTGGCCCGCACCCTGTTCCACTTCGCCCCGCTGCATGCGCTGGATCTGGCGATTAGCATAACGGCCGGCGTCCTCAGCGTCGGTTGGTTCGAGATTCTTAAGTACGTCCGTCGTCGGCGCGCCTGATACCGTCCATCGCGATTATGGAGTCCGCTCATGTTCGACATTGGTCTGGTCAAACTGATCGTCATCCGAGCTTGCCTTGCCTTGGCTTGGCTGACTCACGATTGACACTTCGAGAGCACTAACGTGCCTCGCCAGCGGATCGCTCACCGCTTGGCCACCATGGTGCACCTCGATAAGGATTGACACCCCACTGCGTCTTGGAACATATCCCTCCAGTGCGCCGCCTTGCCTGCATCGTAATCAAAGGACTTCGCCACGCCGCTGTCGGCGTGGCCATCGCAGCCGTTCTGATGACGATGTTCCAAGTTCATGTGCATCACCAGCAGGCCGACTGCCACGTGCACACGGACGGGCTGTCGCTGAGTTGCGCCATCGACGATGTGCCCGCTTACCCCGCTGACCCCGCTATGCCCCAGCCGGCTGACGGGGATGGCTGCTGCAGCTGTCCGCCTACACATGCCCTGGCGGTGGACAGCGAGCGCATACCTCTGCACGCCACGGTCGAAATTATCGAGCCGATCTCGCACACCATTGTTGTTCCGGACAGCCTTTCCTATCCCCCTGATCCCCCGCCTGCCCAACTGAGCTGAGCCTGCCGTACGCGCTATGGGCGCGTGCGAACGGAATCCGTGCCTCCACGGGTTCCGCCACCTCAGCCCGGGGATCGTCATGTCCACGTCCACGCCGTTCGTATTCCGTGCCCATTTTGGGGCCGGGGTGCTCGCCTCCACTTGCGCGGTTTTTGTAGCAGTAGCTGTTGCCGTTGCCGTCGCGGTAGCCGTGTCCGGTTGCGCCGGCCCGGCCACCCGGCCGCCAGACACCCAGGCGGCGGCGCCGGTCGTGGCGTCTCCACCCCCGACGGACCGGGTCGCTCGACCAGCTCAGGACTGGTCGGGATCTGTCACCATGGCCCGGTTGGTCGAGGTGGCCGAGCAGGCCCATCCGACTCGGGCCGCCATCGCCGCGGCTCAGGCCGCAGCCCTGGCACAGGTCCGACAGGCTGGCGCTTGGGACAACCCGGCATTGGAACTGAATCTTGGCCAGACGCGTGCCCGGGTGGATGATCTCGAAGGTGACCAGCCCTACGGAGGCAGTCTCAGTCAGCGCCTGCATTGGTGGGGAAAGCGCAACGCCCGCATTGCCGCCGCCCAGGCCCAGCAGCAGGTGGCCGAAGCTGAGGCACAGGTCGCACTCCTGGGCCTGCGGGCCGATGTCCGCCGCGCCAGCATCGTCTATGCAGCCGCCACCGAGGCGGTGAACCAGGCGGTGGAGGACGCCCGGCTTGCGGCCGAACTGGCTGCGCTGACCGAGACCCGGCTGGCCGTCGGCGAAGCCGATCGATCCAGTGTCGCCAGGGCCAAGCTGGAAGTGACCACGACCTCGTTGCACCGCGATGCCCGCATACGCGAAGCCGCCACGGCACTTGCGGTGCTGCGCACCTGGTGCGATCCGGCCTTGCCCGATGGACTGCGGATCGCCGATGCGTTCACCGCCTCCACGGTGACGACCGACACGACCAGCCTGGCGCAGGCAACGGAGCGTCATCCGCAATTGCGCGCCCTAGCCGAAGCAGCAGCAGCTGCTGGGGCGATGGTGAACGCCGAACGTGCCTCGCGAATGCCCGACCTGACGGTGGGCGTCTTTGCCGACCGCGAGGCGGAGAAGGACACCTATGGCGTGACGCTCGGCTTCGAGCTGCCGCTGTGGAACCGGAACGACGCCGGCATCGCCTCCGCCGAAGCAGCCCAGGCCCAGGCCCGCGCGACCGCGCGTAGCGAACGCTTGCGTCTGATCCGTGATCTGGTGGAGGCTTTGGGCGCCGCCCAGACCGCCCAGGGCGAGGTCGTGGCCCTGACCGAGCTGGCGGTTCCGGTTGCCGACGAGGCGATCAACCTGCGCACGACGGCGTTCAAGGCCGGCGAAGCCAGCCTGTCCGACCTGCTGGAGGCACGCCGCGCCGCCAATGCTGTTCGCGCCGAACTGCGAGATGCCCGACGTCGCGCCGCTCTCGCTGTGGTCGATCTGGGTATGGCTGTGGGCGATCCAGCGCTGGGCGTCACGCCCATGGACGCACCGCTACCCTGACCGGCGCGGCGGCTCGGGACGCATCACGGGATGCTGACCCGAGGCTCGGACCTGCTCGGCAGGTTCCCGCCAGTCGCCGGCCCCTCCTCCAACGCACATCCGAAGAGCTTACCATGAACCTACGCCAACTGATCGCCCCCACCCTTGCTGCCCTGCTGGCTGGATGCGGCGGCAGCAACCATCCGCTGACGCCAGGTGCTCCCGCCGCTGATGGCCATGGCCATGGCCATGGCCACGGTGCCGTACCAGCTGTCGAGGCCGGCCATGAAGGGCACGACCACGGCACAGGTGGCATCACTCTGCCGGCCACCGTGCAGACGAATCTCGGCATCACCTGGGCCACCGCAGAATACCGTGTCGTCCAGGGCGTTGTGCGTATGCCCGGCCGCTTCGAGTCGGAGCCGTCGGCCCGGCGCAGGTACCAGGTCCCGCTGGCCGGGCGCGTCGAGGTGTTGGTCCAGCCGTACCAACAGGTCGCAGTGGGAACCATACTCTACCAGCTGCACGCGCCCGAATGGAAGCGGCTCCAGCAGGAGATCGCTGATGCGGTTGGCGCTGTCATGTCCGCTGACGACCAGTTTGCTGCTGCACAAGAGCATGTGGCCGCCCTTGCCCAGGCGTTGACCCTGTGGAGCGAGCGGCTCGACACCCTTGATCGCCTGGGCAAGGACCTCGGCGGCAAGGCGGCAGAGCGGGTTGACGTCGCCTATCGTGTCGCGGAACTGCGGATCAGCGCAGCCGAGGCCAAACGCGAACTGGCCGAGGCCAAACGCCAGGCGCGCGGCGGCGATGGCACGCCAGAAAGCGGCCAAGCTCAGGTCAGGCTCGACCTCCTGCTCGCTCAGGCGGCCCAGCTCACCGGTCTGACGGCAGAAACCTTGCTCGCCGTCTCGAACGGCAAGCCCGCCTGGGCCACCATCGCCGCCATCGAAGTGCGTGCGATCTCCGCCGGTGTGGTCGAAGGCGAGGTCGTCTCAAGCGGCACCTGGATTGGCGCCCACAGCATCGTCCTTATCGTCACCGATCCGGCCGGCGTGCGCCTGCGCGCTGCCGGTCTTCAGGCCGACCTTCCCCGCCTGAGCGATGGTCTCCTGGCTCGTATTGTCGCCGCCGACCCGGCGGTGACGCAATCGCTGCCGGCGACCCTGGTGATCGGACCAACCGCCGACTCGATCGACCGGTCGGTAGATCTCATCGCGCGGCCCGCGGAAGGCGCCCGCCTGCCCGCCTGGGTACGGCCGGGAGTCACTGCCAACCTGGAGGTCGTCCTCACCGGTTCGCCCGAGGAGGAACTCGCCATCCCGCTCGGCGCCACCATCCGCGACGGGCTGAAGACGATCATGTTCCGTCGCGACCCCCAGCATCCCGACCAGGTCAGCGTGCTTGAGGCTGATCTCGGTCCTAGCGATGGTCGCTGGGTGGTTGTGCAGTCAGGTCTGAAGGAGGGCGATCAGGTGGTGCTCGGCGGCATCTACCCGCTGAAGCTGTCGCAACAGGCGGGTGCGACGCAAGCCGGCCACTTCGAAGCCGATGGAACCTTTCACACGGGAAAGCACTGAGCCATGTTTACTTGGCTCATCAGCCTGTCTCTTCGCCACGCCAAGGCCGTGATTATCGTCGCCGGCATCTCGCTGGCGCTCGCCGGCTGGCTCATCCCACGGATGGCGGTCGATGTCTTCCCTGAACTCAATGCCCCCACCGTCGTAGTCATGACCGAAGCCGGCGGGCTCGCCGCCGACGAGGTCGAACAGTACGTCACCGTACCGATCGAATCAGCGGTCAACGGCATGCCCGGCATGCGTAAGCTGCGTTCGTCGTCGTCGCTGGGCCTGTCCATCGTCTGGGCCGAGTTCGACTGGGGCGAAGACATCTGGCGTGCCCGCCAGCAGGTCGCCGAACGGCTGTCTGCAGTCGAAGCCAGTCTGCCGCCGGGCGCCCACGCCGAAATCGCACCAGTCACGTCAATCACTGGCGAGGTCATGCTACTGTCGGTCACTTCGCCGGACGGGACGCGCACGCCCAAGGAACTGCGGTCCTTCGCCGAATTCGAACTGACCAACCGTCTGCTTGGCGTAGCCGGCATCGCCCAGGTCGTCGCCATTGGCGGCGAACTGCCGGAATATCAGGTGCTGTGCCGCCCTGACCGCCTGCGCCTGTATAATCTGACGGTTGCGGACGTGGTCGGGGCGGCGCGCAAGGCGCACTCCACAGCCAGCGCCGGATTCCTGCCCAATCGCGAAGGCAAGGAGGTGCCGATCCGCCAGACTGCGCAAGTGACCAGGGCCGAAGACGTCCAACGCACCGTCATCGCCTATCATGAGGGCGTACCGGTGACGATCGGCGATGTGGCCGAGGTCGCACTCGCCCCGGCGCCAGCACGAGGGACCGCAACCGAACGCGGACGCCCAGCAGTGATCATCTCGGTGCAGAAGGCCCCAGGCACCAACACCCTGACCCTGACCTCGGCGCTCGATCGGGCGGTCGCCAGCATGGCTGTTCCCAGCGGTATGACGATTAACAACCACGTCTTCCGCCAGGCCGAGTTTATCCAAGTCGCGGTCGACAACCTGTTGAAAGTGCTGATCGAAGCAGCGCTCATTGTCTCCGTCGTCCTTATCCTCTTTCTGCTCAACGTGCGCACGACGCTCATCACCCTCACCGCGCTGCCGCTGTCGCTGGGCGCGGCCTTTATCGTCATGGCCTGGATTGGCCTCTCGATCAACGTCATGACCCTGGGCGGTCTGGCGGTGGCGCTCGGAGGTTTGGTCGATGATGCGATCATCTACGTCGAGAACACCTTCCGCCGGCTACGCGAGAATCGGCATCTGCCGGAGGGCCGGCGGATCGCCGAACCTGAGGTGGTCGAACGCTCCAGTCATGAAATCGCCGGGCCGATGGTCTTTGCGACCATCATCATCGTCCTGGTGTTCATCCCGCTGCTGTTTCTCGGCGGTATTGAAGGCCGCTTCTTCCGGCCGCTGGGCATCAGCTACATCGCCTCGACCCTCGCCAGCCTGTTGATCGCGGTCACCGTCACCCCGGCCCTGTGTCAGTTGCTGTTGACCGGTCTCAAACATGCGGGCGAAGAACGCGACAGCTTCCTGGTGCGTTGGCTCAAGGCTGCCTACCGACCGACCCTGGTCTTCTGCATCCGCTGGAAAAAAAGTGTCGTCCTCGGTTCTGTGGCCCTGGCTGTCGCAGCACTGGCGCTGGCGACCACCTTCGGCTCCAGCTTCCTGCCCAGCTTCAAGGAAGGTACCTTTACGGTGATGATCATGACCCCGCCGGGCACCTCGCTGATCGAAAGCGACCGCCTAGTGCGCGGGGTCGAGGAGCGCATCGCCGCCATCCCTGGGGTGCGCGATGTCGCCCGTCGCACTGGCCGCGCCGAACGTGATCAGCACGCCGAGCCGCCGTCCAGCAGCGAGATGAACGTGACCATGGAGCCGGGCACCCAGGACCGGGTGCAGGCGGAGATCGACAAGATCCTGGCGCAGATGCCGGGCGTGGTGACCTCGATCGGACAGCCCATCGAACACCGCCTATCGCACACGCTCTCTGGCACTCCGGCGGCGGTGTCGATCACCGTCTTCGGCGATGATCTCGACCAGCTCCGCGCCGTGGTCCAGGAGATAGAGGGCGCGATGAAGGGCGTGCCCGGAGCCCGCGACGTGGTGGCTAATCGCGAGATCATGATTGAGACCCTGCCGGTGCGTTACCGGCACGAGGATCTCGCCCGCGCCGGCCTGACGCCGGCCGATGCGGCCGAACAGGTCGAACAGGCCCTTGCCGGGGTGCATGTCGCCTCGGTGAACCAGGGCATCCGCCGCTACGACCTGACCGTGCGGTTGCATCCGGACGAGCGCCAGAACGAACTCCAGGTCGGAGAACTGGTGCTCAAGAGTCCCTATGGCCCGCAGGTCCGCCTGCGCGAAGTTGCCGAGATCGGTCTAGAGAAAGCCTCTAATCTGATCGCTC
Source organism: Planctomycetota bacterium (assembly GCA_038318565.1). Classification (GTDB taxonomy): domain Bacteria; phylum Planctomycetota; class UBA11346; order UBA11346; family UBA11346; genus UBA11346. Next base: position 10,278 of record JBBQCI010000002.1, read on the forward strand.
GTGAGGGTGCTCGGCGTAAGGCGGTGGTGAGCTGTAACGTCTCCGAGGGCCAGAACCTTGGCGACCTAGTCGTTTCCATTCGTCGGGTTGTCGATCCGGTGGTCGCCAAGGCTGGCCTGTCCGTCCACTACGGCGGCCAGTTCGAGGCTCAGCAGGGGGCCAGTCGGACCATTGGCCTGATGGGCATCGCCGTCGTCGTGGTGGTGTTCCTGCTCCTGGCCGCGGCCCTGTCCTCGGCCAAGGCGGCTGGCCTGGTGATGCTCAATCTGCCGCTGTCGCTCATCGGCGGCATCGCAGCGGTCTACCTTGCCGAATCGCCATCGGTGGTCGGCAACACCGCAGCGTTACTCGGACTGGGTGGAACCTTCACTGCTCCGGTGCTGTCCATCGCCAGCCTGGTCGGCTTCATCACCCTATTCGGAATCGCGGTCAGGAACGGCATTCTGCTCGTCAATCAGTACCAATCGCATGCTGAGGAGGGCCGGCCGCTGAGGCAGGCGATCATGCATGGTTCAGAGGAGCGCCTGGTGGCGATCCTGATGACGGCGCTGTGCGCCGGCATCGGCCTTATTCCGCTCGCGCTCATGACCGGGCGGGCCGGGGCCGAGATCCTCGCTCCGCTGGCCATCGTCGTACTGGGCGGCCTGATCAGCTCGACCGCTCTCAACCTCGTTGTCGTCCCCGCGGCGTACGCCTGGGTCTTCGGCCACGGCGACCGACCGCATAGCTCGGCGCTCGATGACGACGGCCCTCCGCTCGCTACTCCCGATGCTCAAACACCGCAAAATCTCTAGGAGATCCCATGTCCCGAAACCACATCACCCCCGCCTTCCTGACCGCGCTGCTGGCTCTCGGCGCCCCGCTCAGTGCCGCCGACGAGCACGCAGGTCATAACCACGCCGCCGAGGGTACGCATGCCCACGGCAAGGCCGTTACGCTTGGCGCCGTTGACATCAGCGTCTACAAGGTCGCCGTCAGCGCCTCCGGCGAGGTCGCCGCTGGCAAAGAATGGCATGTCGAGTTGCGTCTGAACCCGGAGCAACCGGTTCCCAAGGCGATCCGCGTCTGGGTCGGAATCGAGAACGGCCGCGGTTCCACCAAGGCCAAAGCCGAAGCGGAGAAGGACGACAAGGGCGCTTATGCTGTCCACGTCGAGGTGCCCAATCCCATCCCCGCCGACCGCAAGCTGTGGATCAGCATCGAACCGGATACCGGCCAGACTGCCAAGGGTTCGCTCGCCCTGCCGACAGCCGAGGCCGCCCACCACGAAGGCGACGGGCACAAGCACTAAAGCGCTGTCGAGATATCCTTCTTCCAGTCATTGAATGCGAAAACCACGGCTTTTACGTGGTTTTCGCATGTCGTGATTCTCATCGTCCAGATCGGCAGTGCTGGGAACTGACACCCTTCAGCATTGGGCAGAGTCCCGCGAGCTAGACCTATATCCGCTGCAGCTTGATGCCTGCGACGCTGCGGTCGTCGAAGTGCGATAACACGACGGCGTTCTGTCCATCGCGCACGAAGCCGTGGGCGATCGCGGCGTCGATGCCGCTCTCCAGCAGGGCTTGGAGGTCGGTAGCCGGCTCGACCAGGACGGCGGCAATGCCCCAGTACATGCAGTAGGCATGCCACAGGCGCTCGTCAGTGCAGATGCAGATCATCGGCACGCGGCCGCGACGCTTCGACAGCAGCAGCGCGGGTTCGGGTGAGAGGCTGCTGATCAGAATGGCGTCGGCGCCGGTTTCGACGCTGATGCGATGCGCCGCGCCAGATAGGCTCATGATCTGGCGCGAGAAGGTCTTCGCCTCCGGATCCGGCTCGAAGGTCGGCAGATAACGGCTCTTCTCAGCTTCCAGCAGGATCGAACTCATCGCCGCGACGGCCTGCACCGGGTGTTTGCCAGTGGCGGTCTCGCCGGAGAGCATGACGCAACCCGTGCCGTCGAACACCGCGTTGGCGATATCGGTGGCCTCGGCGCGGCTGGGCATTTCGCCATCAATCATCGACTCCAGCATCTGGGTCGCGGTGATGACCAGCTTGCCGAGCTTGTTGGCACGCAGAATCAGTTCCTTCTGTACGATCGGCAGGCGTTCGATCGAGATCTCGATGCCGAGATCACCGCGGGCGACCATGATACCATCTGACTCGGCAAGGATGCCGTCGATATTGGTCAAACCGTCGGGAGTCTCGATCTTGGCGATGACTGGGACAGTGCGGCCGGCTTCCGAGATGCGGGCCTTGACGTGGCGGACATCGCGGGCGGTACGCACAAATGACAGGGCGATGAAGTCGACGCCGTTGGCGATCGCCCAGGCCAGGTCTTCACGATCCTTGTCGGACAGCGAGGGGGCGCTGACGTTGGTACCGGGCATGTTGATGCCCTTGCTATTCTTCAATAGTCCGCCGACCTCGATGCGCAGGGTGATCTCGTGACCCTCAATGCCTTCGACGCGTAGGCGCAATTTCCCATCATCGATGAGCACCTTGTCGGAGGCCTTCAGATCCTTACTGAGACCGGAGTAGGTTGTTCCGACGCGATTGACGTCACCTTCGGGGCATTCCGCGGTGGTGATCACAATGGTGTTGCCAGGGATCAGTTCGACCGGAGTCCCGCCCTTGAGGCGTCCGGTGCGAATCTTGGGGCCCTGCAGATCCGCAAGGACAGCGACGGGGCGGTCCATCTCCTTCGACAGTTCACGGACTCGCTTCAGTCGCTTCAACTGATCCTCGCGGGTGCCGTGGCTCATGTTCAATCGGACGGCGTTCACGCCGGCCTCCAGCATTGCACGTACCGTGACCGGATCATCGCAGGCCGGACCCAGGGTGGCCAGGATCTTAGTCCGTTTGCGCGCCCGAAGAGGCAAGCTGGCGTCGGGGGGAATGGGCAGAGGGGTGCGGAGCGAGGTATCCATCGGCGGCAGAGGGTACGGCTGCGCGCCGAAGCGCCATGCAGTATAGCTGTGCAGCTAGGCGCTTTCCCGATTCTTCATCTGGACAACATGATCCGCAATGTAGCGGCAAGTACCGTCTCCACGGCTGGGCCGCCTGTATCGATAGGGCCGCCATGGCAGATCATGTCGACCCTGCCAGGGGGGGCATAGATCTCTGGGTCGGCGGTCGAGAACAAGGCTAGCACCCGTACGTTCAGTCCCGCGGCTAGATGCATCGGTCCGCTGTCGCCTGTCAGGCAGACATCTGCCGCAGCCAGCACTTGAGCCAAGCCGAGCGGCGAGGTAGGCGGAGCCAAGCTAGCACCCGAGGCGGCGCAAATCGATGCGGCCAACTCGCGTTCGTATGGACCCCAGACGACCACCACCCGGCAACCCTGCTGCCGCAGGGCGGTAGCAACAGCGGCGAACCGCTCCGCTGGCCAGCGCTTCGCCGGGATGCTGGCGCCAGGGTTGATGAGAATTCGTGAGCCTTCGCCTAATGGCCATGGCGTCTGGTCGGGCTGGATCCGGGCGAGGTGGTACCTGCGATCCGTGCCTATGCCACCAACCTGAGCCGCGACGGACAGGTAACGATCGCAGCCGTGGCGGATTGCGGCATCGGTCACGCAGTCATAAGGAGGGCGGGGATCAGAACGCGTGCTGATGGCCACAACCGGGGCCACGCGGCGGACCAGGCGCATGACATTGGTTCCGCCACCAAGGTCGAGGACGATGTCCCAGCCAGGTGCGGCCAGACGGGTAAGGTCGGCGGGGCGTCGCCACAACAGGCCGCCCAACCCCTTCCAGGTCTTTGGTCTGACCGGTACGATTTCATCCGTGACCGACCGATCGTCAAAGAGCGGGGCCCACGACGCATGGCACGAGAACGCTAGGTGGGCCTCGGGCAGCCCTGCGCGCAGCGCGCGCAGGGCCGGAGTCGCCATGATGGTATCCCCCAGCAATCCCCACGAGACCACCAGAATGCGCCGGTGTGCAGGCAGGGTGCGGAGGCGCTCGTCAACCGTGGGCTGTGCCATGCGTCGGCGCAGCCTAGATGCATCGGCCGGTCTGGGCAATGATACGGCAGGGCGGCCCGGACACTTGCGTCTGTCGCTCTGGCTGACCAAGAGATCCTCCAGCTTCAACCGGCGTTTGCCTTGCGGAAGCAAACCCAGCCAGAGCTGACCAAGGCGGTGCAGGCGGTGCAGGGAGCTGACCAGATCTCATCGGTCTCGCCCGAAATGCTCGTTGACGACAGTGAACAGGCCGGTTGCGACAAGTATAACAACCACGGTGGCAAGCGAGCGCCACAGTGCATCGCGGGCCATGTAGTCCCAGATGGCGAGGAGCGACATCAACGTGCAGGCCGCGATAGCAGTGGTGACGATGGCGAAGGCGATCTTGCGAGCGCGCCTGGGTGGGATGATGCCTTTAGGTTCGCGGGCTGAATCGTAGGTGGTGGGATCAGGCATGGGGTTTCCTTGGGATACAGTGGTGGGTGAGGACCGAAGGCAGGCGTAGACAGGCAAACCAGCCGACCAGCAACCCGACGGCGTGGGCAATCGGAACGGGCTTCCAGCTCTCGGCAGAGGCGAAGACCGCCTGACCGACACAGACCTCGTAGGCCATTTTGCCCACCAAGCTTAACAGCAGGGCGATGGACACGGCGGCCGCGGTTGCGTCCCTGTCAGTTCGTGCCGTGCGCCAAGTCTGGAAGGCGGCAACCGCGGCGAGCGCGAAGGCGATGCCCGACAAGCCTCGAAATGCCAGATCGGTATGGGAGACCACCACGATCGGCGGGATGGCTATCAGGCTAAGTACAATGGCCAACCGCGCCGCCCGCGGCCAGCAACATTCGGACCACATCCCCAGCAGCAAGACGGCAAGACTGTCCCAAAGCAGATGGTTGCCGTCCCAGTGGGACAACTGGCTGGTGCAGAGTCGCCACGGCAACGCGTCGGGCTGCCAGCTGAGGGCGTAGCCCGCCCCTGGGATCAGCCAGACAACCAGAGCCACCGCCGTGATGGCGAGGGTGAACCATGGCGGATCCAGCCGTGGGGCCAGGCGAAGCATGCACAGACTATTCACCGCGTCTTCCGCCGACGCAGTAGCAGGAACCCCGCCATGCCTCCCAGGGTCAACACGGTGCTCGGGTCGATTGCGCCACCACCGCCACCGAAGCTGGAGCCGGAGGATCGTTCGCGTGGCGCCGATGCCTGGGGCAGAGGTGTGGTGGCGTCGCGCGGTGCTGGCTGGACGATCGGCGCTGCGGCGGCAATTGGAGTCTGACGTTCCACTGTAGGCATCATGGCCAATTCGGCAGGAGCGTCCTGGGCAGCCTTGTCGCGCAGGCTGGCCAGTTCGCTACGCACTTGGTCAAGAGCACGACGGTCCTTGGCATAGCGCAACTGGTTGCGGCGTTGCACAGCCCAGCGCTGGAATTCCGCGTCGTTCTCCAGCACCAGGAACGAGGTATATTCGCTGACGATCGAATAGCCCTCGCCCAGACGAACGATTTCGGGAATGGCCGGTGAACGGTCGCCCTGCCGATCTGCTTCGCGTAGCAAACCCTGCATGCGATGCCAGGCCCACATCCGTTCGATCGCGGGCTGACTGCCGGTGGCCGGAAAGCCGATGGTGGCAGCAGTTCGCACTTCGCGCCCGAGGACAGTGCCTTCCAGTACCACCTTGGCGTCGCCGCTACCACGGTAGCGCCCATAGACGCGCAGCGGGGTTCCGTGATAGAGATCCGGCAACACGCTGGGCTCCAGATCGCTGACCTCGATGCCGTCGATCTTCAGCCGCAGGTCGCGGGCGGCTGGCTTCTCCAACTTGCGTTTGAAGGCCTTGGCCTGACGGGTAAAGTCGTCACCTTGGGAAATGAACGCCGCCAGGCCGCCGCTGTCGCCGGCAAGTTGTTCGAGTAGCGGCCGATTGACGTCATTGCCGATGCCGATGCAGAAGACCCGGGCATTGCGCGGCCGTTCGCGGATCAGTCCGGCAAGTTCACCCCGTTCACGCTGCTCGGTCAATCCATCCGAAAGGATGATGACGTTGAGCATGCGATCGGCTTGCGCGTAGGTGTAGGCCAAGCGCATGGCTGGAGCCAGGATGGTGCCACCCTTGGCCTCCTGCTTGTCGAGGAACGCGCGCGCTTGTTCGAGCGGCCCGACGTCGGCCGCTTTCAGTGAACCGAAGAGTCGCTTGGCTTCGTTGTTGAACACCAGCACTTCGCAGCGGTCTTCAGGACCGAGGGCATCGACGAAGGCGGCCAGGGACCGTTTGGACGTCGCCAGTTTGCGGTCGTCCGCCATCGAGCCGCTGATGTCGAGCAGGAAGACGTGGTCCTGTGGCGGATTCAATGCGGCGGCATCTTCACCAGCGGTAATGGTCATCAGGAAGTGGCCATCGCCAGAACCATCCTTGGCCGCAACTAGATCGATGCCGGTATGGGCGCGCTCGGTGCGATAAGCAATGACGATATCGTGGTTGAGATCACCATTCTTGACCTCCAGGCTACCTTCGCGGACCTCTGGACCACTGCGGGTGAAGACCATGTCCTTGGCGTGGCTGGGGCTTGCGATTTCGGCGATCGGGATTGCGCTGCGGGCAGCGAAGTTGAAGCCCATGGTGCCGGCGACCCGGTTTCCGCTACCGCTGCGCCCATCCGCCATGGCCAGTGGATAGACGTAGGTCGCCCAGTCATGATCGGTGTCGAGTTCCTGCTGGTAGACGATCTCGACCTTCTGTTCTGCCTTCGCTGCAATGGGGAAGATGCGCAGATCGAAGGTCTTGTGGTCGGTCTGTTCCAGCAGGCCCGGATCCTTGTTCACTCGTTTGTAGCTGTCGTAGATCTGGCGGGCGCGCTGTTTTTCAATTACCTCACCGACCATCTCTTTGCCACCAATCCACATCGAGAAGTTTGACACGGAAGCTGCCTTTGGCACCGGGAAGGTCCACAGCGCCTCAATGGTGCGGTCTTCGCGATTGCGGAATACCTGAGTGACCGTGGTGGTGGCGATGCCGTGGTCGACGGTTACCTCGACGCGGTGGTCGACGATGTCGAGCATGCCACCGAGACCGCCGTCGGCGATGATGGCCGCCGCCGCATGGGCGCTGGTGGCCAAGCAGCCGATCGCAAGGAGGGGGACGAGACGGGAGAGGGTGGCCATGTGAGTTCCTTGCCTGCTCATTGCGCGCCGTGTGCCAGTGGACGAGCAACGACTGGCCAAGGACTTGCGCGACGCATCGCCACGACACTGGGCATTCATTGTACCATCATGGGACATTTCCTGTATCATGCCGTCATGACCTGGACCGCTGCTGATCGCGCCGCCGCTACCGATCTCGTGACGCTGACCTATGTGAATCCCTTCACACCTGAACGACTACGTGTGGAAGAACGGCTGCTGGGCATGCCGGCCGGTCGCCATGCCGCTTGGCATGTCCAGGCGCCTGGCGATGAGTCGCGTTTCGCGCGTCTCGGCGCCATGGCCGAGCGCCTGCTTGCCATCGCACCAGCGTCAGCGATCGATCAGCGCGAGAGTTTGGCGGTCTACGCGCTGTACGAGCGATATCGCCATCGCTTCGACCTAGCGGTGGCCGATGGTCCCGCTGCCCAGCTACCCTGGTTTCACGAGTTTGCGGTCGACGCTCGCGCGCTGTTGCCGTTGCCGCCGACCCGACCCGAGGTCGAGCATCTCCTCGCCTGCCTGATCCAGGTGCGTCGGGCCTTCGCCTGCATCCTTGCCCAACTGGTCGGAGCCTCATCGCCGATGGCCAACCTGCGAGCAGCATGCTGGGCGTCGATTTTCGGAGCTGACCTTCGCCGCTATCGGCGGTGCCTGTGGAACCGCATGCGCGACTTCCCCACCCTGGTCACCGGTCCTTCGGGCAGCGGCAAGGAACTGGTTGCCCAGGCGGTTGGCGGATCGGGCTACATCGCGGTCGACGGACGGCGCGGCTGTTTGCTGGGTGGAAGCGAACCAGCCTTCCTGCCCCTGGCGATCAGTGCCCTGGCCCCGTCCCTGGTCGAGGCCGAACTATTCGGTCATCGGCGAGGTGCATTCACTGGAGCCACCGAGGAGCGCGCTGGCTGGCTGGAGGTCTGTCCGGCGTATGGTTGTGTTTTCCTCGACGAAATCGGCGAGGTCGAACCCGCCGTACAGGTCAAGCTGTTGCGCGTCCTGCAGACGCGTGTGTTCGCCCGCGTTGGCGAACATGCCGACCGTACGTTCCGCGGGCGTCTGGTTGCAGCGACCAATCGCGATCTTGCCCAGGAAATCGCCACCGGTGGATTCCGCGCAGATGTCTACTATCGGCTCTGCGCCGATCACATCCGCACCCCGTCCCTGCACGATTTGATTGCCGACGACCCCGGCGAGCTTGACCGGCTTTGTCTGGCGCTGTCGACCCGCATCACAGGTCTTGACGATGCTCCAGCTGTGGCCGAGGAGGCTGCACGCTGGATCCGCTGCGAACTGGGCCCTGCCTATGCATGGCCTGGCAATGTGCGTGAACTGGAACAATGCATCCGCAGCCAACTGCTGCGTGGCAGTTACGCCCCGGTACGGATATCGGCGTCCAGTCTGTCCGACCAAGTCCGGGAAGGCCGATTGACCGCGGACGAACTGCTCGACCGCTATTGTGCTCAGGTCGTCGCTAGCAGCGGTGGTTGGCGCGAGGCCGGCCGAAGTCTGAGCATGGACTGGCGGACGGTCAGGAGCCGGGCGAAGCGGGCTGGCGTTTGACTCGTTGATGATGTGCTGACCCTCAGGGTCTATGCTGATCGAGATCGTCCGGCAGACGGTCAATGGTCGTCGGAGGAGCTGCGGGAATTGCAGGCTCGGATTGCGCATTGGCGGCCGGATTCGATTCAAATATAGTCATTCCAGGTCCGACGCCTTCGTTCGCATCCTTGACTTCGGACGGCGTCACCGGTGAAGCAACAGGCTTGGGCAGGCTTGGCGCGTCAACGGATTCGGCGCCGTGCGGGTCGAGGCTTACATGACGGTTGCCGGTGCAGGCGGCGAAGATCACGACAGTCAGGGCACAGAGAAATTGGCGAAGGACAGGTCGACTACTTCGAGGACACTGAGTTCGCCTCGACGAACCAGAGTCATGTCCCAGTCCGGCGTGAGATATCTGTTCGAGTGCTGCCCATTGCGTCTCTGGGATCGTACGCCCGACGTCGAAGTGTTTCACCGTGTATCGCCAGCGCACCTGATCGAGCAGGGTTTCTGGCGTGGTGAATTGCGGAGTTTCATGACGTGTGACGACCTTCGGCATGATCCCGGCTCATGGCAGTCTGTGGCCTGCAGGCCAGCGCCTGGCCAGTCCATACCGATGGTGGTCGCCAGTATTCTACGCGGCCGATGACGACCTGTAGCAGGGCCATGTCTGGATCATCAATGGCGAGCGGGATCCAGGCAGCATAGGCGGGACGCCAGCGGGTGATCATCTGGGCGCGGTCGACGATCATCGAGGCGCGTCCCGACACTGACACGTAACGCTGTGTTGCGGGATCGCTGTAGCTGAGGTTGACGTCAGGATTGGCAAGGATGTCAGCCGCCTTGTGAGTGGTAATGCCGGTGAAGAACCACAGGAAGCCGTCTCCATCGTCATCCTGGGTCACCATGGGCCGGCAGCTCAGAGTTCCATCCAGGCTGCGTGTCGTCAGCATGGCGAAGCGGATGTCGCAGATCAGGGAGGTCAGGGTGTTGGGCACTGATTCGGTAGCGGGCATGCTGGTTGTGTCCTGTCGGTGCGCGGGTCAGGCGACAATGCTGGCATGACCTTTGGCATGCTCTATGGGGTGAAACCAGAATCCCAGGATACGCAATATTCTTGGATCTACCCGATCCTTTGGCAGCCGACGCTCGACGGACTACGCGAACACCACCGTACGGTTGCCATTGATCAGCACCCGGCGTTCGAGATGAAGCCGCACAGCGCGGGTCAGGGTCTGGCGTTCCAGTTCACGACCCTTGCGGATGAGGTCGTCGACGGTGTCGCGATGCGAGACGCGGGCTACCGCCTGCTCGATGATCGGGCCCTGATCGAGTTGCTCGGTCACGTAGTGGGCGGTTGCACCGATCAGCTTCACGCCGCGTTCCTTGGCCTGGTGGTACGGCTTGGCGCCTACGAAGGCAGGCAGGAACGAGTGGTGTATGTTGATGATGCGACCAGGGCGGGCGCGGACGAACTCAGGCGATAGCACCTGCATGTAGCGTGCCAGCACAGTCAGATCGATGCGCTCACGCTTAAGCAGTGCAGTCTGTTCGGCCTCGGCGGCAGCCTTGTCGCTGCCGACTTCGATGTGTACGAACGGGACGGAGAAGTGCGCTGCGACCGGCTCCAGTTCGCGATGGTTGCTGACGATTGCCACGATGTCGCCAGCAAGGTCGCCGAGGCGCTGGGCAAGCAGCAGATCATAGAGGCAATGCGGGACTTTGGTGCAGAACACCGCCACGCGCGGCCGGTGGTCATTGAAGCTCAACTCCCAAGTCAGGTCATAGCTGCGGCCCATCACCGTGATTGCGGCATGGATTCCGTCGCGATCGAGGCGGAAGCTGGCGGTGTCGAACACCAGCCGCATGAAGAATGTGCCCGAGTCGGGATCGGAATGCTGGTCGAGATCGATGATGTTGCCACCGTGGCGGAACACGAAGTCCGACATGGCAGCAACCAGGCCGGTGCGGTCAGGGCAGGAGACGAGGAGGGTGGCGATGGTCATGCTGGTGGTCCGGGGTCTGGGGTCCGAGGTCCGAGGTCCCCGTCCAATCGACTGAGCAGGTTGGCGAATCGCCTGGCATCGACGACCGGCAGCGAACCGGTGTCGTCGACGGGATTACGCAGCGGGATCCACGAGCGGCAGCCGGCATAGCTGGCGTGGTCGGGGATGGTCGCCGGGGTAGTCAACTGATGGACGCGCAGGGCCAAGACGAACAGGAAGGGCTGGTCGCGGTAGGCGAAGCGGGTGTCGAGTTCCGTTGCGGTCCACGGCAGGTCGAGGAGGTAGAGGCGCTGGCGGTCGGTCACCTTCCAGATCGCGGCGGCTTCAGCCCATGACGTGATGCGATGGTGGCCGGGCTTCGGGTCGGTTGGCAGGGGGGCGGGATCGCGCAGGCGGGTCGCGTCCTGGTGCAGGTAGGTCGGCATCAGCGCGAAGCGTTGGTGTTCCAGAGCGAAAAATCCGCCGTGGCGCTCGTGAATGCCGCCCTTCCTGACCGCCAGCATCAGTTGGCCGGTGCCGAGTCGGTCGCAGATCGCCGCCCATTCCTGCAGCGCGACCCCGATCATTCAGGACTGCTTGGCGAGGAAGGCCTCGGTCGCGGTACGGCTCGGCATGCTCGGCATGGCACCCAGTCCCTGCACGCACAGTGCAGCCGCGGCGCAGGCCAGGCGCAGACGCTGCAATTCGGGCAGGCCTTCGACCAGGCCGACGGTGTACGCGCCTGTGAAACAGTCACCGGCCCCAGTCGTGTCCACGACCTGGACCCTGAATGCGCCTTGGCGGAGCGGTTCTCCCTGGCGCGGCACCAGCAGGCAGCCTCGACTGCCCAGCTTGACCAGCACGGTGCCAATACCGCGAGCCTGCAGCGCTCGGGCTGCGGCCAGCACCTGATGATCGTCAGTGGTCGGCAGGCCGCTAAGGCGCGCCAGTTCGCTCTCGTTCGGACTGACCACGTCGAGCAGCGGCAGCAGACTGGCCGGGAGAGGGGTGTCGTCGCCACCGCAATCAAGCACGACCGGAACGCCGGCAGCACGAGCGGTCGTGGCTATCGCGAGATTGACCGCTTCTGGGATCTCACGCTGCAGCAGCACAGCGCCAGCATCGCGCACCTCGAACACCGGCTGCGATTCCCACGCCCGGTTGGCTCCGCCAACCAAGACGATCGAGTTCTCGCCGCCCTTTTGTAGCAGGATGAAGGCTTGTCCGGTTGGACCCGCGACATCGCGGCTGGGAGTCAGGTCCACCCCGGCGTCGCGTAGCGCTGTCCGTAACGGCGCAGCGAAGGCATCGGTTCCGAAGCGACCTGCGAAGCGGGTTGGCAGCCCAAGTCGCGCCGCTGCGGCCGCTTGGTTGGCACCCTTACCCCCCGGACGAACCGCGGCATTGGTGCCAGGAAGCGTCTCTCCCGGCACCGGCAGTCGTTCGATCTCGACATACAAGTCGGCGTTGGCTGATCCGACCACCAGCAGGTGCTTGCCCATATCAACTCACCGCATCAGCGGCGCCGTCGAGTTGCTCGGTCGCCTTAATGAATGCCTCGATCACCGTCGCCGCGGCGTCGTCAATTAACACATCCTTCGACTCACCGCCGCGGATCTTGAACTCGACCTTGCCCTCGGCGACACCACGGCCGCAGACGACACGCAACGGGATGCCGATCAGATCCCAGTCCTTGAACTTCACGCCCGGCTTGGCGTCGCGATCGTCGATGACGACCTCGATGCCGGCCTTCTGCAGCTTTTCGTAGATCGCCTGAGCGGCGCCCTCGACGGCGGTGTCTCCTGGCTTGCCAGCCGGGACGATGACGCAGTGGTAGGGGGCGATCGACATAGGCCAGCGCAGGCCGTCGCCGTCGTTGTGCTGCTCCACCGCAGCGGCGGCGACGCGCGAGGTGCCAATGCCGTAGCAGCCCATGATGAACGGATGGACCTTCTGGTCGGGACCGAGGTACTCGGCCTTCATCGCTGCGCTGTACTTGGTGCCCAGTTTGAAAATGTGGCCGACCTCGATGCCGCGACGTTCGGACAGGACGCCTCCGCGCACATCCAAATCGCCAGCGCGGGTGCGCACGATGTCTTCCCAGCGGAACTGGATCTTGACGTCTTGTTCGATGACGAAGCCGACCAAGTGGTGGTCAGTCTGGTTAGCGCCGGCAATCAGCGGTCCCACTTCCTTGAGCGAATTATCGATGAAGCAGAAGTCGACCTTGAGTCCGTCGCCCGGGCCGGCGAAGCCGGGTTCACAGGCGGTGGCGCCGCGCACCTCGTCGGGATGCATCGGGCGCAGGTCCAGCAAGCTGCCACGGGCCGAACGGGCCGCGGCGTTGCCCAGCTTGACCTCGTTGACATCGCGATCACCCCGCACGAAGGCGGCGACCTTGCAGATTCGTTCACCCTTGTCGGTGGACACTGTGGCGATGAACAGCACGCACTTCAAGGTCTGCTCGGCGATGATGTCGGCATAGCCGTTGGCGCGCAGGAATCCCATGACGTCGGCGATCGCGCCGACACCCGGCGTAGGCACGAGCGTTGCCACTGCCGGAGCCTTCCAACTCGGCGGCTTGGGGATCGTGCCGGTGGCGCGCTCAACGTTGGCGGCATAGCCGCTAGCAGGATTGTAGATGATCGCGTCTTCACCCACTTCGGCAGCGATCATGAACTCGTGGCTGCCGTTGCCGCCGATCGCGCCGCTGTCGGCTTCGACGGCGAAGGCGGTCAGGCCCATGCGCGCGAAGGTGCGCAGGTAGGCCTTGCGCATGTCCTCGTAGGTGGCATCCAGGCTGTCAGTCGAGGCATGGAACGAGTAGGCGTCCATCATGATGAACTCCTTCACCCGCATCAGGCCGAAGCGGGGACGGATCTCATCGCGGAACTTGGTGTGCTGTTGAAAGAAACAGGCTGGCAGCTGCTTGTAGCTCTTGATCACGTTCGCGGCGTAGTCGGTGACGACTTCTTCGGCGGTCGGGGCGAGGCCGAACAGCTGTCCATTGCGGTCCTTGACCGTCAACATGGTGCGGCTGGCCTGATACTGCGCCCAGCGGCCGCTCTTCTCCCACAGTTCCTGCTCCTGCATGATCGGCATGGTGATCTCCAGGCCACCGGCCCGGCTGATCTCCTCGGCGACGATGCGGGCGATCTTGTCGATGACGCGCTTCAGCAGCGGCTGGTACAGGTAGAGGCCGGCACCGCTTTTGTGGATGTAGCCGGCTCGGGTGAGCAGGCGGTGCGAGGCGATCTCGGCTTCGGCAGGGTCCTCACGCAAAGTGGCGAGGTTCATTCGGCTGGCGCGCATCGTATCTCCGGAAGGTCGAACAGATTCGGGACTTTCAGTCGCGGTGCAACCGAGCTGCGTCGACCAGGGCGCGGAACAGGGCCTGACTGTGGGCCGTATTGGCCAGCCGCTCGGGATGCCATTGCACACCGACACAGAACGGGTGGTCGGGATCTTCGACTGCCTCGATCACGCCGTCTGGAGCAGTGGCGGACACCACTAGGCCAGCGCAGCGGTCGGGCTGGGCGGCCTGGTGATGGAAGCTGTTGACCGTGACGTCAGTTCCGATCAGCGCGTGCATTCGGGTGCCGGGCCGCACGACCAGGGCGTGCATGCACGGGGTGTCGTCGCTCGCTGTGTGCTCGATCGGCTGTAGCCACTCGCCGGGGATGTCCTGCACCAGCGCACCGCCGCGGGCGATGACCAGCAGTTGATGCCCGCCGCAGATGCCCAGGACGGGCAGGCGTCGGCGCAGAGTGGCCGCGGCGAGCATCAGATCTGCATCGTGACGTCGCCGATCCATCAGTTGCTCGACCGGTTGACTGTGGCCGCCGTAGGCGTCGGGATGATAGTCGGGACCACCGATCAGCAGGACGCCGTCGAAGCCTTCAAGAGCCTCATCGAGGGTAGCCGCATCGGTGAAGGCAGGGGCGATCAGCGGCAGCCCACCAGCGGCGGTGACCGGATCACAGTAGGCCACCAGGGTGCGGGTAGCGGCTTCGTGGTCATTGAGCGAACAGTTGACGAGGATACGAGGACGCATCCCGGCAGTTCAGCCAGCGGCGGTGACCTGCAAGCGTTCCCAGCGGGTCGGGATGTTGCGTTCGGTCCACTGCTGGTTGAAGCCTTCCGCGTCGACCGGGCGCAACTGCCGGGTCATCAGCACACGGCCGTCATCCGTATTGACCAGGCGGAAGTCGGCTGGGGCGAAGGCGTGTTCGTCGTTGATGATGACCATGGCTGTCTGCTCCTGCGACGACGGGAGTCGTCTGAGGGCATACACGCATCAACCGTGCCAAGAGACATCGTCCTAAGTCATTGTCCCTAATGGTCTGAAGTCCGTTCGCCGGATGGATTCCAAACCGACCTGATACGCTGGCCAGCCCAATCGATAATCGTCACGAGAACCAGAATGGCGAGCAGCACGACCGCGAAGCGGTCCCAGCGACCGTACTCCTGGTAGGTGTGGAGTAGCAGGCCTACCCCACCAGCCCCGACATATCCGACGATCGCGGCCGAGCGCAGGTTGTACTCCAGCATCCATAAACCGTGGCTGGCGAGTTGCGTCCGCAGTTGCGGCCAAGTGCCCCAACGGAATGCCTGGATCGCGTTCGCATCCATCGCACGGAGGCTGCGCGCTGGCCATTGGTCGGCCGCATCGATCGACTCGGCGAAGAACTTGGCGAGATATCCAGCGCTGTATCCGGCGAGCGCTAGGCAACCGGCCAGCGCGTTCGGTCCCGTGATTGCCACCGCTAAGACCGCCCAGACCAGTGCAGGAACGCTGCGGATCGCGTTCAGAACCAGGCGTGCGGGTACGGAGAGCCACCACGGCGATATGGTCCGCGAGGCGGCCATGGCCAGGGGCAGGCTGGCGACCGCGGCAACCGCTGTGGCCACGACGGCGATGCGTGCCGTCTCGATCATGGCAACGCCGACATCGGGCAGCACCGACCAGTCCGGTGGTACAAAGCGACCAGCAAATGCCTGGAGGTTGCCCCAGTAGTCGAGATCCCTGCCGCTGCCCTGGATCCCGCTGGCGGCGGCGCAGACCAAGACCAGGAAGATCGCCATCGACCAGTCGACCCCGTCAAGCCGCTTCCACGGTTTCTTCATGTCAGATTCCACGATCCATCGCCGGTTAGGCACAACGAACGATCCGCCCACTGCACTACCATTTCTGGCTGATGGATCACGCACAGGACGGTACGACCGGCGCAGGTCACCGCCTTCAACCGTTGCATCACCATAGACGCGCATGCCGGGTCGAGTTGCGAGACCGGCTCGTCCAGCAGGACCAGAGTTCCGCCATGATGCAGGGCGCGAGCGACCGCCAGGCGCTGGCGTTCACCGCCGCTCGCGGTCGACACCGGCCGATCGAGCAGATGGGCGACTCCGAGCGCCTCTGCTTCGGCTTCGATCTCTGTGGCGTGCCGGCTGGGCATGGCGAGCCAGCCGCTCCACCAGGTTCCGGCGTGAAGCCGACCCGAACCGATCGCCTGACGTCCGGTTATGGCGCCGGCCAGCCCGGCGTCCTGGAATGCCACCGCTACTGCTCCGCGTCTCGGCACGACCAGATCGACCGAACCGGCTGCTGGGGCGTCCAGTCCCGCAAGCACCCGCAGCAAGCTGCTTTTGCCGCAGCCTGAGGGTCCACTGATGGTCAGCAGCTCGTGGTGGCGCAAATCAAGGCTAAGTGTGTCGATCAGCGTACGACCACCCCTCCGGATGATCAGGTTGCGGATGCCGAGAATCCCGGGCCGGACTGCTGCTGCCGCCTCGGCGAGCATCACAGCTTCATCGACTGGACGGCCTGGAGTGCAGCCCGGATCGGAGCCAGATGGGCCTGCTCGTCGACCTGAATGAGCGGTCCGCCGAAGACCCTATCGCGCAGACCGGGTTCGATGTTGGCAATGGCGGACACCAGTGCGTCGGCATCTGGGCGCGCCAGATTGCGTCTGACGGCCAGCACATGGGTCGGAACCGGGCCTTGGGTAGCCAGCACCCGTAGTCGTGCCTGCTGTTCTGGCTTCAGGTACTTGGTTCCGGACAGCACATAATCGCTGACCGCTGCTGCTTCGGCGCTGCCGTCCAGCACGCGGTCAACGGCACTCACGTATCCGGTGCCATAGAAGACGTTGCCGGCCCCGAAGAAGTCGGCTGGGCCACCGCCAGGAGCGATTAGGGATAGCTGCTGGAGATGGTACAGCGGAACAATGCATCCGCTGGTCGAGGTGCGGCTGGCGAAGGCGACCGGTCTGCTGGCCAGATCCCGGACGCTGGTGTAGGGCTTGTCGCTCAAAGTTACCCAGACACTGCTGTAGGTCGTCAGGCCGCCGACCTGCACAGCACGGGCGATGCGCGCTGGTCCGTCACCGGACATCGCGTCCTTGGCGAAGTCGGTCGCCGAGAGATGGGAAGCATCGATCGTGCCGTTGGCAAAGCCGGTGGAGATGATGGCCGCGGAAATCGGGATAATGACCTCGACCTGCCGACCCAACGTTTGCGACAGGACGCGGCCGAGGTCCGCCCGTTCAACTGACATCGCCTCCGGATTCTTGTCTGGTTTGAGGGCTAGGACCAAGCGGGGCTGGTCGGCAGCAGAAATACCGTGGGTTCCAGCGATCAGGAGGGTCAGGACGGCCATAAGGATGATGTGCATGGCTGGATCTTATAGAGAATGATTCTCATATGCAAGTGGCAGAAGGGGCTACGTAGCGCTCGCGGGGCGTAGTTTGATATGCCAGCGTTCACCGGCGCAGACGATGCCTGCCTCGGGATCGCCGATTTGCTCGACGGTTCTGGTTGATCTGGCCAAACAAGGTCCGGTTGCGGATAAGCGTTTGTGGTTCCTGGGCAGGAAGATCGTAGCGGGTGCAGTGCAGTCGATGACCTGCTCGGTTCCGTCCACCGCTGGTCCAAGCAGGGCGAGGCGGAAGTCGCAGTTCATGAACCAGCGAATGCGCTGATCGGGTTCCGAGCCGGGTGCGCAGCTACCGATCTACACGAAGCGGTGGGCGAAGTCCGTCTCCGCGCCCTGGGCTTCCTGCCAAGCGAGACCGAACTCGCCATGGGTGGACATCTGCGCATCGGGCCAGCGGCGGCGGCGGATCTGCGCCAGCCATTGCGTGAGGGCATCAAGGTGCGGCCTACTCTGCCTGTTCAAGTCGATCACGGAGACGACGCCGGGACGCTGGCGCGGTGAGATGTAGCCGCTGCAACCCTACGCCAGAGACATTCAGCTATGGACGCTGGCTTCCGGTTTCACCCATCCAGGTCGGCAAACACCATTCGCCCATTGGCGGTGTGATGGAGCCGACGGACAACGACCCGCACCCGTTGACCGATCCGTTCTACCCCTTCCGCCACAATCACGAGCGAGCCATCGTCCAAATGACCAATTGCTTGGTTCTTGCCTTCACCGGGCTTTTCCAGCAGCACCTCGCACGATGCACCGGGACCCAAGTCCGGGGTCATGGCTGCAGCCAGCGCCATCAGATCGACCAGCACGACGCCTTCGGCGGTGGCCCGGCGCACCAATTCACGATCGACCGCCAGGATCCGACCGTTCTCCAGCCGGGCTAGGCGAATGACGATATCGGACGCGTCGCTGGCGTGGGGGATTTCGGTATCGTCGATCTCCAGCAGCGGCAGCCCGGGTTCACGCAACGTCTGGATGCCGTCGATGGCGCGCTTGGCCCGGGCGCGCACGACGGCATCGCCATCGGACGCCTGACGCCGCCAATGCTCCAGTACACTGCGATGAACCACCAGGCGGGCGGCGCTGAGTCCGGCGCGCAACAAGGCTGGCAGACGGGCGTCGCCAAGGACCTGAGGGTCCAGCACCAGGGCGCCACCGCCATCGACCCGCTCAGCGCGGAACTCGACGAAGGGGACGATGACGCGCAGGCGATCGGCGCTCCGCAGGACGGTGATCAGCACGAGATAGGTCGTGATCAGAGCAATCGGCAGATCGACATTGCGATAGACATCTTCGTCCTGGATGACTTGGCGGAGCACGGCCAGGACGAGGTACGAAAGTGTCAGGCCGGCGGCTAGTCCGATCAGGAAAGCCACCAGGCTACGTGTAAAACGACGGCGGAATCCCTGTTCCGCGGCGATCAGCGTAACGGCAATGCCAAAGCCTATAGCCGCCCCGAACCAGGGCGGCAGGCCTGATCCGAACAACGGGGCGTAGAAGTATCGACCGCTCGTGGCGCCGATGAAGGCGGCGAGGAGGACGAAGACGAGCCTAACGAGGACGATGAGCACACGTGGATGATCCGCCCTAGGCAGCGCAGGTCCAGTCCGGGACTGGACCTGCGCTATCCTGGCCCAGCATGGGACCTCCATGGCAATGCTGGTTTATGAGGGTGCCCAGTTCGAGTTGACCGGCGAGTGCGTTCTCGGGCGCCAACGAGAATGCGATGTCGCCCTGCGCGAAAACGGTGCCAGCCGCAAGCACGCCAGGGTGTTCCTCGCCGACGGTGTGTGGTGGGTGGAAGATCTCGGCAGCGCCAATGGCACCCGTCTGAATAGTAGCCGGATTGAGGCCCGGAGCAGCCTGCGCAATGGCGACGCGATCCGCATCGGCGCATCGGAGGTGCAGTTCCACTGCTCCGAACGTGAGAGCGCGCCGTCCGTCCAGCCATCCCTGGTCCGGCTGGATCCGCAGTCCCTTGAGGGGCGTACGGTCGGCGGGTACGTCATCGGCAATCTGTTCGGCCGTTCGGGCATGGGGTTCCTCTACAAGGCGCAGCAGACCAGCCTGCAACGCACCGTCGCCTTCAAGGTGTTCGCGCGCAAGGTGTCTGAGAGTGATCCGCAGTTCGCAGAGCGTTTCGGCGCACTGGCGTCCAAGGCCGGTTCGCTGGTCCACGAAGGCTTCACCTTGCTGCACGACAATGGCGTCGAGGACGGACTGGTGTGGTATTCGATGGAACTGGTCGAAGGCGAAATTCTGGAAGCGATTGTTCAACGCGAGGGCCGGATTCCTCCTGAACTGGCACTCCTGACCTGTGAACGCGTTGCCTCTGCCCTGGCCGAGGCACATCGCGCGGGCGTGATCCACCGCAACCTATCGCTGCGCACCCTGATGCTCACGGCGCAGGGCAAGGTCAAGATCTTCGATCTCGGCATCGCCGCACTGCTGGGTCGAGGCCGCGACCTCGGCAAGGCAGAAGCAGCCTGGTACACCGCGACAGACGCATCGGAACGAACCACACCGCAGCCGGCTGATGATGTCTATGCCCTTGGATGCCTGCTGTTCCATCTCATCAGTGGCAAGCCGCCCTTCCAGGGTGCGAATACCGAAGTCGTGCATCGGGCCCACGCCGCTGACGAGATCCCATCGTTGCGTGCAGTTGCGCCGCAACTGCCGATCTCTGCAGATGAGCTGTTCCAGGGCATGCTGACCAAGAATCGCGATTGGCGTTTGGCTGACATGGCCGAAGTGGCAAACACGTTGAGATCTATCCGTGAAAGCCTGGTTGATGGTGGTGATGCGGCCCAGGGCCAAGCAGAACGTGTGGTCGCCCATGCGGAATTGGCCAAATTCCGCAAGGAGCATCGTGCGCTGAAACGCGTGATCGTCATCAGCGGCGTTGGGCTGATCATTCTGATCGGCGTCCTGGTCCTACCTGGCCTGGTCCGCAGTTTTATCCCAGCGCAAGAGGAACTAACTGAACCGCCAGCTGTGCCATTGGCACAACCAGCCAAAGTGCTGCCGAAGCCGATGCCTGAGAATCCCGAGCCAACGCAGGCGGTCGCATCCCTCGATCCGCATTTGGCGCAGGTGCGGGTCCTGCGCCTTCGTCTAGCTTCGGCCGCAACCGTCGGCTGGGCCAAGCTAGAGGCCGAGGCCGCTGTGCTGGGCACGTCGCTGACTGCCGGCAGCACAGCAGAGGCCGAGCTACGCTTAGTGCGTCAGCAGCTCGCCGATGACTCCGAATCGTGGTATCGCCAGGAGCTGGCCAAGTTGCCGAGTGCTGCGACCGCAACCGGCCTTCGCCTCACCGAACTGTCCCGCCTACGTGACGAGGCTGGATCCGGCGAGCGCAAAGACGCGGATGCGCGCTATCAGGTCGAACTCGCCACCCTTGTGCAGCGGCTCAATGAATCCCGTCGCCAAGCTCGTCGAGCCCTGGAGTCGGGTCAGGCGACAGGTCTGCCTCGGATTGCCGACGGACTGATAGCTGCGTTTGCGGGTACGCCCGTGGCCGGTCTGCACCGTCAGTTCGCCAACCTGTGCTCGGAGGCGACCGGGGTTGCTCCGTTGTGGAACACCAATTGGTCCACCACCGCGATCGCATTCGAACGCCAGAATGGTGAGCGGGCCTTGGCCGCCGCCGCAGCCCTGCTGCTAATCGGCGATCCGGCACGCGCCCGGCGTGTCTTGCTGAGCGATCCGAAGCTAGGCGAACCGCCGTTAGTGCGCCGTCGCGATGCGTTGGTCAGCGGACTTGCAGCCGTACTCGGCTTCGATGATCCCGCGGATATGCAATACATCGAGATCCTCGGTGGCGAGCCGGCCATGGCCGGCGGCGCTCTGGCGGGCCGCCAAGGCGATGCTGCCAGCGTGGCCTGTACGGTGCCGATTGGCGGCACCGACTGGATGGCCGACTTCAATCTCGAGTTGGCTGCTGCTGAGGCCGAGATCGTGATCAGCTGCGTGGCTGCTGGCGAAATCAGACTGATGGTTCGACTGGCGGAAGGTCAGATCGTGGTCCGCCACGGCGAGGTCGAGCGCAAGGCTGCAGCCACGATCCAAGGTGCCAAACGCATCCGTCTCACCTGCCGAGCTGGGGATCTCCGGGTGGTCATCGACGGCCGCGAGTTCGCTCGATTTGAGAAGAGCCGCATCCCGGCCGGGTCCCAGCTGCGCCTGGAAGCGGCTGGTTCCGATTGGAAGCTCAACGATCTGCAGGTGGTTGGCGGCCGATGAAGCGGTGGGTCTGGTTGCTGCCGTTGCTGGCCATCGCCGCCATTGCCGTCCTGCGCATCAGTGGGCCTCCAGACCTGCTTGATAAGGATCAGCCGCGGCCGATCGAGTACATCCTCGATGCTGCCGCTGATGGCAATTGGATCGTTCAATGCGACGCGGGAGGCAGTCCCTGCAGTAAGCCGCCCGTCTACACGTGGTTGGCCGCCATATCGTCCCTGGTGCTAGGGGGTAATCGCCTAGCTCTGTATCTGCCGTGTGCTGGTGCCATTGCCGTCCTTGTCCTAATGGCATTCCAGCTTGCCCGCTGCCGGCTGGGCATGTCCGCAGGTCTCGCCTCGGGCATGATTCTGGCCCTCTCGCTGGATGCCCAGAAGGCCGTGGCACTGGCACGTACCGATGCTGTTTTTGCGGCCTGCGTCGGGCTGGCCGCCTGGCTTGCCCTGCGTGCCTGGGAGCATGGTCGCGGCTGGTTGCTGTTCTGGCTGATGTGCGCGGTGGTGAGTCTGGCCAAATCCCCGGTTGGCGTGGTTTTCGCCGCCTGCGGCCTGGCTGCCATGTGGTGGGGGGCGCGGCCCAAGACCATCCTCGCCCCGCAGCGTTGGCCGATCCATTTCCTTGGTGCGTTGATCCTGCTGGCAATCACCGGTGGTTGGTTCCTACTTGCCTACCAGCAGCTCGGTCAGCCGTTGATCGACCGCATGCTTGGTCGCGAACTGATCGGACACCTAGTCGCCAATGACCACGGCAAACCGATCTGGAAGACCTTCTGGCAGCCTCCCGCCTGGTATCTGGGCTTGTTCATGCCGTGGAGCCTGCTGTGCATCGCCGCGGTGGTCCGTCTGATCCGCTCGCCGCCGGCCGCCCCGCGGCGGGCCCGTTTCTTGCGCTTCATGGCCTGCTGGCTGGGTCTCGGACTCCTGCTGCTGTGCATAGCCCCGCATAAGCGCATGGTCCTGGCATTGCCGATGCTCCTGCCCGGCGCCATCCTCGCTGGTGCCGAAGCCGGCCGCTGGCTCGCCCGATGGAGCCTGCCTCGTCAATTACTGCTGTGGTGCAGCCTCACGGTAGTGATCATCGGCGGGCTGTACTGGTATCACCACCATGCCCGGGATACCGATGGAGACCGTATCGCCGACAGCCAAGCGATCCTCGATGCCACCTCCGCCCTCAGTCAGGCCGAACGGCAGGGGTTTGCGATTGGCTGGGTGGCTGGAGCCCCGGCCACCGTGCGATACTTCCTCCCGCATTGGGACAGGTCCAAGACGGTTCCTGACATGCATACGGTGATGGCCAAGCCTGGACCTGCGGCGTTTCTGGTACCGGCAGGCACACCTGTTCCCGAAGCCGTCCGTCGGGTGCCGTACGGCAGGGACATCGAGATTGTTTACAATCGTGAAGCCAACCAGTGATTGGTCTGATCGAACTCCCAACCTGTGCAAGCACCTCCAGCTGGGCAATCGAGCACATCGCCCAGCTGTCGCATGGTAGCGTTGTGTTTACCAGGAAGCAGACAGCTGGCCGCGGACGCGAGGGGAGAACCTGGCTGGCGCCAGAGGGAACGCTGACCGCTTCGGTCGTGGTCGATGCCTCTGCGGCTCAGGCTTCGGCGATCGCGTTGGCTGCCGGCTTGGCCTGCATCCATGCGGTTGCCGAAGCCTGTCCTTCGTTGGCTACTGATGCCTTGTCCGTCAAGTGGCCCAATGACGTTCTGTTGGGTGGACGCAAGTTGGCCGGGATCCTCTGCGAGGGTACCGGTGGACGATTGATTATCGGCATTGGACTGAATCGTTGTGCCGATTTGCCCGCGGATCTTTCTGCGACCAGCCTCCACCTGCACGCCGTGCCTCCAGACGATATCGTCCTGTTGCAGTCGATTCGCACCTACGTGCTGGAAGCGGTCGGTCTCTGCCTGGCGCGTGGTTTGGCTCCATTGCTGCCGCAATTGCGCGCGCGTGATGCCTTGCTGGGGCGCAGTGTGTCAGTCGAGACGCGCCATGGACGGATTGAGGGACAGGGTGCCGGCATTGACGAGTCCGGTCGCCTGCTGGTGGTCGTTCCAGCCGGTGGCATCGCCACGATCGACGCTGGTCACGTCACCGCCTGGTAGGCTCCCGGTACTACAGCGTGTGTCGGACGGATTGGATCGCATGCACCAGTTCGGCCAGACGGAACGGCTTCTGGACGAAGGCGACCCGCGGTTCGCCGGGCAGTTCGGTGCGCGTGCGGTCGCGTGTAAAGCCGCTGCAGAAGACCACCGGAAGATCCTTACGCGCTGCGCGCAATCCTCGGAAGCAGCCCAGACCGTCGAGCCGGGGCATGATCGAGTCGACCACCGCCAGGCTGAAGGACGCAGGATTCTCCTGGAACCGCTGGATACCTTCCTCGCCATCGCGGGCATGCACGACTTGCCAGCCCATCGAGGCGAGCAGTTCACCGGTGGACTGGCGGACCAGATCTTCGTCGTCGACCAACAGTACCTTGCCGACCATGGCCGTCTGGGTCACCCGGTCGGTGGGTGGATCGGATGCGACGCCGGTCAGTAGCGGCAGGCGGATGCGTATGATTGTACCCTTGCCTGGTGCCGTTTCAACGCGCACTGCGCCGCCGTGCTCCTGAATCGTCCCATAGGCCGCTGCCAGCCCCAGTCCGGTGCCGGATCCTTGCATTTTCGTGGTAAAGAACGGCTCGAAGATGCGCGCTGCCGTGGCTGGATCCATACCCATGCCCGAGTCGGCCACCGTTAGTTGAACCAGTCGGCCCTGCAGGTTCCAGGTTTCATCGCGTTCACGGTCACTGACGGCATGCACGGTCACAGACAGAGTGCCACCGCGCGGCATCGCATCGCAGGCATTCATGCACAGGTTAAGCACCATCGCCTGGAGCAGGCCCGGGTCGCCAGCCACCACCACCGAACCTGCACCCAGATCGCGCCGCACGGCGATGCACCGATCGATCGACCGTTCCAGAATGACCAGTGCCTCTTCGACCGGCATGCGCAAGTCGATCTGGCGGCGTTGGACCGGAGCCTTGCGTGAGAAGGACAGCAGCTTGCGCGTCAGATCGGCGGCGCGGTCGGCTGATTGCACGACGGTCCGAATCAATCGCTGATGCGGAGAGTCCACGCCAAGTCGTGCTCCGAGCAGTTCGGCGGCGCCCATGATCCCGGCCAGCATATTGTTGAAATCGTGGGCGATCCCGCCGGCAAGCCTACCCAGGGCATCCATCTTCTCTGCCTGATGCAGCCGTTCCTGAGAGGTCACCAGGTCGGCGGCGATGTCCTGCCTGGACAGTTCGGCGGCGGCGCGCGGCGCGAAGATGGACATCAGATCGCGGATTGCCTCGGGATCCTCACGCATGGGTTGACGGGACAGGCTGGCGACGCAGCCGAGGACCTGGCCCAGAGCATCAAACAGGGGCACCGCGACGAACCCCTGCGTCAGCAGGACTTGGCCGAGGGGATGATTGGGAAATGCTGCTGCAACGTTCGACGGATGTACCGAGGCTCTACCATGTCTAACCTCCAGGAACGGCGAATCGGCTATCGGCCAGGTGGTCATGTCTGGCAAAGGAATCCGCTTCCACACGGCGACGTGACGGGCGCGCTCGATCAATCCGTCGGTTTCGAAGCGGGCCACAAGGCAGAGATCTGCAGAGGTTGCTTCGCCGAGCGCCCGGACCAGCGTAGGCAATGACTCTGAACCGTGGGCACGGCCGACTACTCCGGCGACCGCCAGGATACGGTCACGGTAATGGCTCTGATCACTGACATCGCGGAGGATGCCGCGCAGCCGGGTTGGCCTGCCATGGGCATCCGGGGCTAGGCCATGCAGGCGGGACTGGAGGCGCGTGACAGATCCGTCCGGATGAACGGTGCGGAAATGAAGGCTCGACTCGGCGTGGGAGCAGGCGGTCAGCTTGCTGCGGACCCAGACCCTGTCTTCCGAATGGACGCACGCCATGAATGCCTCGAGGGTGCCGTCAAAGCTGCCAGTCGGTATCCGCAGGAGGCGTTCGAGGCCACATGGACTAACGATCAGGCTGCTGGCGAGGTCGAGTTCCCACAAGGCGAGTCCATCACCGTTTTCAAATAGACTCAACCACGAGGTAGTATCGGAGTTGTTTGTGATCGGGGTGTTCGGTTCCACGACGTTCTATACCTGCCAGATAGACTTCGTGCTAGCGACAATGTCCGGCTTCCGGCCACATCCTATCCTAGAGTCCCTAAGGGCTGCGACGTTGATCCATTCCGGTAACATGCGTATTACCCATGATCTGCAGCGGCAGGGTTCATACCGAGTTCGAACCAAACTGAGTCAGGCCCCAATGGTGGCCAGAGACGTGGCATCCTGGAAGAAGAATTCGGACAAAGCCAGCATGATGGACATCCGATCACTGCGTTCGAGGCCGATTTCGCAACCGACGCCGTTTACAGCGGCCCTTCCGGTCAGCGCGGTAAGGTCGATTCCGTTTCGACCGTGGCCACGGGTATGGCAGAGGAACAGTGCAACACGTCGGGCCATCCCGATCCGCAGGCCAGAATTGGCTGAGTCACGCTCAGCGTTTCTGGTCGGCCATCCATTTCTCCACCGCCGCATCATCCGGTTGAGCGACGAAGAAATTGCTCAGGCCGAGCATGCGTAGGACGGTCATGGCGCGGGCATGCGGGTTGACCATCGCTAGCGGACCGGCCCCGCGTGGTGAGGACAGGCGAAGGAATTCCATCAGGCAGGCGATAGCACCGCTGCCCAGGTACGAGCACCGGCTGAGATCGACATAGGTACGCTGCGACGAATGGGCCTGCACCGCGCGTTGAATAGCAGCCATGGTCGCCGGCGGGACCGCAGCCGGAACGGGGCCATGGAACACCATGCACAGTCCTGGAGCGCGCGCCTCAAGACGGACCTCATAGGGCTGACCCTGATGCAGACCGCTGTAACGTGCAGCAGCGACAAGTTGGTCGTCCACGTCCATACTTATAGATTTAATCATGCGTTCATGCGGGGACAACGGGGATTGCACTCCTCACCTGCAGGCTCCTTGCGACACCCGGACGGGCTAATAGCCTCCCGCCGCCCGACACGGGTAGGAGAACCGCCATGGCCTTCAAGGTCGCGATCGTTGGTGCCACCGGTGCCGTTGGTGTCGAATTCATGCAGGTGCTCGAACGTCGCAATTTCCCCGTCTCCCAGCTGACACTGCTGGCCAGTAAGCGCTCGGCCGGCACCAAGCTGCAGTTCCGGGGCCAGGACATCACGGTCACCGAACTCACCAGTGACTCGTTCAAGGGCCACGACCTTGCGCTGTTCAGCGCCGGCTCGCCGGTGTCGAAGCAGTACCGTGAGGCCTGCACCTCGGCTGGTTGCCTGATGGTCGACAACAGCAGCGCTTTTCGCATGGAGGACGGGGTGCCCCTGGTCGTCCCCGAAGTGAACCCGCAGGAGGCGGCCAAGGCGCTGCAGAAGAACGGCGGCAAGGGTGTCATCGCCAACCCCAACTGCGTGACCATCATCGCGTTGGTCGTTCTCGCCCCGCTGCACCGAGAGGCTGGCATCAAGCGCCTGGTTGCGGCGACCTACCAGGCTTCGTCCGGCGCCGGTCATGCAGCCATGGTCGAACTGCAGGAAGGCACCCGCGCTTTTCTCGACGGCAAGCCGTTCACCCCAAAAGTGATCCCGATCCCGTACGCTTTCAACCTGTTCCCGCACAACAGTCCGTGGATGGATGACCAGGGCTACTGCGAAGAGGAACTGAAGCTGCTCAAGGAAGGCCACAAGATCCTTGGCGACACCAGTCCGCGCATCACCGCGACGTGCGTGCGCGTGCCAATCCTGC
Source organism: Planctomycetota bacterium (assembly GCA_038318565.1). Classification (GTDB taxonomy): domain Bacteria; phylum Planctomycetota; class UBA11346; order UBA11346; family UBA11346; genus UBA11346. The sequence continues at coordinate 37,708 of JBBQCI010000002.1, forward strand.
GAGCCCACTCCGAGGCCCTGAATGTCGAGTTCGTCAAACCGCTGAGCGTCGCCCGCGCCTACGAGATCCTGCGTAGTGCACCCGGCGTACGCGTGGTCGAGGACCGGGCCAAGAACCGCTGGCCGATGCCGCTCGACGTCGCAGGCAAAGACGACGTCCAGGTCGGCCGCATTCGCGTCGACCAATCGAATCCCAACACTCTCGATTTCTGGGTGGTTGGCGACCAGCTTCTGAAGGGCGCTGCACTGAACGCCGTGCAGTGCGCCGAGCTGGCCCTGGTCGGCAAAGTCGCCCCCAACGCATCCTGATTTGGACGGCTGGTACCGAAACGCACACAGCCGGCCGCAATGCGGCCGGCTGTGTGCGTTTCGGAGAAGATCCCGGGTTTACTGAGCGACCGGTTCCAGCTTTTCGCCGGCCTCTGTCCAGCCCTTCAGGCCACCGCTGAAGTGCTTCACATTGGTGTAGCCAAGCTTAGCCACTGCATCAGCAGCCTCTTTCCAGGCGCCGCACTTGGGGCCGCCACAATAAGCGATGATCAGGGCGGCCTTGTCGGCCGGCAGGTTCTTGGCCAGCGTCTTCTCGTTGGCGGCGAAATCGATCGCTCCGGGGATATGCCCCTTGGCGAACGAGGCGCTGCCGTTGGCGTCAATCAGGACGGCGGTCTTGGCGCCGATTGCGGATTTCAGATCAGCGACCGCGACGTCAGCCACCACGGCAGTCGAATGCTCGCAGGCGCAGGCCGATAGCGTGACGGCGGTGCCGCCGAGAATGAGCAGGCTGGAGATGAGGATGCGGTTCATGTTGGTTCCTTATCGGTAGTATATTCCCCCGGGCGTGGAAGCACCCACCACGGGGTCATCCTTGTACGGTGGACTCAGGGTGCGGTCGCGGCCTTGGTGACGGAGCCGGCGCGGTTGACCGCGTCCAGCCAGGCGTGGGCACTGGCCAGGACGATGTCGGTGCTGACGCCCTTGCCTCCAACAGCGCGATCGTTGATGTGCGCCCGGATGCTGACCTCGCCCTGAGCGTCGCCTCCCTTGGTGATCGAGCGCAGTCGATAATCGTCGACTGTGCCCTGTACGCCGGTGATGCGATTGATCGCCTTGATCGCCGCGTCCACTGGTCCATCACCGGTGGACGCGTCCGTGACGATCTCGTCGGCGCGCTTCAGGCGCACCGTTGCCGTGGCCACCGCACCGGTGCCTGCCGAGGTGTGCAGGTAGTCCAAGGTCCAGGCTACAGCGGTACGGCCGCGTACGATCTCTTCGACCAGCGCGATCAGGTCGCCGTCGTAGATCTCCTTCTTGCGGTCCGCCAACGTCTTGAAGGCAATGAACAGGCGGTCCATATCGGCGTCGGTGACGCCCAGCCCCAGCTGTTCGAAGCGCTTGGCCAGGGCGGCCCGGCCGCTGTGTTTGCCCAGGACGAAATTGGTATCCGGGAAGCCGACCGATTGCGGCGTCATGATCTCGTAGCACTCGGGATTCTTCAGTACCCCGTGCTGATGGATGCCGCTTTCATGGGCGAACGCGTTGTCGCCGACCACTGCCTTATTGCGCTGCAGGGGCAGGCCGGTGATCGATTGGACCAGCCTACTGGCAGCAAACAGCCGCGACGATTCGATGCCGGTGGTGATGCCTGGGAACTGGTCTTTGCGCACCCGCATCGCCATCACTACTTCCTCCAACGAACAGTTGCCCGCACGTTCGCCAATACCGTTGATGGTGCATTCGATTTGTCCGGCTCCGGCGCGCACTGCTGCCAGCGAATTGGCTACGGCCAAACCCAGGTCGTTGTGGCAGTGCACGGAGATCACGGCCTGCCCAATGTTTGGCACCTTGGCGCGCAGGAAGGTGATCAGATCGGCGTAATCCGACGGATAGGCATAGCCGACCGTATCCGGTATGTTGATCGTTCCTGCCCCTGCCGCGATGGCGGCCTGGACCACTTCGGCCAGGAAGTCGGGTTCGGTACGACTGGCATCCTCGCAACTGAACTCGATGTCGTTGCACAGGCTCTTGGCATAAGCCACCGCCTCGGCGGCCTGTTTGACGATTTCGTGCTTGGCCTTGTCCAGCTTGAAGGTGCGGTGGATCGGGCTGGTCGCCAGGAAGACGTGGATCCGGCCGCGCTCGCCAGCTGGCTTGACGGCAGCGGCAGCCTTGTCGATGTCGCCTTTCAGGCTGCGCGCCAGGCCGCAGATGCGGGCCCGGGTCGACACCTGGGCGATCGCCTGGACGGCATTGAAGTCGTCGGTGCTGGCGATCGGGAAACCGGCCTCGATCACATCCACGCCCAGGGCTTCCAGGGTGCGGGCGATCTCCAGCTTCTCTTCCAGATTCATCGAGGCGCCGGGCGACTGCTCGCCGTCACGCAGGGTGGTGTCGAAAATGATGACGCGGTTGCTCATGGCTGTTGCGCGGGCGGTGCCCGCGACTTTCTGGGAACTACTGGTTATGCGAAGGATGCTGGCATGACCGCACCAGCGCGGACGGGTCCCGGACCAACGAGGTCAGAACCCGTGGGTAAGTCGAAGCACCAGAAGTACAGATGGAGCGCGCATTGCCCTGGCACTATGGGCGACAGCAGCAAGGATCAAGTCCTGGGTGGCGGCTATTTTCTGCTAGTTTGAGTCGCGCTGATATCTCGCAGGGAGGTGTAGCTGGGTGTAGCTAACAGCAGGCGAACATGCGATTGCAGCCCAGGCGCTGTGTGCATACGAGTGTCTGGCTATCCAGACACCTCTACTGGTTGCTTTCCTCTGGTGGGGGAGGTATGCAGGCCTTTCGAACCCGAACGTTCGACCACCGTTCATCACGGAGTTGTCCATGCGTCTTCTCTTCTGTGTCGTGCCCTGCCTGACCGCACTTGCGGCCGCCTCGCTATGCGCTGCCGATCCGCCGCTGCCGATGGCCGCTCCGACGACGGTGGCCTCCGATGCGGAACGCGCTGCAATTACCCGGGTCGTGGAGGCACTGATTGCTGGAGGCGCTCCTGATTCACGCGGAGCCACGGTGATTCTGGGCGAGGTAGTGGTCGCCGAGCCTGCCCCTGAAACGAAAAGCAGCGTTTCACGCGAATACAGCGGCTTCGATGAACGAGTCTCCAACGGCGAAAAGAAGGTTACCTATCGTGGTTGCCATCTGTTGCTCGCTGACGGCCGCTGGCTGATGCAGTTGAGTCGTCTGGTCGCGCCAATCGCCCAGCGAACGATTACGCCATCTGCCGAGGCCAAACACGTACCCCCAGCACGATTGCTGGAGACCCTTGCTGCTCAGCCACCAGGACGTTCCTGGGACGCAGATGACAACAAGGAATGGCTGGATGTCTTCACTCCCGAATCGCGACAGCGCGTCGAAGCCACGCAAGCGATGGCCAAATCGTTCATGTCATTGCAGTTTCAATGGGGAGGGGGATTGGCGCTCCCGCTGCTGCATCGTGCCGGCGTTCCTGGCTGTAATGAGATGATGCTGCTCAGTGGTATGTCGCAGATATGGCCCTGGTATAATAAGAGGATCGATCATACCGGGCCGCTCATCCTGGATTCCAGTGGCGGTCACTATGACAACTGGGGGGGCCAGGATGGTGATGATTCGTCGGATAAACAAGAGGACCCCGAGACGTGGATGACGAAACACAAAGGCACCATCACTCTCCCTGATCCAACACCGGTTCTGAATCTGCAGATCGCCGGCTGGTTTCGCGGCCTACTGCTCGATGAGCGGAGTCGAGATGCTTTTGCCATCAGTACTGAGCAAGCGGCCAAGCAAGTGCTCGTGTTCACGCCAGAGAGCCAGCGTGCCTCGGTCAAAGCCGAATTGGATCTGTTGATTGCTGCGCAAGCGCTGCCGAAGAAGGCGCCGGCGGGAGCCGATCTGGCGGTCAAGTTGCAGTCTTGGCAGACGGAGGGGCGTCGCGGTGGTGGTTCCTACGGCGGCCCAACCGACGAGGAAAGCGATGGCGCTGAGGCGCAGCTTCCGGACGAGGCGATTATCGCACAAATGCCTGCAGAAATACAGGAGGATTACCGCCAAAAGCTCGAACAGCGAGCAGCCTGGCGTCCAACCGAGACGGACGTGCCCGGGTTGATCGCACTGCTCGACGATGCGCGTCCAAGCCGCTGGATCGACGGACGCACGTCACGGACTGTTGGCGACAACGCCTTACGCGCTCTTTATACCGCGATGCGTGTCGATCCGCGTCTATTGGTTGGGCACAACCCGTTGACGCCGTGGACAACTGCCGAGCGTACCGCCAGCGCCGCCGCCATCAGCACCTGGTGGAAAGGACTCGGAGGCAAGCCGATGAACGAAGGTATCATTGATGCCATCGAGCGTCTGCCATTGGGCGCCGCCGCTTCACTGATTGCCAAGCGCAAGCCCGACGAGCGTGCACCGTTGCTTGATCGCATTGCCAAGGCGTTGCCGGCTACACCGGGCAAGGATATCACCGGCACGGCGGTGTCCCAATTGCTGGTGGTTGCTGAATCCCATCCAGGCATCGCCAGTAAGATTGGGTCCTGGCCGGTTACCGGGAAACTACGCCCCTTGCTGGCCGTGTGGAATGATGGCCAGAATCGTCCAGGAGAGCTTGATAAGCTGCTCGACGAACTGATTGCTGCCGGTAACGCCGACGACCAGTCAGCGGGGTTGCTCAACATGGGGCTGAAGTACAGCATGCTTCACGCATCGCCGGCCCGTCTGCAGCGCTGTCTGGCTTTGGCCGCCGGCCCGGTTGCCGATCGTCGCACCTGGGCTGTGCTCGGTGCTGCTGGCGAGCAGAACAGTTATTACGACGCATCGTGGATGGCTGTCGAGCAGCTCAGCCAGGGCAACAAGCGTAGGTTTAACCGTAGTGGCCGAGCGGGGAATAATCCGGATCCGAGCCGGGCCATCGCTTTGGCTGTGACCTGCACCATGCTGGCCGACCGCCGACCCATCGGTGACAGCATCTGCACGATAGATGTGCAGGAGCGGGGAGAATGGGCTCAGCTGAAGGTGCCCGGCCTCTCAGTGGGCGTTCAACTCAAGGACTCGCAGGAGGAGACGCCAGAGGGTACGGCCGAATTAAAGCCAGCCGAACAGAAGCCGAAGCTCAGCCCCACTGGCCTGCGCGTCTGTGACGTTGCCTTTCAAGTTGCACGCACGTTATCGTGGCGCATTGGCGAACACGAACTGGGCAATGCGACGATGGATCTGTGGGCAGAGGCAACGACAAGGGATACCGCCTTACGCCCCTTGGCCGATGCATTTGGCGACAAAGCGCGGGCTGATCTCGCCGCCGCCAAGTTGCCAGACGTCCTGCCAGTTGCTGCTCCTGTCGACGTCAAAGCTCTGTTCTGAACGGGAACCACATGACCGATCTTGCCACTCTCGCCCAACTCGCTGAAACGGATGCCCGTCTGCGTGCCGCCGTCGCCCGTCGGGTGATCGGCCAAGCCGCTACGGTCGATGCCGTTCTGACGTCGCTATTCGCTGGAGGCCACTCCTTGTTAGTCGGTGCGCCGGGTCTGGCCAAGACCCTGCTTGTCTCGACCCTGTGCGAGGCGTTGGGCTGGCGTTTCAAGCGCATTCAGTTCACGCCCGATCTGATGCCCGCCGATGTGCTCGGTAGCGAGGTGTTGCGCGAAGATCGCGCCAGCGGCGCACGTAGCCTGGAATACGTACCCGGTCCGGTGTTCGCCAACCTGGTTTTGGCCGACGAGATCAACCGCACACCGCCTAAGACCCAGGCCGCGATGCTCGAAGCGATGCAGGAGCGTTCGGTCACGGTTGGCGGCCACACCCGCAACCTGCCGCGTCCGTTCCATGTCCTCGCAACACAAAATCCGATTGAACAGGAAGGCACCTATCCACTGCCCGAGGCCCAGCTCGACCGCTTCCTGCTCGCCGTACCGGTGGAGTACCCCGGGCGAGACGAGGAACTGGCCATTGCCGCACTCGACCTGACTGCTCGTCCGAACATCAATCCGGTGATTGGGATCGAAGAGTTCCTGCAGCTGACTGCGCTGGTTGCGCGCCTGCCGGTTCCGGAGACCGCGGTTGCCTACGCCGTCGATCTGTGTCGTGCCACCCGTCCGCAAGGCGGTGACTCCTGGGTACGCGAAAACGTCGCCTGGGGCGCTGGGCCACGCGCCGCCCAAGCGTTGGTCGCCTGTGCCCGCGCGCGTGCGGCACGAGCCGGCCGGCCAGCGGCTGAATTGGCGGATGTGCGCGCCGTCGCGCCACTCGTTCTCGCCCATCGCCTGGTGCCCAGCTTCCAGGCCGCTGGCTCCGGCCTCGACGGCCGCGCCATTGCCGGTCGCATTCTGGAGCAGGTCAAGCCCTGATGCCACTGAGCGCCCAGCATGTCCCGCGGCTGCCGGCGGCAGCTCTGGAACTGGCAGCCCGTCGCGCCCTTGAGGGTCGGCGTGGCGGGCGGCATCGTTCGCCCTTTCATGGCTCGGCCGTGGAATTCAGCGACCATCGAGCTTATCAAGCGGGCGACGATCTTCGCCACATGGATTGGCGTATTCTGGCGCGACGCGACCAGATGCTCACCAGACGTTACCGCGAAGAGCGATCCTTGCCGGTGGTCCTGCTGCTCGACAGCTCAGCGTCAATGGACTGGGGCGATCCGTCAAAGCTGCAACATGCCACCATCTGCCTCGCCGCGCTCGGCCTGTTGGCGCTCACACAGGGCGACGAGGTCCGAATCGCAGCCGGTGCCAATGCCGTAGCGGCAATCGCCGAACCCCTGTGCGGCGAAGGATCGACCAGCGAGATGTGCCGCCGTCTTGCAGCCGCCTCTGCTGGCCCGGGCGATCCCGCACGGATCGTCTCCTCGTGCGCGGCGCATCTTCCACGTCGGCATTTACTGGTCGTTGCTAGCGACTTGCTTGACAGTGATCCAGCCGAACTCGCCCGCGCGTTCGGGGCGGCGCATGCACGTGGGCATGAATGCGCCGTGTTGCAGATCCTGACCCGGGCTGAAATCGATCTACCCGCCGCTTGGGGAGCCTGTGCAATCAGCGATCCAGAAGGTCGCACGACTGCCTTCGCCTGCGATGCTGGCGCCGCCAAGCGCGCCTACGACCTCGCCATCCGAGCCCATGTCGATGCGTGCGCCCGAGCTTGCGCTGCCGCCCGCGCTGATCATCGCCTCGCCGTTTCCGATGAACCGGCTGCCGCCACCATCGGCCGTTGGCTGGCTACACGGAGGGCGCGTCGATGATCGCCTTCCTGCTGCCTGCTGCCATCGGCCTTGCTGGTCTTGCCGTTGCTCCGGTGGTCATTCATTGGCTGACCCGGCAACGTGCCCGGCCATTGGCATTTCCGGCCGCCGGCCTGCTCGCCCGCGCGACTGGCGGACTGGCTCGCGTGAAGCGACTGCGCGAACACATCGTCCTCCTACTACGCGTCCTCGCTCTCGCGCTTGCCGCCCTGGCTGCAGCCGGCCCGCTGATGTCTGGTTTCGGCACCAGTGCGCGCCCGGTTGCCATCGTTCTCGATGCCTCTTGTTCGATGCGGCAGGTGAGCGACGGAAGCACCGCGTTCTCGCGCGGACGTGCCGCAGCCGCTCGTCTGGCCGAGGCACTGTCACCGCGCCCGCTGGTCGCCCTGGTCGCTGGTGCAACGACTCTACGTTCGTCACCGGTGCTCGAATCAGGAGCGGGTGCGGCCAAAGCCTTGCTCGCCGAGGCCCAGCCCGGCTACGGTGATGGGGATCTCGCCGGCGCCATCGCGCAGGCTGTGCGCTTGTTGAGCGGATCGGGCGACATCTTTGTGGTCAGCGATGGATCACGCTCGGCACTATCCGGGGTAGATACCGGTCACCTGCCTGATGGCGTGCGCCTCCACTTGGTTGATGCCGGTGGCGGCGGAGCGAATCACGGGGTTGTCTCGATCAGCGTCGAGCCTGGCGTGGCGGTCGCCGGCCGTCCGCTGCTGTGGCGTGCTCGCATCGCCAATTATAGCGTTGTTGATGCAGTGATACCCGTGCGTCTCGCCTGCGGACCCGCCAGCCGTGCTGTCGACCTGCCTGTCCCAGCCGGTGGTTCGGCGCTGGTCGAGCTGACGATCACGCCGCCCGATGCCGGTTGGCTGACGGCCTCGGTTGAGATTCCCGCTGGCGATGCCTTGGTCGAGGACGATCGCCGCGATGCCGCCGTGCAGGTGGTGCCGGCGCTGGAGGCCGTGGTCGCCGGCGACGGTTCGCGCTCTGACGCCGCAGGCGCCTTACGCCCGCTGGTTGCCGGTCTCACTGCGGCTGGATTCCACGTGCGTCTCGCCGATGGTGCAGCTCTGGCAGCTGGAGCGAGCCAAGGAGCTACCTTGGTGGCGACTGCCGGACTTGCCAGTCGCGATGCGGAAAGCGCCCTCGCCGCTCATATGGCTGGTGGTGGCACCTGGCTGCATGTCCTGGTTTCCGACGCTGACGCATTGATTCGTCCAGGTGGTGCCATCCCACCGACCGAGCCAGGTCCACGCGCCGACCTTGCCAGTGACGGCCGGAGTCCGCTCCTTATTGCCCGAGCCCGCATGGAACATCCGTTGTTTGAGCCATTCGCCGGTCGCGAGCCGCTACTCAGCGAGATCTCTGCCATGCGTCTACGCTTGACTCCGCAGGGGGCGGCCGGTGGCGCGGATGTCCTTGCTACCTGGGCTGATGGCAGTGTCGCGGTTGGCGAACGCCGCATCGGTACCGGTCGCTGGCTGATCCTCAACATTTCGACCGCTGGGGTCGATACGACCCTGGCCCGCAGCGAAGCCTGGCCGCTGCTCTGTGGCCGCATTGCCGCGCAGTGCGCCGCTCCGCGCCGCGAGGACGCGGCAACTCCGGTCGGTAGCAGCATACTGCTACCATGGCTACATGATCCGAGCGGCGAGCGCCTCGATGCCCACGATGGCCGTTTGCGTCCCGACCATCCGGGCTTGTGGCGCGGTAATGCGGGTCGCGCAGTCGCAGTGGCAATACCAGCCTCGGAAAGTGATCTGCGTCGCATTGGCGGGGTGAACGCATCGACGCGCAGCGCCGATGACGTTCTTGCCGAGGCCGAGCGTCGCCCGTTGTGGCCGTGGCTGTTGGCGTTGGCGGTTGTCTGTTTGATTGCTGAAATACTGGTCGCCGGAGCGGTTCGGACGGTGAAACCATGATCAGCACCGTGCCGCTACTGCCGTCGTGGCTGATTGCCGTCCTGGTCATCGCTTTGGCTAGTAGCGCCATTGTCCTGTACCGGCGGGTTCCGCTGCTGCTTGGCCTGCGCCTCGCGGTAGTTGCACTGCTTACCGTGGTTCTGCTCAACCCCGTTCGTATCCCCACCGCTGGCACCCACGATTCCGCCCGCTTGGCGCTGGTCATCGATACATCCGCCTCAATGGGGCTGAATGACGGAGGCCCAGCCACGCGCCTGACCATCGCCCGCGAAGCTCTGCGCACAGCCGCCGCCGCCGCCGGCGGACGCTTCGTTGTCGAATGGTGGACGTTGAGCGACGTTCTGCGCACTGGCGAACCGGGCAGCACTGCCGGTGATACGGTGTTCGATCCACTCATCTCGTTTGCCGAGCACCCACCCGCAGCTGTGATATTGGCCAGTGACGGTGCAGATCGCGGCGTCAGCCCTCCAGACGACGCGCTTGCCGGGGCTGGTGTGCCGGTGTCGTGTATCGCTGTTGGCGTCAACAGCGATGCGTCGAATCTGGCCGTGCGGCTCGACGCGCCGTCCCCCACCGCTTTTCCCAATCAAGAGTTTAGCCTAACGGCGACGATTCATTGCACTCCGGCATTCGCAGGACGCCAAACAGAACTGTCGCTCGCCATCGAGGGTGGGGAGACCACCAGCCGCACGTTCACCATACGTGACGGTGAACGTCTCATCCTGCCGGTCTCCTCTGGCGACACGGCTGGCGAACGGGTGTGGACGGCATCTGTGCCCGATTTCGATGGCGAGGCAACGACACTCGACAATGCCTCTACCTGCGCCGTGCGTGTGGTCGATGCCCATCTGCGCACCGTCGTGGCGGAAGGTCGGCCATGGTGGGACTCCGGTGTCGCGGTCCGATCCTGGCGACGTGACCGCCAGCTCGCCACGATCGCGCACTGGCGAGCAGGAAGCCGTACGCTGTCCACGGGCGGGACGGCCGAGGAGACGCTGAAGGCGGATGCGGCCTCGCTCAGCGGCGCCGATCTCATCGTCCTTGGCCTGGAGCCCGAGCGCATCCTCGACAAGGATGCGCTCGCGGCGATTCCCGTCGCGGTCGCCAACGGGGCTGGCCTCATCCTGCTGGCGCCAGGGCAGCGCGACGAGTCCCTCGCCGCCCTGGATCCTGTCCTGTGGTCGAGCGAGCCGCCGCGTGAGCTCGCCGCGACGGCTGCAATTGGTGCCGCCTCACTGGTCCCTGTAGAACTGCTGCCTGGCCTGCCGCATGTCTTTGCCCGCTCAGCCGACGGCCTGCGTCCCGGGGCCAGTCTGCTGCTGGGCGAGCCGGCCTATCCACTCGCGGTACTGCGTCGGCACGGGGCCGGCCGCGTCATTGCCGTCAACGCAGAAGGCTTGTGGCGTTGGAATCTCGGCCGCAGCGAGGACGCCGCTGGCCAGTTGTGGCGCCAACTTGCCCGCTTGGCGGTGCGCGATCCAGGCGGCCTCTCTGCCGACCGTCCGCGCTACCGCGTTGGTCAGACGGCTCGGCTGTCAGCCAGCAGTACGAGCGTGAAGATCGCCACTCCGAACGCAGTCACCCGCGACGTGCCGCTCAGTGATGGAGCGGCCGCGGTGCTGCTCGACCAGCCCGGCCTCTGGCGTATCGAATCTGGCGACCAGCGTCTGACCCTGCCGGTCGAGTCAGATGTGCGTGAACTCATCGACACCGCCAGCCAGCTTCGTCGCCTGGAACGCTTGTCATCGACGAGCGGCGGCAGCCTCGTGACCGCGACTGAGGCCGCCAGTCTCGGCGCCCGCCTGGCACGCCGGGCCGAGCTGATGACTGATGCGCCTCGTCCAGTGCCGTTGACTGTGGCGTGGTGGTGGTGGACGCTCATCTTGGTCGCCATGGTTGGTACCGAATGGTGGTTGCGGAGGATCCGTTATGGACGCGTCTAACGCCATCGTCCTCGCCCAAGCCGTGATCCGCCGCCGGCGTGCTGCCACATGGTGTGCGATCGTCGCGGCGTTGCTGGTCGCTGCCGCGGTTATTCTTGGCACCACCGATGCCGCTCTCGCCCTGGGTGATCGCGTACGCCAGGTCGTTGGTGGGTTGTGGTTGGCGGCTGCTCCAGTAGCCGTTGTCGTCCTCGCCTTACGCTGGAGAGCGTTGGCGCCACAGGGCGACAACGCGGTGCGCGCGGTAGAACTAGCTTGTGGTGATCAGGATCGCACGCTTGCGCAGTCACTGGAACTGGGTGCGCGCAGTGACGCACTTGCCCGCACCGCCGCCGCTCAACTCGCCAGTCGTTTGCCGTTGTCCGATGTCGCTATCCGACTACCGGGTTCGCGAGCGCCACGTTGGTTGCTGATTGCCACTGCCGGCCTCGCCATCATCGCGCTGGTCTGGGCCTGTGCACCGCGCTTGACCACGACGGTTTTCGCCCGCTGGAGCGACCCGTTCGGCGACCATCCGCCATGGAGTCCAACCGTGCTGGTGTGGGCCGAAGCTCCGACAAGCATCCGTTCGAGTCATGTTGCTCGCGTCGAAGTCGCAGCCGAAGGCCGGCCATGCGCTACGCCCGTACTCGTGGCGCGTGATGGCAGTAATGAAGCACGTTTGACCATGTTCCCCGTTGGGCCTGGTCGTTGGGCCGCCGAGATCGCCCGTGTCGAGCACCCGTTGGTGTTGTGGGCTGAGGGGGGCGGAACACGCACCCATCGCCACACCCTGCTGATCGATCCCATTCCCGAACTGGTCAGTCTTGATGTGCGTCTCGACCAGCCTGCGTACGCCAAGCTGCCTCCCAGTGAGCGTCGTTTGCGTCATGGGGAACAGGCCCAGCTGGATGCGCTGTCTGGTTCGACCATGCTGTTTTTGCCCACAGCCAATCGCCCGTTGGTCGCGATCCATGTCGCACGTGATGCAGGAGCCTGGACGCGCGTGCCGCTCACCTCGGGCAGAGCCTCCTTGCCGGCCGAAATGGGTCTGTGGCGTGTACGTTTGGAAGCTAGCGATGGCGCCATTGGCGAGTCTGAAGAGCCGCTGCGCCTGTCGTCGCGCATCGACCAGCCGCCGCGCGCCGACTTCACTGAGCCATCGCGTGATGCTTTTGCGACGCCCGACAGCATCATCCCTTTCCGTGCTGTCGGTTCCGATGATCTTGGATTGGCCAAGGCGATGCGTGCTCGTGAGGTCAACGGCCTGCCGGTGCCGACCACGCCAGGCGCGCAACCCAGCGGCCGGACCTGGGAATGGCGTGGCACGCTCGATCTAACCAAGCTTGGGGCTGATCCAGGCGACGTCATCGCCTTGTCGGCGGCGGTACGCGACACCGATCCTGCTATTCAGCCGGATGGCAAGCCAGGCAAGCCGTCCGATGTGGCTATGCGCCGCGTGCAAGTCGTCACCTGGGATGAGTACAATAGCTTCCTCCTTCAGCGTCTCGATTCCTCGGCGATGGAACTCAAATACAAGCCACTTACAGCTGAGCTCGCCGAATTGGAACAGCTGCGCGACGCCCTAGCCAAGCTACCGAAAAACGATGAATTCGATCGCAAGCTCGCCGATTTAGCTAAGCGAGCCGGAATGTTGGCAGCCAAAGTTGAAGCGATGCAGCGGCCGAAGCCGCTCTTTCGCGTTGAACCTGACCTGCAGCGCGCCCTCGCTGAAGCGGCCCGCGATATCGCCGAAGGTAAGACTCCGCGATGGAACGCGGAAGCGTTGGCCCGCGACCTGGCTGAATTGACCCGGCGGGCCCGCGGGGCCGATCTTGCCCGACGCCTTGGCCAGCTTGGCGATGCCGAGCAGAATACCGTCGAACGATTGCTGCCGCTTGCAGGCCATCGCCGTCCGACGGACGGCGACCTGCTGCGTCTGGCCGAGCTTGGCCAGCAGGAAGAGTTACTAGCCCAAGAACTAGGCGTCTGGCGCGATCTTGCCCGAGCCTGGATCGAACGCGAAAAGACGAACTTACCGCGCGAGACCGCCGAGCTTGAGGGTCTGCTCAAGAGGCTTGAGGATGGCGGCGCTCAGGAGCTGAAGCAGCGCTCGGCGGCTGCCGCCCGTGCAGGCGATGGCCGTGAGGCACATCGCCTGGCCAGCGAGGCACGCGACAAACTGCTCGAGCTCTTACCTCAGATCGGACGGTGTGGCGGTGCCTGCGCTGGCGGGGCCTGCCTGGGTATGGGCTGGAGCGATAAGTTTGGTGACGACCTCGGCGGTCTCGGTGGCTGTGCCGGCCTGTGGGGCCTGGGCGGTCGCGGCTCGGCCGGCCTGGGACTTTGGCTTGGTTACGGCGGCGACGATCTGGGCGGCTCACTGCCTAGTGCCAGCTCTGATCTCTTCGGCCCAGAGAACCTCGGTGACATGGGCGGTACCCACAACCGCGATGGCAACGACCCGATCGGATCCATGGCTGCGTCTGGATCAGCCAGCGGACTCGGCCGGGCGGTACGCAAGGCCGGAACGGCCCGTGGGACTGCCGCTGCGCGCAGCACGCTCGCCAACGATGAACGCAAGCTGGTCGACGACTACTTCAAGAGCCTGGAGACGACACCATGAGATGGGATCGAGCGTTCGCCTTGCTGCGTTGGCTGATAGCCATACTGGCCTTATCCTCCTCTGCCTGCGCGGTCGATTCGCGCCGGGTCGAGATCGGCAACCTGACTTACGCGGGCGACAAGACCTCGGTATGCTTCTCCGACCGCTTCCTCACCACGGTCAAGGTCGAGGCTGGCATCGAGGTGGCGACGCGCATGCGCAGCGTGCGGCTTGCTGACCCAACCGATCTCGCATCGGTGCCGTTCGCGGTGATGAATGGCCAGGAGGCGTTCCGCTTTACCCCCGAAGAGCGCGGCAATCTCAAGACCTGGCTGTCGACTGGCGGCTTCCTGCTGGCCAGCGCGGGCTGTTCCTCGCAACAATGGAATGCTAGCTTTTCTAGTGAGATGGAATCCGTCTTTGGGGCCGGGTGCATGGCCGAGGTCGGGCTCGACCATGCGATCTTTAAGACGTTGTTCGTGATCACCTCGACGCCTTTGTCGCATGGTGGTATCGGCTCATTCAAGGGTCTCACCCTTGATGGGCGCTTGGTCTGCTTGTTTTCCCCAGAGGGACTCAACGACACTGCCCACACCCAGGGCTGCTGCTGCTGCGGTGGCAACGAGGTGAAGGCTGCCGAAGAAATTGTCGCCAACGTTTTGGTCTTTGCGTTGGTCGAATGATGCGCTTCATTCCATTTGTTCTGTTGTTGTCCCTCGCGTTCTCCCTCGTTGCGGTCGAGGATGGCGGTCCGTGGCGTCAAGACGTCGAGGCTGCCGCTGCCCTGGCCCGAGATATTGCGGCCCCCAAACCCCTCGCCGTGCTGGTCAGCCATCCGTCGTGCAGTTGGTGCCATCGTATGCTAGAGGAATCGTCCACCTCTCCGGCTGTCTTGCGTGCCTCGGGCGATGTGGTGCTGGCCGTGCTTGATGCCGCCCAACGTCCAGATCTTGCGGCGCTGCTTGGCGTGCGCAGTTATCCCACGCTAATTCTGATCAGTCGGACCGGAAAAGAGGTACGCCGTGTTGCTGGCTACCTCAAGCCAGACGATCTGGCGACCACGCTGCGCGTGCTGTCCTTGAGTGGCGATATGCAGGCTGGTACGGCCAGTGCGCTGGCGCGACGGATCGATCCCACGGCGATGGCCCAGACGGCCGAGGGTCGAAATCAACTGGCTGCAATGCTTGGACGAGGACCTGCCGGCATGCGAGCTGCTGTTTGCGCCGCCTTGTCGGCCAAGCCCGAGGCGCGGGAACTACTCTGGCCCTTGCTTATCGATGTATCCTTGTCGGTGCGGGCTGATGCTGCCGCCGCTCTTACCACAGATGGCGATGATACGCACGGTTACGATGCCTTCGCTGACGCCTCTGATCGTGCAGTCCAGGCCAAGGCGTGGCGTGCAGCGACCGAGGCCACGCCATGAGGCTTATCGCCTGCTTGTTGGCCACTGCCCTGACTGCCGCCGAACCGGCGGATCCCGCTGCGGCGCTGCGACTGCCGGCCTCCGGGCCCGAGCTGGCCGCTGCTGCGCGGACCTGGGAGGCAGAAGTCCTGCTTGCCAAGCTCAGCGATGCCTACCCGGCTACCCGTCGTGGTGCGGCCCGGCTCGCCGCCGCGTTGCCAGTGGCGGCTGATCGCCTGCTGTCTGCGCTGCTTGCGAGCAGTGACAGTGAGGTCCGGCGGCTTGGTGCTGCCGGTTTGCGTGGCGTAGACCTCCCTCTTGCGGATCTCGCCAAATTGCCTGACAGCGACGTACTGGCTGCCCTGATCATCGAGCATCCATCCGAGGATCCCCTAGCAGACGTTGCGCTGGGTTCTGTCATCCAGGCTTGGCTGACCGATCCGCATCATTGCCTGCAAGCGGCTCGCCTGATCGCCAGTCGTGGCACCGTGACACGCTGGGGTGAACCGCTGCTCAAGGCTCTGGAACATGCTAATTCTCAGGTTGTTTCCGCAGCCCATGATGCGCTCCAGGCCCTGACGCGCACGCAGCGCAGCCTTGACGCTTACGCCGGCGATCGTCGCCTACTGGCCCAGGATTGGCGCGACATCCTCGCTGCCAAGCCCTCGCTTGGACGACCCGACCCTGAGTTGATGGCCTTGGTTGCCGAGTTGCCCGCACCGGAAGCGTTGACCGCCTTGCTCGCTCGTGGTCCAGCAGCACTTGCTGCGATCGAACGCGCTCAGGCCGATGCAACCCGTGTCCGCCGTCGGGATCTTGAGTCCGCTGCCCGCCTACTGGCGCATGGTGTACCACAATCACTGTATGCTGCCCTTGGCTCAGCTGCCTTCGCTGATCTCGATCACGCCGACCCAGCTCGGAGAATGGCCTGCCTACGCAAGCTGGTCGGCGAGATCCGTACCCGCGCTGACGCTGATGGTTTGTTCATTCTGGTCTGCGCCCTTGATGATGGAGACAGCGCTGTGCGGGCCACCGCACTCGACCAATTGGTGCGGTTATCGGACGAGGCCAAGCGCTTCAAACGCGCATGGCGAATAGAAGCCGAGGGCCTCTTCCAACCCGAGCAGATGGTCCGTCGTTTACGTCGTTGTCTGCGCGAGGGCGGTCCGGACGAACAGATCGCTGGGTTGCTGCTCGTCGGATCGCTGGAATCCACTGATCTGATTGATGACGTCATGGCCCTGATCATGTCGCCGCGCGACGATGTCGTAGGGACAGCGCTGGAGACGATCAAGCAGCTTCAGGTGGGTTCCAAGCAGATCCCCGCCCTCGTCCGTCTCAGCGCAGATCCGAAGGTTCCGACGGCGCGACGAGTCCTTGTGATCACCGTCCTTGGCAAGATCAACCAGCGTGGCCCGGTCGATGTCCGCAATGGTAATTCGGGCGCACTGGTGACGGCCTCAATCCTCCGCATGGTCGACGATCCCGAGCCACGCATCGCTACCGCTGCGGTGATGGCCTTGGCTGATAGTCAATCGAAGGGTGCGGTTTTACGCAATGCGATCGATAAATTATTCAAGCGCGGTCTGACCGATGCGGCCTTGAGTATCTCCGTAGATCGTCGCGAACCTGAAGTGATCGAGTTGCTGGCTCAACGCGTGATTGCCGGTGGCGCCGATGCCGATCGTGCAGCCTTGGCTTTGGCTGAGGGGCTGAAAGACGCGAGCGACGAGCGGAGCAAAGCGATCTTGGCGGTCGGGGCCAAACCGGAGCTGCGTGCGGTTCTCGCGTCGGCTTCGCTACCCGGACACGCCGCTCTGGCTTGCGAACTTGGGCTGATCGACATCGCGACCGCCTTGAGCCATGTTGACGGCGATGCGGATGTCCGTGACCGCGTCCTGTCGGTGCTGGCCAATCGTGCTGCCAACACCGCTGAAGTGGTGCTGGTGGCAGAAGTGGCCCAGCGTGCATCGACCAAGGAGCAACGTGCCAACTACGCTATCCGACGGCGTGCGCTGGCCCTTGCCGCCCGCTCGCCGGATCGCCTTGCCAGCGTTGCATCAATCGCCAAGGATCTGCTCGACGTCGTCCATACCGATTCGAACAACGAGAATGACAAGCGTACCCGCACGCTGAAGTTGCGTGATGGTACAGTCTTGCATGTTGAAGCGACAGTGCCGACGAAACGGGACTCGTGGGACGACGAAGAACTGTCCTGGCGGCTGGTCGGCCCTCCGCCTCCAGGGATAAACTCGGCCGATCTGGCGATACTCGCTACCTTAGTCGCCTCCCTGCCAGCCAATGATGATGACGATCGCGTCGTCCGCGATCTGGCTGTCGCCTGGCTTGCTGGCAGCGAGCCGGCGCCAACTCTCGCTTCGGGTTGGCGCCACCACGACGATTTGTGCCGCCTCCTGGCTGCCTCCTGGCCTACCTTCCGGGACGCTCTGGTTACCCGCATCATAGCCGACATGAAACCAGGGGAGTCCAGTCTTTGGCAGCTCCGCTCATGGTTGAAGCTCGATCCTGCCCGCTTGGCACCGGTCGGAGTACAAATGCTGGTGGCCGAGGAAGAGGTCAGTGATTACGAGGTAAAACCAGTATTCCGTGTTGTCGCTGTGCTGTCGCCTGAGCGCATCTCGGAGCTTCTTCCGGCCATTCTCGCCAAGCCGACGTTGGCAAAGTACGCCGGGGAGCTGATTAAGATCAGCGGTCCGTTGCTGCTGCCGTCTGCACTTGCCCTCGCCGAAGGGCCTGGACTGACGGAGAAGCAGGCGATCGCTCCGCTGGCGGTTGACGCTGTGGACGTCCTAGTCGCCCGCTTCGTCACCTGGACGCCAACCGAGATCCTGATGCGTGCAGGCTCGATACGGCGGTTGCGTTCTGTTAATTCAGCTGCAGTCGATGCGGCGTTGACGCGAGTGGTGGCAAGATCCGATCCGGCTGCCGCGGCATGGCTACGCTGCGGTATCCCAGCCGAAGCCGGCATGCTGGATGCCTATCGTCAGGCCGAATCGTCTCGTGTCGCTGAGCTTGCTCTGGTTGGTTCTGCATTTGCGCTCAAGGAAGGCCGGCTTGAGCCAGCTGCTTTCCTGGCCCGTGTGGCGAACTGGCCATCGCCCGTGCAAAGCGAAGCGGCTGCGGCAGCCAAGCGATATTGCGAGGGTAAGTGGGACGCCTTGGCCGAGCCGGCCGCAGCACTGGTCCTTCGCCTTGGCGCTCGCGCCTTGCCTGCGTGGATTGCGGTACTGCCACCTGCCCCAGCCGTCTTCATCGCACTGGCTGAACGTGTCGCCGACCCGGCGACGGCCGATGCCGTGGGAGGCGCATTAGCCCAGCGCCAAGCCCGTGATCCGGCATGGAAAGCTGCGATGTCTGGCATCACCGCCAAGGCCCAGGGCCGGCTCGATTGGTTGCGTGAGGCAGTTCCGTGAAACGACTGGCTATCGTCGCTGCCGTCATCGTCCCCGTCATGGCCGCTGCCGGATTGTGGTTGCTGCCATCCAAGTCTAGCACATCTAAGATCGCATCACTTCCGGTAGCCGTTGTGCTGCCGCTTCCAGTGGCTCTGTGCGATGTACCCAGGGACACCCCCGTGGTGATGTGGGTAGCGCAAGCGAAAGCCCGCTTCGAGCCATGTGGTTGTGTTGCCGGCATGTTCGGTGGTCTCATGCGACGCGCTGTTCTGACCTCGCGCCTGCCGCGCGAGCGCGTGCTGTCGTGCGAACTCGGTGGCTGGTCAGGCGGTCATCAGCCGTACGAACTCTTGCGAAGTCGTTTCTATCTGCGTGGACTTGCGGCCGCCGGTGTCGACGTAGTCGCTGTCGGTACCGCTGAGATCGCCCTGGGATCGACGTCTCTCGGAACGTTACGTGCCGAGGCAAAGTTGCTCGGCTTGCCGCTAGTTTGTGCAAACCTTGATGGCTACGACCCGCATGTGGTGATCACCGCCGGACTACGCCGCTGCCTGATTACCGCCGTGGTCGATCGCGATGCCGCTGGCAATGGCTTGACCTTGCATGACCCAGTAGAGTCGGTGACGACTCAGGCAGTCGAGGCAGTGCGGCTTGGCCTTGACCTGGTCATTCTCGCCGATCTTGATCCTGATGCATGCAAGGCTTTGGCTCGGGCGGTTCCGCAGGCTGCCCTAATCATCGGCGGTCGTACCGACCATCCGAGTCCCGAACCGGTGGCTGTCGGTTCGGTGCGCGTGCTGTGGTCTGGCAACCACGGCAAGGTGCTTGGATCGTGGGCGTGGGGTCAACCGGCCGCCGCATTTGAACTGCTACACGACAAACTTCCGGAAGATGCAGGTCAGCGCGCCATCCTTGGCGACTACCAAAAAGCCCTGGGCGAAGCTGGATTCGATGGCACGGGAAACAGTGGCCTACGGACTTTGGGCTCGGCAAGCTTGGTTGGCACGGCAATCTGCGCCACCTGCCACCAGAACGCCCATCGCATCCATCAGGATAGCGGTCATCACCACGCCCTCCTTGCGTTGGAACGGAAGGGTTACCAGTTCGATCCCGATTGCTTGCGCTGCCATGTCACCGGCCTGGGTGAGGGGGGCTATACGCGCGGCTCCACAACGTTTGCCGAGGTTGGCTGCGAGGCCTGCCATGGTCCGGGGTCGTTCCACACCGCGGCTGCACGCTCTGGTCGCCCGCTCGACGGTACGATGCCGCAGCTATCGGCCTCGACCTGTGTCGCTTGTCATGACGCCGACAATAGCCCGCAGTTTGATTATGGCGTCTATTGGTTGCGCATCCTTCACGGTAATTAATCCCAGGACGCTCCATCCTTGCCGTCCTTCACCGTGATGCCTGCTGCCTTGAGCTGGTCGCGGATCACGTCGCTGGTCGCAAAATCGCGATTAGCTCGGGCCTTCTGGCGGAGTTCCAGGACCAGTGACATGACTTTGCTGAGCCGTTCATCGGCGACACCGGCCGACTGACCAACACCTAGGGCCGACAGATCGCCGGGTTGGAACATGCCGAGGACCCGTCCCAGGCCGCAGCACACGTCGAGCATCGCTTCGCGTTCACTTGGGGTGGCCTTGTTTGCCTCGCTAACCAGGGTGAACAGCTGGGCGATGGCTCCGCCAGTGTTGATGTCATCGTCCAGGGCCGCGCAAAAGGCGTTACGGGCTTTGTCCGCGGCAGCAGGCACCGGGATGGCCATAAGCGCAGCCAGTCCGGCGGCATCGATGACCGACGCGGCGAGCTCGGCGCGTGGTCCGAGCTGACGAATCAGCCTGGTCAGGGCGGTACGAGCGGCACCGACCGCGTGGGGAGCGAAATCGATCGGCCGGCGGTAGTGGCCCGACAGCAGCAGGAAGCGGATGGTCGCAGCGCCGTAGGTGCCGATCAAATGGTCGGCCATGAACTGTTTTTTGAAGGCCGGATCCTTCATGCGTGGGTCGCTTTTGCCGACCTTGACACCTTCGAACTGGATCAGGCCATTGTGCATCCAGCAATGCGCGTAGGCGTCGCCATGCGCTTCAGCCTGGGCGATCTCATTTTCATGGTGCGGGAACTTCAGGTCGTCGCCGCCACCATGGATGTCGAACTCGCGACCGAGCAGTTCACTGCTCATCACGCTGCATTCGATGTGCCAGCCTGGTCGTCCATCGCCCCATGGGCTCGGCCAGCTCGGTTCGCCGGGCTTGGCAAGCTTCCAGAGCGCGAAGTCGGCGGGGTGGTGCAGGTGCTCGTCGCGTTGGACGCGCGATCCGGCCTCCATCTCATCAAGACGTTGGCCAGAGAGCTTGCCGTAATCGGCCTGCTTGGTGATGTCGTAATAGACCCCGTCGGCGGCCACGTAGGCCCGGCCGGTGGCAACCAGATCCTGGACGTACCGCACCATATGGGCGACATATTGTGTGCAACGCGGCTGGTCGGTGATGGTTGCGACGTGCAGCTTGGCCAGCCAGCCATTGTACTGGGCGATGATGCGCTCGGTGATCGCTTGCCATGACTCGCCGGTCTCCCGGCTGCGGGTGATGATCTTGTCGTCGATGTCGGTGATGTTGTTGACGAAGCGCACGCGATGACCGCGGGCGGCGAACCAACGCGCCACCGCGTCGAAAATGGCCGGCCCCATCAGGTGGCCGATGTGGCAATCGTCGTAGACGGTCGGTCCGCAGACATACATGCCCAGTTCGCCGGCCCGCAGGGGCACGAACGGTTCAGAGCGGCGGGTGAGCGTATTGTGGAGGACGATCGACATGGCGGAGCAGGTTGTACCGCCCGCGCGCCGCGCTCAAAGCCCTTCAGGCAGGGGGACCTGGAGGGTGAATGGCAGGATCATGGGTGGCTGCTCGACTCGTGCCAAGAGGTCCACCTGCATGCCGGCGATCAGTGGAATGCGGGTACGGGCCAACCAGGAATAGGTGCCGGGCATTCCGGAGGCACGGTTACAGGTACCATTTTCGAGTTGTTGGCCGTCAGTGCCGATGAGTGCGTAGGCTACCTGATCAAAGCCGACCAATCCGCGTACTAGCAACCCTGGGCCATACTGGCTGTTGCCAATCGAGATAGGTGCTGGCAGCACGCGGAACTGGATGGCACGGCCCGCGAAGGGCAACTCGACCGGCTGATCGGGAACCAGGGTGACCGACAACCGCTGGTTGCGGATCCGTGGAAGTTGGATCATGCCCGATAGCTGCACCTGGCGCAGTCCGGGAGTGGACGGAGTGACGGTGATCTCGGTCTGGATGCGGCCATCCCGCTTGTTGGTCGTCTCACGCAGCGGGTGGACGGCTCCGGCAGGATCGATTGCCCAGCTCGCCCAGGCCACAGTCGGCGGGCCATAGTGATCGACACTGAGGCGGGGTTCCAAGGCGGACTGCAGCTGGATCACCGCCCGGCCATCGCGGATGTCGACCCGCGATGCGACCAGCAGGAGGGGGCCGGTTGCGGTGTTTGCCGCCTGGTTCCGCTGGACCAGACGAACGGCTCCTCCGCCAAGTGCGGCATCATCGGCCAAGGCGGGAGCCAGACTGCTGGCCCCGCACAGCAGTCTGACGCCGTCCCAGAAATTGCCGCGGAAGGCCGGCAGCGTAATCATGGCTCGCGTATCGAGACCGACCTCGATCAGGACAGGATTGCCGGTTGCAGACAGACGACGGACCCAGTCGGACAACGGCCCGGTACCAGCTGCCCAGGTCAGGATGGATGGGGCGTCGGAGATGGCGATCGGTTTTGGGGGCTGTTCGCTGGGCAGCGGCAGCAGGATCGCCAACTGGTCAGGCGACTGCATGAGCCGGCCATCCAGCTGCAGGTCTACGGCACCTTCGGGGACGCTGCGCAGGTAGCGCAGTTGTACGAAGCGATCGCCAGCCTGTCGAGTCGAACTGCCGCGCGATGCCAATTCACTCTCGCCCTGGCGCAGTCGTAGATTTGCCCGCTGCAGCAGATCTTGTGGTCCGACCACGGCGATCAGCGGGCGTCGCTCGGGCAGGGTCGCCCCTTCCCAGGTCTCCAGCAGGGGATCAATGATCATCATCGCGGAGATGGTGCGTTCCATGACTGTCATGGTTGCGGGTTTGCCCACGGTCAGCGACGCGCTGGCGGTCCATTGGTGGAAACCCGCGACCTTGACGCTGGCCTGCAAGCGAGTTCCAGCGGGGACGGCAGCTGTGAGGTGCCACATCGTTTGACCATCCTCCCTGACGTCCGCCAATTCCAGGCCCACCAGTTGCGGGATCAGTTTGATTTCCTCCATCTTGGCCCAGGCCAACGCTCCACGAGGCAGGCGAGGCTCGGCGCGCAGCCACAGACGAAAACCATTGTCACCGGTACCAGCGATGACCGCCAGAAGAGAGCCTTGCACCTGCATCTGCTGCGTTCCAGGACTGAGGATCACTCCGCCATGGCCTACCGGGATGGGGGTGCCTGGCAGGTCAAGCTGGTCGTCCGATGGATCACCAGGGTCAGGGCACAGGTTAAAGGCATTGCACATCGCAACCACGCCATCCCACCAGACACCGTCGACGGCTGCGATCTCGTGGATCTGCCGATCGTCGACGCCCTCTGCTAGCCAGATGGCATTGCCAGTGGCCCTCAACGCATCCACGGCGTCGGCCAGGGTCGTAGATCCGGCCTTCCAATGAAACGGAGTCGCCTGCCCGGTATTCTCGCCGGCAGTGCCAAGCGCTATCAGCAGGAACAGCGCCAGGATGCGGTCCATTAGTTGGGCGAGCCTGCCGACGGCCGGTCTTCCAGGCGTCCAAACCAGCGTTTGGCAAGGCCGAGGAACAGGACACTCCAGACCCCGGTGATGCACAGCGACCAGCCGGCTCCGATGATCCAGGCCTCACGGGCCCGACCCAATACCGGTGCCGCAGCCCCGGCCAGCAGCAGCCCCGCGAAGACCAGGCTGGCGAGCAGATTGATCGTGCCGCCATAGCCGGCGACTAGCTTGTTGGGATCATCCTCCCGGTAGTCGGCTAGGCGCGCTCCGATGCCCAGTGCGCTTGCTGCCAACCCGGTGGCCATGCAGGCAATGATGCCGATTTGATACAGGATGATGGTCCAGTGCAGGTCGAGCATCAGTCCGGACAGCAGGGCCAGGGCGGAACTGACTGGCACGCCAACCAAGATGGCGAAAAGGAATTTCCCGGTCACCACGCGGTGTCGCGGCCAGGGCGCCAGGGCCAGCACCCACAGGCGACGACCTTCCAACGACAGCAGTGGGTAGACGAAACGACCGGTGAAAGTCGCCAGAGCCATGCCGATGGCAGTCAGGTTCAGCACCGAGACTGCGGGTCGCCACCATTCGTCGAACGCAAACGCCTTGCCGAGACGCGGCAACATCAAGAGATAAAAGCCGAGCAGGCCGAAGAATGCGGTGAATTGCAGGACCTGCGCCGGATCGCGCCGGAACAGGCGCAGATCCTTTGCTACCAACAGGCCGAGTTCGCCGGGTAGGAACCACAGCGGCTTCCACGGCTGGGTGACCGACTTGCTGGAGCTGTCGTCGGGCCGTCCTGACAACGCATCGAGGTCGCGCCGGAAGCGCCGGGCGGCGACGAACTCGGCGATGACTGCTACCCCGCCGGCATTCACCATCAGCAGCAGGGTGTAATAGCCCCAGTCGTGCCATCGACTGGATAGAGCGCCGGAAAAGGCTTGCTGGGTCCACCAGCTGGGAAGGAACGGGTGTTCGGCAAAACGCAGATTCCCGATGACTTCCGTCATGAATGTCACCGGTTCGTTGTGGCGGTCTGCCGAGCCGAGTGAGAAGAACAAGCCGATGGCGATTGCCAGTACGCAGATCAACACAATCCCACGTACTCCGCGACGCAGCATCGGGATCAATTTGGCAAGCAGTTGCGCTCCCAGAGCCCCGACCGACATGCCAAGGGCGATCAGCCCAACCAATGTCACGAGTACGGCGGGCGCGAACAGCCATGGCTGGGCGGCCTCGCGCATGAGGGTGCCGATTAGAGGCAGCACCAGCACCAGTACGGCCCAGCTTGCCCACAGACCACCTTCGATTGCCGCGCCCCAGAAGATGTCGCGGTCGGCAAGCGGCAGGGCTGCATGGAAGGCGGCTGCACGGGTGCGATAGAGACTAGACCACACCAGAATGGTGTCGGATATCAGCACCAGCACGCCCATGGTGAGGAAGAACAGCGCCAGCAGCGATTCCAGCAAACGCGGCTTCAGCGCGAGGTACTGGTCCTGAGACAGAAAGATCAGCAGTGACCAGAACAGGCCAGCTAGAAGCAGCCAGACACCGGAAACCACCGCCAGGATGGTTGCCCCGCGCATCGGCTGCAGCACGACCGCGGCGTGAGTGAGGTTGGACGAGGCCCGGCGCATGCGCCAGAGGATCGCGGATAGGCCGGACATCGTCGCCACCATACGCCCGAGGTAGGGAGGCGGAAGAACGAAGGCTGGCGTCCTTGGGACTTGGCAGAGCGCGCCTCTGACGGATCCTGCTCTCGCCATGACCCTGACCGCCGCCCAGTGCCAACGCTACGCCCGCCACCTCACTCTGCCCGAATTCGGTGCGGTCGCCCAGGAGAAGCTGCTAAGTTCCTCCGTTCTGCTGATCGGCGCCGGCGGCCTGGGTAGTCCACTCGCCCTCTATTTGGCCGCCGCCGGGGTTGGCCGCATCGGCATTATGGATTTCGACGCTGTCGACCTATCCAACCTGCAACGTCAGATCGCCCATCGCACCCAGGACATCGGTACGCCCAAAGCTCGGTCGGCCAAACGGGCGATCAACGACCTCAACCCTGAGGTGGTGGTAGATGTCTATGAAGAAGGCATCACCAGCGCGAACGCCCTTGAGATCGTTGCCAAATACGACGTAGTGATTGACGGCACCGACAACTTTCCGACCCGCTACCTGGTCGGCGATGCCTGTGTCATGCTTGGCAAGGTCAACATCTACGGTTCGATCTACCGTTTCGAAGGCCAGGCGACGGTGTTCGACGGCCGCAAACTGCCTGACGGCTCGCGCGCCGGCCCGTGCTACCGCTGCCTCTACCCCGAGCCGCCCAGCCCTGGCGAAGTCCCCAGTTGTTCGGAGGGCGGTGTTCTTGGCGTCCTGCCCGGCATCATCGCCATGGTCCAAGCGACCGAGGCGATCAAGGCCCTGACCGGCATGGGCAAGCCGCTAACCGGCCGCCTGATGCGCTACGACGCCTTGAACATGCAATTCCGGGAATTAAAGATCCGCCGCGACAAGGCCTGCCCGGTGTGCGGAGATCATCCGACCATCACTCAACTGATCGACTACGACCAGTTCTGCGGTCTGGGTCGTAGCCAGACCGAGGAAGCTCCGGCCGCGGAGATGAATGCCCCCACGTATGAAAAGCTGCGCGAGGCCGGCACCGACCATCTGTTGTTGGATGTCCGTGAAGGCTACGAACTGTCCATCTGTCAGATTGAGGGGAACACGCACATCCCGCTCGGCGAACTACCCGCACGGCTTGGTGAATTGGCAGCATGGAAGGTCCGTTTGGTGGTCTGCCAGTGCAAGAGCGGCCGCCGTTCGATGAAGGCCCTGGACACCCTCAAAAAACACGGATTCACCAAGGTGGTCAATCTGGAAGGCGGCATCCTGGCGTGGGGTGAGCATACCGGCGATCCAAACATCGCGGCGTACTAGCCGAAGGGCGTGTTTGCTCGTTAACACGCAGCACGCTGGTCTACCGGTTGGGTAATCCCGGCTCGTAGTTCGAGCTATGCCAGATGTTGCCGTTCAAGTACTTGCATTTTTCACCCCGGTTCGTCTTATCCCGCATCCTTTCGGCCAGGACCGTGCGCAGCGTGCGCCTGGTCGGCCGACCGGGTGGCGCGTGGCCGGAGGGTCGCAGCGCCCCGCTTTGACATCCAGGGATTCACATGAACGACTCCGAGCAATTAGCCTCGTTGACCATCAAGGACTTGCGTCAACTTGCAGGCGAACACCAGATCTCCAACCGCAGCCGACTCGGCCGCGATGAACTGATCGAGGCTCTGCAGGCTGCTATCCAAGCCCGCACCGCCGAACCGGCAGCTGCAGCAGCGCCGGCCCCATCCCACGCCATTCAACCCATCGCCATGGCCGCGTCAGCGTCCGGCGACGGACCCCCTGTTCAGCCGGTCCAGGCTGTTGCGGCTGCCCCCGTGCAGAACAACGAGCCGGAACTGCTCGACGCCTCCAGTTTGGCTGATGTCGTCGTCCCAACTCCTGCTTCGGGCGCCTCGTCACAGCTGGAAGATGCTGATGGAGACGATGGTGAAGATGGCCCCGAAGGCGAGGACGGTCAGCCTGGCGATCAACCCGTCGGTGAGGGCGGCGATCGCAAGCGTCGTCGTCGTCGTCGTCGCGGACGTGGTCGCAACCGTGGACCCGATGGTCAGCCGATCGACGGCGAGGGTTTCCCGAACGCTGACGCTCCCCAGCAGGGCGATGCGCCCCAGCAGGGCGACCAGGGGTCAGACGTCACCGCTTCACCAATCGCCGCGAGTGGACCTGAAGA
This sequence comes from Planctomycetota bacterium, assembly GCA_038318565.1. Classification (GTDB taxonomy): domain Bacteria; phylum Planctomycetota; class UBA11346; order UBA11346; family UBA11346; genus UBA11346. The sequence goes on from JBBQCI010000002.1 coordinate 64,754, forward strand.
TGTGACGGCTGCCGTTGCCGCGATCAGTGAAACGCCAGTCGCCGAAGGATTCGGTCAGCGTCGTGACGACCAGCGTCGCGACGATCGCGGTCCTCGTGATGGCCAGCGTCGCGATGACCGCGGCCCGCGCGACGGTCAGCGTCGCGATGATCGCGGTCCTCGTGATGGCCAGCGTCGTGACGATCGCGGTCCTCGTGATGGCCAGCGCCGCGATGATCGCGGTCCGCGCAATGACGACCGCGGCCCACGCAACGATGATCGCGGCCCACGCAACGATGACCGCGGTCCGCGCAATGACGACCGTGGTCCGCGCAATGACGACCGCGGCCCACGCATCGATCAGCAGCAGCGTGATTCGAGCCGTCCAGGACGTCCGCGCCTCGAAGGTCCTCAGCGCCACGTCGGCAGCGTACTCGACCGCTTGTGCACCTTCTCACGCGGCCTGATCGAGCTATGCGATCCGCAGACCCCGAGCTGGGCCCAGGCCCGCATCGCTGAACTGCTTGCCGAAGCTGGCGTTTCGCCGACCCCATGCGTTGGCGTGCCGCACCCCGATTTCCACCACGTCATCGGCACGGTTGCCGGTATGGCAGTGCCTCCTGGCCACATTGCAGAAATCTCGGCGCCAGGCTTCAGCCTGCGCGGTGATCGCGGCGATCTCTTCCCGCTGAAGAAGGCCCAGGTTCGTATCACGGAAGGCGCACGTGTGCCCGTTCCAGCGCCAGAAGGCGTTCCGCCAGTGATCAATCAGCCTGCCTCTGCTATTACGAACGACGTTCCGGTTGCCTCCATTGCCCAGACCCCGGTGATCGACAACGCTCCAGTCGCTCCAGTCGCTCCGGCCATCCAGGACGCTCCTGCCATTCAGGTTCCGGCGGCCAACGAGCCGCAGGACATCAGTGCGGTCGAGGATATTTCCGCTCCGAATGTGCGGGACGTCCGTCCGCCCCGCCCGGTCATCGCCTCGCCCGCCCAGGGCCGCGATCCACATCGCAGCCATGGCCGCGAATCAGCCCAGACCGCTCCCGCGCTGCCACTGGCTGCCCGGACGGCGGAAGAGTTGGCCGCTACGCCCAAGGCCGAAGGTTTTCGCGTTCTGGGACTGAACGACCAGATCCTGACCGATCTGGCTGCGATGGGCTGGAACAACCCGTCGCCGATCCAGGTCGAGGCAATCCCGCATGTCCTTGCTCGCCGAGATGTACTGGCTCAGGCCCAGACCGGCACGGGCAAGACCGGTGGGTTCGCCCTGCCGATGCTGCAGCGCATGTACACCCTTGAGCGTCCGCAAGGTTCGCCCCCCGCCGTGCTGGTACTTGCACCCACGCGCGAACTGGCCCGGCAGGTGCATGACCAGTTCGTCAAGATGGCCGGTTCTAGTGGCGCCCGCATTGCCCTGATCTACGGCGGTGTGCCGATGGAAGAGCAGTACCGCGCTCTCGAGCGTGCTCCGCACGTCGTCGTCGGTACTCCAGGGCGCGTCATCGATCTGATGAAGCGCCGCTCGCTCGATCTCAGCCAGCTCGAAGCCTTGATCCTCGACGAGGCTGACCAGATGCTCGACATCGGGTTCTGGCCGGACATCCAGTACGTGGTCGGCCACACCCCGCCGACCCGTCAGATGCTGCTGTTCTCGGCGACCTTCCCGCAGCCAATCCTCGATCTCATCTCGCATCACATGAAGGAGCCGGTGCACATCCGCATCACTCCGAAGCAGGTGACCGTTGAACAAGTCGACCAGGCCTACATCGCGGTGGCCCACAACCGCAAGAACGACCTGCTCGACCACTTCATCGGCGTGCAGGATCCGCCTCAACTGCTGGTCTTCTGCAAGACCAAGCATCAGACCGATCGGGTTGCCGAGGTGCTCAAGCGCCGCAACAAGAGCGCCGCCGCCATTCATGGCGATCTGCCGCAGTCGCGCCGCGAGAAGACCCTGCAGGCCTTCCGCGACGGTGAATTGCAGTGCCTGATTGCGACCAACGTCGCGGCACGCGGCCTCGACATCCCCAGCGTCAGCCATGTGGTTAACTACGACGTTCCGGAAACCCCGGAAGAGTACGTCCACCGTATTGGCCGGACTGCTCGCAATGGAGCCAAGGGCATAGCCCGGACCTTCATCACCCCCGAGGACGGCCAGTTCCTGCTCGAGATCGAGAAGCACATTGGCCTCTTGCTCGAAGAAGAAGTGGTCGACGGGTTCAGCAACGATCCGGCGGCTGCGGCCAGCGCTCCGAAGCGCATCCTGGCTGAGACGCAACCCGGCAGCTTCCAGATGCTCAAGCCGATCACCGGCTCGATCCGTCTCGGCCGCCGTCGCTGAACAGCCTTGCTGCCAACCTAGCGGCTCATCGCCCCGGGCAGTTATGCCCGGGGTTTGGTGTTTTTTGACAGTTCCACCTATGGCTATGCCTTGTTAGCATGGCCAGGTGACGTTGATTGTATTGCCTATGCATGGCCCTGGGTAGATGCTGCATCCCATGACCACGACCGCCCTTCCCGAGATCGTCGAACGCGAACTGCAGAAGTATGCCAGTACAGTGCAGGCCCTACACGCTGGCGCCATCGATCCGGACAAGGAGTTCAAACCCTTCCGGTTGGTGCACGGCGTCTATGGCCAGCGCCAGGGCGGCGAGAACCAGATGGTCCGTATCAAGCTGAAGTACGGCAAAGTCACGCCGCACCAGATGCGTGTCCTGGCGGACACCAGTCAGAAGTATAGCAATGGCATCTCCCACATCACGACTCGCCAGGCCATTCAGTATCACTTCGTCAAACTCGATGATACGCCAGCCCTGCTGCGCGAACTTGAGGATTGCGGCCTGACTACGCGCGAAGCCTGCGGCAACGCAGTGCGCGCCGTCTGTGGCAGCCCGAACGCCGGCACCCGCAGCGATGAGCCGTTCGCGATCGAGCCGTACGCCGAGGCAATCTTTCAGCATTTCCTGCGTGGGCCGCGCAGCTCAAACCTGCCGCGCAAGTTCAAGATCGCGCTGTCGGGCGCGGACGCCGACCCGCTTCAGCAGGTCAACATCCAGGACGTCGGCATCACCGCCGTGGTCAAGGATGGCAAGCAGGGCTTCCGGGTGGTGGCTGGAGCCGGTCTCGGCGCCTCGCCGGTTGCTCCGTGCCTGCTCGCCGAATGCCTGCCCAAAGAGGAGTTGATCCCCTTGTGCGATGCGGCTGTCCGGGTGCACCACAAGCACGGCGACCGGCAGAATCGCGCCAAAGCGCGACTGAAGTTCGTCCTGAAGGCCAAGGGTGAGGAAGGTTTCCGTGCGCTGATCGCTGAGGAATTGATCAACGTGCGCGCTGACGGTATCACCGGTCGGGTCCTGCCCGATACCCTGCCCATTGCCGCCCCGACCCCGATCCCACTGGTTGACGGATCCGAAGGCGCCTGGCGCAAACTGAACGTCCGTTCACACCGTGAACCCGGCCTGGCCGTGGTCAGCGTCACCGTTCCACGTGGTGACATCCCAGCCGCCATGATGCGCGCCTTGGCCACCCTGGCCGAGCGTTTTAGTGAGGGCGATGTCCGGTCTACCAATGACCAGAATCTGGTCTTCCGCCGCGTTGCGCACCAGCACATCTCAGCGCTCTACCGTGGCCTCGACGAACTTGGCTTGACCCGCTTTGCCCACGGGCTGACCGATGTGGTCAGCTGCCCGGGCGCCAGCACGTGCCAGCTTGGCATCACCCTGTCGAAGAATCTCGCCAAGGAACTAGAGGAGCGCCTTGCCGAGCGTGGACTTGATCCGACAACTGTCGGCGGCCGGATCAACATCAGCGGGTGCCCAAACTCGTGCGGCCAGCACCACATCGGCACCATCGGCCTGCACGGAGCGGCGTCGAAGATTGGCGACAAGCTGGTCCCGCATTACGTGCTGATGGTCGGCGGCGGCGACGAAGGCACCAAGGTCTATCACGCGTCCCTGGTCTGCCGTATTCCAGCCCGTAAGGTCACCGAGGTCGTCTCATCACTGGCAACGTGGTATAAGGCAGAGAAGAGCGACGCTGCCCAGACCTTTGCCCAGTGGCTGCGCGTCCAGGTTGGATTCGGTCTGGAAAAAGACGTCTCACGCAAGGCTCGCGATGCTTTGAAGGCACGCATCGAGCCGATCTGCGCAATCAAACCGGACCAACTCGCCGAGTCCGACCTGCGTGACCTTGGTGCCGACAAGCTCTTCAGCCTTGATGAGCTGGGCACTGGCGAGTGCATGGCCTGAGTTTGCGGGTCTTGCCTCCGGTGGCCGCTTACCAGCCTCGCGGTAAATGAACGCCACTGATATCGTCAACCGTTGCCGCTTGTTCGCGCGTCTGCAGCCTGCGGCCCGGGCTCGGCTGGGCGGCGTGGCAGTGCTCCACGAGGCAGCCGCTGGATCGACCCTCTTCCGCCAGGGCGATCCTTGCCCCGGTGTGTTTATCGTCGGCAGCGGCATGATACGGGTGTTCAAGCTGGCTCCGTCCGGCAAAGAGCAGGTCTTGCATCTGGCCGGCCCAGGAGCGACTTTCGCCGAGGCAGCGGTGATCGGCGGATTCGACTGCCCTGCATTTGCCGAGGCGGTCGAGGCGACCACGGTGGTGTTGATCCCAGCGGCCGAGTTCCAAGCATTTTTGAAATCCGACCACCAGGGCTGCATTGATCTCCTGGCTGGATTGGCCGGCTGGTTGCATCACGTCGTGGATCTGCTTGAAGACCTGACCCTTCGCGACGCGGCCGGCCGACTGGCCAGGCATCTGATTCAGCATGCAGGAAGCGATGGCCGGGTCGAATTGCCATCCATGCGCAAGCACCTGGCATCACAGTTGAACCTGACTCCCGAGACGCTGTCGCGGACGCTGCGCCGACTGGATCAGGATGGCTGCATCAGCGCAGAGCGAGAGGCGATTATCGTTACTGACACCCAGCGCCTGTCGGCCGTCGCCGAAGGCCTTTATCCAGCCTTGTGATGAACGACCTTGCACTCGTTGTCGCCTACGCCGTACCTGGCCGCGTCATCGGCGATGGCGAACGTATGCCGTGGCATCATCCTGCCGACCTCAAGCATTTCCGTGCAGTCACGACCGGCCACGCGGTGATCATGGGACGACGCACCTGGGACTCGATTGGTCGACCTCTGCCCAACCGGCGGAATCTGGTATTGTCACGAGATCCCGCATTCGCTGCACCAGGTGCCGAATTGCATACCGACCTGCTGGCCGCCCTCACTGCGGCTCGCACAGGCGGCGACGCATGCCCGATGGTGATCGGCGGCGGCACGGTCTACGCCCAGGCACTGGGACTTGCGACCGTACTTTATGTGACTGAGGTGCACGAAGCGCACGTCGGCAGTATTGTCTTCCCCGACGTTGTCGAATCGGATTGGCGAGAAATCAACCGCCGGCAGGACGGTGTGCTGGTGTTCCGTGAACTGCGCCGAGCCAAGCTGCTGCCTTAGCGGCGGTCCAGGGCCAGTTCCAGCAGGGCGTGTTCTGCGCCCATGGACGGCGGGATGACGCCATCCTTCTTCCAGCGTTCCATGGCCGCAACTTCACGAGTGCTCAGTTCTTCTTTTTGCCTGCGCAATTCGCCGGTCGCAGCGGCACCGCCGATGTCGTCGAGCAGCAGGATCAAATCCATCCGTGTGTCGCTGTCAGGCGCGTTGTCGATTAGTTGAGCCAGGGGCTGGATCCAGCGCTCGCCCTGGGCGCGTAATGCTTCAAGTGCGCGCGGCGGGAGCCATGACGGAACAGGACGAATGATAAGTACGGCGTCGATCAGCGGCAGCAGATCCATGGTGCTGAACGAGGCCAGTCCAGGTGGGATTGGTACCGTGGGGTCTGATAGACTGGCAATCATTTCATCGCGTTGTGCCAGACGTGCCCAGCGTGCAGCATTGTCATTCCACCACAGTTGCCAGGCCTGCCCCGGCCCTGCGCGATAGGCGGTGATAATCCGCAGGGTCGCGGCAGCCGCCTCGCGTAGTTCGGGCATGCGTTCTGATGCAGCGAGCTTCACCAGTGGTTCGACCGCCCGGGCATCACCGGCTGTCGATAGGACGCGGACAGCGATCAGGACGGTCAAGGCCTCTCGTTCGCCGACAAGCTTGGCCAGGGCTGGGCAGAGCCTCGTATCGGCGCTCCCCTCGAGTGATTCGAGCAGGGCGCGCCGCTGTTCTCCATTAAGTGTGCCCAGCAAGGCGATCACAGTCGGCGAGGCTTTCTGCATGAAGCACAGTTCATGCAGCGCCTTGGCTTGTGCCGCGCGGGTCGGTCCATCCGGGTCGCTACGTAGCCGGGTCAGCGGTTCGATCGCGCGAACATCCCCCTGGGCGGCAAGCGATGGCGCGGCCATGGCGCGTTCGTCGCCATCAAGCGAGGTGGAGAGTTCAAGCAGTCGTTGCAACACTTCGTCACCGCGGCAGCGGCCAAGGCCGACAATGGCCAGCCGGCGGACCCGCGGATCGCTGTCCTTGGATAGCCGGAGGGTTAAGGGGGCCCCTTCGATGCCGCCGATTCCTGCTGCAACGCGCACGATGCGGGTGCGCAATGCCCAGTCGCGATCATTCGACATGATGGTCAGGTCGGGCAGGACGATGGCACCACGGCGGACAAGACTGCCAATCGCCGCTCCATGAATCGATGGATCGGGATCGGTGAGGGAAGCCAGGTCGTTGGACCATGGCCGTCCCGGCAGAGCGGCTTCCTTGCCGCTCAGGGCTTCGCCGGCGGCCTTGATCAAAGGCAGGACTTCCATGCCTTGGGGCGGTGCGCCGTCGTCGAGGGCGGACAGCCCGGCGGCAGCGAGCAGGATGGCGGCACAGGGGCGAAGCATGCGGCGCATGGTGGGACGGGCGATGGGCGGTGCAACGCTTGCGCCCCAGTACGGCCCGTCGGAGGAGGGTTGACCGCTTGTGCCAAGCGCTGGTTTCGCCACCATCCCGACCTCCAACGGAGACCCCATGAGCGCAGCTTTCGGCACCTGGATCGGCAACGGTAACCCTGGCACCTGGACCCCGCAGATTGATGCGGCCTTGGTCGACGATCCGCGTTTCCCTGCGCTCCTCGCTACTGCCACAGGCGGCGTCAGCTTTGCCGGAGCGGTGGCCATCGTCACCGGTGCGTCCGATCCGCATTCGATCGGCTACGCCATCGCCCGGAACCTGATGCGCGGTGGGGCCAGCGTGGTCATTACCGGCTCGCGCGATCTGGCCAAGATCACCAGCGTAGCCGAACAGCTGGCCACCGAGGCCGGTGGCGGCCGCGTGCTGCCAGCCCAGGTCAACCAGGGCGAGTTCGCGCAGGTCGACGCCTTGCTCGACCGTTTGAAGCAAGAGAATCTGGCTGCAACCCACGTATACCCGTTCGCTGCCATCAACCACCCCTGCCTCTTCGTCGGCATTAAGCCCGAGGACTACCAGCGGGTCTTCGCTGTGAATGTGTTCGGCGTGTTCCACTTGTGCACCCAGCACGCTCGCCGCGCTCCGCGCGACAAGGCTTGGTACGTCGTCGTGCCGCTGTCGCCGAATGATGGCCGCCTGCAGGGTTCAGGCCTTTATCCGTCGACCAAGCAAGCGCTGATCCCGATCGTGGTGCAGGGACAGAACGAAGTCGGTGAGCGCAAGAACGGCTGCTACACCGGCGTATCAATCGCCTGGACCCGTTCGGCCTTGATGAGCCAGCTGGATGCCGGGGTGGCCGGGGCCAAGGCTCAGGGCCTGAAGGTCTTCGAAACCCAGGATACCGCGGATGTCGCGACTCTGTGCGGCACTGCGGCTGCCCAGGCACTGAAGGGTACAGTGGTCGACGCTGCCGGCGGATTCGGCCGGGTCGATCCAAAGAGCTTCGCCAAGGCGCTGGCCGGACATTGATGCTGACACGGAACCCATCTGGGTCGCCGTCGCTGCTGGCGTATGCCGGCAGGATCGTGGATAAATACACCGCGTGCTGATCCTCGCCTGGTTGCTGCCGCCATTCATCGCGCTGCTTGGTGCCGCTGGACTGTGCACCGTGGCCATCCGTTTCGCTCCAGGCCTGCGCTTTGTCGATCGTCCGGGTAGCGAGGCGCACAAACTGCATGGCCGGACCATTCCGTATGGCGGTGGGCCGGCGATGGCTATGGCCGTCATTGCCGCTCTGCTGTGCTCTCTGGTGTTGCCATTGCCTGAAGCAGGCGCTGGTCTGCCCTGGGCCGTCCTGGCAGGTGCCATCGCTTTGGTGGCGATCGGTATGGTTGATGATGTCCGGCCGCTACCTGCCAAGCTCAAACTCGCTGTGCAAATGCTGATCTGTGCGGCTGCGGTGACGCTTGCAGACCTTCCTGTCGATTTCTTGCGTCACTATCACCCCATTCTCGCCTGGCTGGCTGCCTTCGGCTGGCTGCTGCTAATGACCAATGCCTACAACCTGCTGGACCATGCCGATGGTCTGTCCGGATCAGTGGCACTGGTCGGCTGTGCGGCTTTGGCGGGTGGCGCCATGCTCGGCGGAGACCCCGCTGCTTCGCGCATGTGGTTGTCGCTGGCTGCGGCGCTGGCTGGATTTCTCCTGCTGAACCGTCCGCCGGCCCGCATTTACATGGGTGATGCCGGTAGCCTGGCGATCGGCTTCCTGATCGGATGCGGCACCCTCAGCACGACCTTCTGGCCGAGTGATCAGGGCGGCAGCGCACTGGCGCTGCTCTCACCGGTCCTGATCTGCGCCATTCCGCTGTTCGATACCGGTGCTGTGATCGTCAAACGCCTGCGCCGTGGGAAGCCGCTGATGCGCGGTGACCGCAACCACATCAGCCATCGGCTGACCAGACTCGGTGTCGGCCCGAAGGCCAGTCTTGGTGCCGTCATCGCGTTGCAGGTCGGTCTGGCCTCGTCCAGCTTTCAGCTGCGCAACGCCGATCCGATTTCGGCGATTGTCGCGCTTGCCCAGGCGGCGGCGATCTGTGTAGCCTTGATCCTGCTGGAGACGTCCCGTGACCACGGGTAGCACCAAAGCCGCTCTGCAGAGGCCAGCGATTCTTGACCGCTTGCATGACATCCTGGTTCTGCTGCTCGTCGTCCTGCGACCGCTGTGCTGGGATGGTGCGCCCGGTCAGATTGCTGACCTAGTCTGGCAAGGCTTGGCCGTGGGAGGGCTAACTATTGCAGCGCTCGAACGTGCCGCTGGCCTGAGCAGCGCATGGCGCTGGAGCTGGCGCGGAGCGGCCGCTCTTGGGCTGATCCTTGCTCTGATACCTGCCGTTTCTGGTGCCGCCGAAGCGTCACCGGCCTGGTGCCGCTGGGCCGGCTGGGTCGCTTGTCTTGCCGCTGCCGCATATCTGGTGCAGGTGCTGCCAGGCAGGACGCGTCTGGCGTTGGCCGGGCTGACCGCTGGAGTGACCATCACCGCCACACTAGGACTGGCCCAGCCGTGGCTCGTGCTGCCGGCCATGGCTAAAGCCCAACAGGCCGGCGATGCGGTCTTTCAAGGCATGCCAGGCGATCCGGGAGCGATAGCCGAACGGATCGCCAACGGTGGCGCCTTTGCCACCTTCACCCTGGCAAACCAGTTTGGCGCCTACCTTGCCCTGGTGCTGCCGCTGCTGCTTGGAATGGCCTGGACCTGTCGCGGATTGGCACGCTGGTCGATGGTCGTGGTCGGAATCATCGTGCTCGCCGCTCTCGCCGAGACCGGAGCCAAGGGCGCCTGGTTGGCGCTGGCCGCTGGTCTGGCGGCCGGGTGGACAGTGGCTTGGCCAGGACGTTGGTGGCGCTGGCTGCCCCTCGCCCTGGGCGTGGTTGGATTCGCTGTCCTGTTGCATCGTGGTTTCGCCCAAGCCAGCATTGACGTTCGACTGGGGTATTGGCACTCGGCCATGACCCTCATCCAGGAACGTCCACTGACCGGACACGGGCTGGGAGGTTTCGCCGCCGAGCAGCCGCGCGTCATGCAGATTGGAGACGAACCGACTCGTTTCGCCCACAATGAGGTGCTGGAGGCGGCCGTCGCCGGTGGCTGGCTCGTAGCGGGTCTGCTGGTCATCGCCTTGCTCGCCATGGCTTGGCCACGTCGCGCGGATTCGTTAGCCGCGTCGACCGAGTCGTCGCCACCACGTCAACTGGCGCTCGTGCTGATCGTGGCCATACCGTACCTCGCCCTGCTTGGCGCCTTCGATGGCAATTTGGGCTGGTGGCCTGGCGGCAATGGCTTGGGTGGGATCATGCTGTGGTCAATGGTGCTGGGCCTGGTTGCAGGTGGAACGGCCTGGGTCTGCTGGCGTGCAGATCCGCCACCCATGTGGGCGTGGACGGCAGGTCTGACCGCCGTCGCATTGAAAGCCTTAATTGATTTCGATCTCCATGCCGGCGGCGTTATCGGCTCTGCTGTCCTGGTGGCGGCGGCGGCGCCAGGCGCTGTGCATTGTGCGACGAGCATGATGTCCCGCGTGCTGCCCGTGGTTGCGGCTGTCGTATGCACGATCGTGGTACTGCTTGGTGCGACGACTGCGTTGCGTCTATCGGAGGCAGAAGATTGGATCGCCGCAGCGCGCGGTTGTAGCGATCCGCAGATCGCCCAGGCGGTTGCACTGCGGTTAGGGCTTCCTCCACAGCAGACGACGCAAGCGGTGGCAGCCCAGGCTGCGCTGCGGGCTTGGCAGCTCGCCGAGGGCGCACCGGGCATCCAGGCCTCTGCGCTGGAGTTCATGCCTCCTGCTCCAGAGGTACTGGAGATGGCGGACACATTGGCCAAGGCATCTTCTCACAGCGCCGCCATCGCCTTGCGACATGCGCGTCTGTTGGCTGCGGCACATTACCGGGCGGAGGCGATTGCCGAGGCCGAACGCGCCACGCGCTGCGCTCCGACGGCCCCGCGGGTCCTGGACGTCGCAGCAGACGTCATCGAACGCTGCGGGACCGGCCAGCCCGAGCAACTCGCCAGAGTCGCTCAGTTGCGGAGCGAAGCCCAGCGGTTGGCACCGCTGGTCCATCCTGGCATGCGCCACTGAACCTCCGATTGCGGCTTCGACATGGCTCGCGCTATGCCCTTGAGACCTGGCCCCCGACAGGTAGGGTTTTTGCCTAGCCAGGAGATTCCATGTCTGCCGATCCCACCGCTACCGCCCAGCAGCTTTTGGCCGATGTCTGGCCGCAAATCGAGGCTGTCAGCAACGGCAAGCCGCCAGTCTTTCCAAAGCAGCTGGTGTGGTTGAATGGCGCTCCGGGAGCAGGCAAGGGGACCAACACCCGAACGATCATGAACATCCTGGGCATCGAACGTCAGCCGGTGGTGGTAAGCGATCTGCTGTCCTCGCCCGAGTTCGTCGCGATCAAGAACAGTGGTGCCCTGGTGGGGGACAAGGATGTGGTCGGCTTGTTACTCAAGAAGCTGCTGGATCCGCAATACATCTCTGGTGCGATCGTCGACGGCTTCCCCCGTTCACCTGCCCAGGCCGAATTCCTACGTCTGCTCGTAGCCAAGCTTGAACAGCTGGCTGTCACCTATCCAGACGTGTGCCAGAAGCCGAGCCTGCGTGTGATCGTCCTGAATGTCGCTGAAGAGGTAGCCGTCGAGCGGCAGATCCGTCGTGGCCGTGAGGCCGTACTGACCAATGAGCTGGCCCGCAAGATGGGCGGCACCACCCAGGAGATCCGTGCCACGGACGTAGATCCGGCCAGTGCGGCGAAGCGTTATCGCGTATTCCAAGAACAGACAGTCGGCGCTCTGCAGTCCCTGACCAACGCCTTCCCCTGCCACTTTATCGATGCGGGTGCAGATATTCCGACGGTCAGCAAATCGATTGAGCAAGCGTTGGCCGCCTGATTCAGGCGTTCACCGCGTCAGCGATCTCGTCGAGTTCGCGGGCGCCGCGAACGAGGTGCCCTGGAAACAGGCCGAGCGGAGCATGCGTTGCGGCGATGCGCTCGACCGTTTCGGCACTACAGCTGCCGGCTAGCAGCCCATAGTAGGCGGTGGTGATGTCGGCAACCGCCGCCGGCGCCAGATCGGCCAGTTCGAGCATCCACCAGTCGACCAGTCCGGCGGTGGATGCCGCTGGTTCTGGAGCACACAAACGTCGGCCCTCCCAAACAACTGTGTCGCGCACGCGGCGTTGCAATTCGTAGGGCAGTCCGCCCTCCTGGGGTATGGCGCGGATCGTACGGATGCCGCCGATCGACAGCGCATGGTCTTGCCGGGTCAGCATCGAGGGGACGCGGCCATGCACAGCGATGGCAATTTCGCTGGGGGAGTCGGCCAGGCGGGCAGCCAGACGGGCGACCTCCCTACCGGACAGTTCGTACGACAGAAATGCGCCCACTGCACCCAGTTCTGTCAATGCCGCGATCGTCGCCGTGCTGTAGACATTGCAGAATACATCAGCGTAGGCACGAAGTCCGGCAGCGTGCGCGGCCTGGAGGACACCAATGTGACCGCTGAGCACTGGTAGTCCAAGGTCCGCGATATGCGGCGAGACTGGTGCAGTCGCAGCGTGCCGCAACCAGAGCGATCGCTTGGACGTCGCCAAGGCAGGCATCTGAGCAGACCACAGATCCAGGGCCGCATCATCTAACACGACCCGTTCCGCACCGGCGGCCAGGGCAGCATCGGCGGCGGCCAGTGATCCGACCACCACCCACAAGCGGGTGGTTCGCGAACGTGGCTGGGCAATCGGCGGCGCTTCGCAGGCCGGCGGTTGTCCCGTCGGCTGGTCCAGCAGAGAGGCGATCAGTTCGCGGCGCAGACGCTTCAGTTCCGAGGCAGGCACGAAGCAGGCGCCGGTCAATTCCGTGGTCAGCTGGCGCAGGATGAACCCGCTGCCTCCGACAGCGCCTGCAGAGTCGCGCAACGTCTCATCGGTCAGCGGCTTGCCGGTCGCCGGCAGGACAACTGGTCCAACGATGGCGGCACAGCGACCATCACTGGTGCGCGCAGAGATGCTCAGGGGCGTTCCCGGCACAGCGGTGACGGTCAGGTCGATTGGCAGCCCTCCCTGGTCTTCAGCAGGCAGGGGGACCGCTGCCATGGCGGTTGCTGCATCACGTTCGCGACGCTGATCCCGGTTGACGAACAACGGTGTACTTTCGGGCGCCCGCGGTCCGCGCGGATCGATACGGATGCGCAGCTTCCAGCGACCATGGCCCAGATCGTCAGCAGCGGTGACCAGGAATCCGTCATTCCACATGCCGACCGAAAAGGCATAGCCCAGCCCGGCCGCCGGACGACGCATCGCCTGGACCACGGCAGAGCTGGTGCGACGATCGAGGCTGATCAGCGTGGCGTCGCTGGGCCGGTCGCGCAGGGGGTCGGCACGATGCAGCCGGGCTTCCGCACCGTACCCACCGTCGAGTTGAGCGGCGGTGAACGGACGGGCGAAGACTTCAGTCAGTGGGGCAGAGGCAATGGCGGGATCGGCGGTCCGGCGCTGCTGCCAGGCTTCGACGGCTTCGCGGTATGACCGTGAAACGGTATAGACATAGTCGGGACTTTTCAGCCGACCTTCGATTTTCAGCGAGGCGACTCCGGCCTCGGCTAGCTCAGCGATCCGATCGATCAAGGCGAGATCGCGCATCGACAGCTCAGTATCGATGCCGTTCGGCGACGCGTACTGGAATCGGCAGTTCTGGGCGCAGGTACCGCGGTTTGCGCTACGGCATCCGGCAAAGTTTGACATCAGGCACTGACCACTGAAAGCGTAGCACAACGCTCCGTGGACGAAGTGCTCGATCTCGATGCCATGATTGCGGGCAGTGGCCGCGCAGGCGCGGATCTGATCAAGCGTCAGTTCGCGGGCCAGGATGACCCGTTCGGCGCCAAGTCCTGCGAGGACGCTGATCTGGGCAGGATCATGCACCGTCATCTGAGTCGAAGCGTGCAGGGGCAATCCGGGTACATGCAGGCGCAGCAGCCGCCAGAGCCCGAGGTCCTGGATGATCGCCGCGTCGACTCCTGCGACGTGGGCATGCCAGGCCAGGTCGATCGCCTTGGCATGTTCGTCGTCGTGCACCAGGGTGTTCAACACGACATAGCACTTCAGGCCATGCCGGTGAAGATAGGAAACGTGGCGAGGAAGATCCGCCTTGCGGAAGTTCTCGGCTCGCCCGCGAGCGTTGAAGTGGCGCAGCCCAAGGTAAACGGCATCGGCGCCACCTGCCACTGCAGCGGGCAGGCAGTCTGGCGAACCGGCTGGTGCAAGGATCTCGGGGCTCACTTGAACGACTGCTCGATGCGCAGGCGCTCCGTCTCGGGCAAAGCGGGAGCTGACAACAGCCGACGGAGGTGCTCTGCCGCCTGGGTGTCGCCCGTACGGCTCGCGCGGATCCATTCGGTGACCAGTTCGGTAACGCCGGGCCGTTCGCACCACATGCTGCACAACCAACCATCACCCACATCACGGATAGCGAACCATTGCTGTTGGCCGTCGCGTAGTCGAGACCACTGCTTCCACGAACTGTCACTCGCGACCGGTTCCCAGGTGCCGCGCGGCAGCAGCCGCATCAGAGGAGCTATGGCTGGTTCGATCCGGCCCTTGTCGTCCCGGACCGTCCGTCCAGAGATCGCCCCGATCCAACCACGCACCAGGTCGTACTGGAAGGCTCCGCTCCAGCGCATTTCGGGAGTGGTCGGCGGGAATGGCACGGGGGAGCCCCATTCGATCGCCAAATGGCTCTCCGGCCGCCTGAGTCCTGACGGCGGCAGTGCGGTGCCAAGCATGGCCCTGACCAGGCTTCGTCCGGTAGCTGCCCAGCGGGTGGGCCAATCGCTGTGGCCTCCTGCTGCCGGACGTCCTTCGTGATTAACCACAACCACGGTCTGCAGCGACATGGGGGCAGACTGCAGTGCTTCACCAGGATGGCCGATGGGTAGCCGGGGGTCACTGATGCTGAATGACACCGTCGCCTTCCACTCGGCATCTGGGGTGGCTCCGATTGCCACGTCACGGGTTGCAATGCGGATGACACGATCAGCTGGGATCGGCAGCGGAGGTGTCGGCTCAGAGGCGTTCGACATCGGATCCATCACCGCGATCATACCTGCGGTGAACAGATCCTCGCCAAGCGCCAGCATCGCCGACCTGGTAGTAGGCTCACGATCATCGCCGGCAACGACGACGACTCGCCATAATCCGTCATCACGGGCGCCACGTTCGAGTCTGGCGGCCGTGCTGCCGGCCAGTTCGGCAGAAGCCGTGCGTAGCGGATTGCGTTTCGGCAGGCGCAGAATCCCCGCATTCACCTCGGGTCCGCCTTGACCCCTGCTGACATTTGGACGGATCGCTATGGCACCGATGGTGAAGAGGACGACGGCAGCGACTAGAGGGACGATGGAGTTGCGCACGTCAGGATGGTCATCTCGCGCCGACGGGCGCAACCCCGCATGGTCGAAGGCCTAGGCCAGCATTTCTGCCGCTTCAGCGCCACGTGAGACATGGACAAGCCTGCGTGCCAGGAGGTATTCTGCCGCAGATACCAGATCCTCTGGCTGACAGGGCAGCACATGCAGCACCTCTGCCAGAGTCCGGTGACCATCGCATGCGATCAGCAGTCTGGCCGCCAGATCAACGGCCCTGATGTCCAGCTGGCTGGCTCCCAGTGTGGTTTGGGCGAGGACGATCTCGAAGAGGAAGCGGTGATCTGGCGCGGGATCGGCTAGACCGGCGACCACCAGTTCGACGAGCACCGGTGCTGAATCCGGGTAGGCATCAAGGATGTCCCCGACCGTGGCCCGGCCATCGAGGCGGCGCCAGAGCCAGAGCTGGTGATAGCGGAGTTGGACCCGTTCGAGCAGGCGGCGGTCCCTGCGGCGATGGAGGATGGTGCTGCGCGGTGGAAGACGTTCGAGACAGCGGGCCAACTCGTCTAGGCGACGCATCCCATCAAGCAGCAGGGTGTTGGTCTCGGTCGCGATGCTGTGTTCGCGCGCCGGTGCATTGTGGAAGAATATGTACCGGCCGCTGCGCCACGTCAGCAGTTGATGGAAACACACCTCACCACTGTGTGGTGGACAATACGCGTGAATGACCTTACCGTCGATGAAACTAATGCCCGCCGATTGGCGTGGCTCGGTACGTTCCAGGGCGAGTTGGCCAGTTTTGCGTAGCGAACACAGAAACTGTACAGTTTCCGGCAGGGGGGTGTCTTCGAGATGCCCCTGGATCACCAAGCCCTTGCTGGCCGACGACTGGGTTACCCGCCGGGTTGGTGGCTGATGCGGGTCGGGCATCAGCCGCGTGCCGCCATCCACGCACGCCATGCCACGGCGAAGGATTCGCTGTCCATCCGCATGCGATCGGCCTCGGCAAATGATGCAGTTGAAAGGCCAGCCTGCGAGGTGCGTATGCTCATCACCATGGCGAGGATACGAACGTAGCGCTGCCGTTGGCCTTCCCCGAATACCGTAGCTAGTTCTGCTCTTTCAGCACCTGCTTGAGCTCGAGTCACTAGGACTTCCGCGGCTGGACGTTGCGACGGCGGTACCGCCGAGATGAAGATCGCGTGTCGATCGACCGGGATCACCGCTACCGATGGCGCGACCACCGGCGGTTGAACCATCCGAGAGGCCATGCGCAGACCCGATTCGGAGAGCAGGCGTCGACGCACGGAGGCCCCGTTCACCCCGACCACCTCGACATCGAGGTGGTCGACCGGCAGACCCTGGACGATGGTCATGCCCCGGGCGATGAACAGGGCGGATCCACCGGCCAGGCCGATCTTTCCAGCACTCATGCCGGGCTCGATTGCGTTCTCGACAGGCAGGGCAACCAGTCGAGGTGTACCATCAATGGCCACTACGATCTGTCGGGCTCCCAAGGCGATGAATCCCTGGCCAGCTGGATCAGTCCACGTCCCCAGCATGTCGACCGGTGGAGACACGGCTGATGGTGACGCTGGCCTGTCAACCGCGGCCGATGGTGAGCGCTGGTCTGTGCCGCAGCCGGCCAGGAGGGCGAGCGATGCAACGAAGGCGATGGAACGGCGGTTCATGACAGTCCTTACTTCGTCAGAGCTGCTGCTTCGGACAGACTGAGGCCGCTGCCCTGCCGGGGGGCGTTTTTGAACGCGTTAGCCAATGCGTCCGCCTGCTGCTTCACCTCGGTGGATCGACGGACGATCTCTTCGACGGTGGCTCCTTCCTCCAAGGAACGTCGTGCCAAGTCGAGCGACGCCGCACGGAGGCGTTCGATGTCCTGCTGGTACTGGACGGTCGACGGTCCGCTCCAGGTCGCGATCGGTGCGGTTGGCATGACCGGTGTGACTGGTTTTGCCGCAGGCAAGACCAAAGGGATCGGAGCCGGTGCTGGAATTGCCGGTTTGGCAGCCACCGGCTTGGCTTCGTCTGCTGCTGCCTCGACACCCATCGCCTGAGTCAGTGTCGAACCAACGGCGACTCCCGAGAAAAGGCTGCCGGTGATCCGCTTCATGAATCGTTCCTTGACCTTGGTGCGCATCGACGCCGGCAACGGCACATAACCGACCGATTCGATGGTGCCGGGATTGTCGAGCATCCAGGTGATGAAGCCGCCGACGTCCGGTCGCGCCAGATGTTCCGTGGAGAGATAGATAAAGATCGGCCGGGAAAGCGGCACATAGGCACCGTCCAGAACGCTCTGCTTTGTCGGCATCACCGCTCCCTTGCCATTGTCCACGGCGACGGCACGAAGGGTTTGGGTGTTCTCCAATAGGTACGCCATGCCCATGAAACCAAGGGCGTTGATGTCGGCGGCGACGCCTTGGACGAGGACGTGGTCATCCTCGCTGGCCGTGTAGTCGGATCTGATTTTCTTATCTTTGCCCATGACCGCCTCGTTGAAATAGTCGTAGGTACCGGAATCGCTACCCGGACCGAAGAGGGCAATTTTCATGTCTGGAAAGGTTGCCCGGACCTGTTTCCAGGACGTTGGTCCACCGTTGGACCACAGTCGCTGCAACTCGCCAACGGTCAGATCCTTCAGCCACGAATTGCGCGGATTCACCACCAGCGAAAGGGCATCAAAGGCAATGGGGATCTCGACGAATTCCACCCTCGCTTCTTCGGCCGCCTTTAATTCTTTGGCGGAGATCGGACGCGAGGCGCCACTGAGCGTACTGACCCGGGAAATCATGGATCTGAAGCCGGCGCTGCTGCCGGTCGGCTTGGCTTCCAGCGAGAACCGTGGGTCGACTTCGACATACCGCTCAGCGGCGGCAATAATGATGGGGTAGACCGTACTACTGCCGTCGTAGATAATCGTCTGTTCGGACGCGCAGACAAGGCAGGAGAGGCAGGCGAGAATGAGCTGGCGTGGCATGGGCTGCACATCGTTGCGGGAATGATGAAGACCTGATGTACCGGATATGGATTCCCCCTGGCATTCACCGGTTCTTCACCGATTGGGGGAGGATGCACGTCCCACCGATGTCGAACAGGTCGTACATGTCCAAGCAGCGCACCTTCCTAAATCTCCGCGGGCGGAACCCAATTGCTCCAGAACCTGGTCAGGTGACGGTCGATGGCTACCGCGTCGAGGCGTTGCTTGGACAGGGGCCGTTGACTGCTGCCTACAAGGCCGTTCTCGAGTCGCATCAGCAATCGGTGGTTCTCAAGGTGTTGTTGCCTCATCTCGCTGATAGCGAAGTGTTCGTGCAACGGTTCCTACAGGCCGCCAATGCGGCTCGACTGGTCACCCATGACCGCGTGCTTCCGTGTTACGATGTCGGTCAGTCCCATGGCTGGGTCTATCTGGCCAGCGAATTGATGGAGGGCGGCACCCTGGCAGAGTTGTCGGCACATGGCCAGCTCGATCGCTCCCGGGCGATTTATCTGTCGTGGCAGGTAGCGATGGGCCTTGAGGCGATCCACGCTGCCGGCCTGGTCCACGGCAATCTGCGGCCATCGAACGTGCTGGTCGATCATGAGGATGGAGTGCGACTGTCGGATCTTGGTCTGCCTGCGCTTCCGGATACCGAAGGTCCGGTCTCGCCAGGAACGCTGCATCTCCCCCCAGAGCAGATTCTTGGCGAAGTTGATCCGGAGCCGTCTGGGGATATCTACGCCCTTGGCGTGATCCTCGCCGGTTGTTTGATCGGTCGCACTCCGTGGAGCGGTTCGGATCGCCAGCGCTTGACGACCGTGCACAATGAGGGCCGGACAGTGGTCGGCGAAGTTCCCCCAGCCTTGCTCGATGCCGACGTGTCGGCGGTGCTGATTCGGGCCACGGCGAAACGTGCCGAGGAGCGGTATGCGCATGTTTGGCAGCTGCGTGAAGACCTCGAACGGCTACAGTACCAGTTCGCACCCATCCATGCCCGGACGCTTGATCATGACTCGGGCAGCACCACGGCCGTACACGAAACGGCATCGGCTCGAGCGATCCGCGGCGTTCCGCATGTCGCGGCCCCAGCAAAACGACGGAGTCCACTCTGGTTTGTGGTCGGTGGCTGCGTACTTGCGGGCGTGGTGGCACTCTGGCTCCTAGCAGGTGGCGACAGGCAAGCAGGCCACGCGACCGCCCCAGCCCCGTTGCCTACGCCAGTTCCCACACCGGCGGTTACGGTCGTACCGCCACTGCCAAAGCCCTCTTGGGCCGACTCAGTTGGAACAGACGTGCATGGCCGTTGGGCTGATCTGCGGGTCAGCACACGGATCCAGCGCCTGCGACTGATACCGGCAGGCAATTTCTGGATGGGTAGCGGATTCGACGAAGTCGGCCGGATCGCAGATGAAGACCGCCACCTGGTAACCCTATCGCGCGCTTTCTGGCTAGGGGACAGCGAGGTCACCCAGGGGCTCTATTCAGCCGTCACGGGAACGGCCGCTGGCTACTTCACCGGTGACGATCGGCCAGTCGAATCGATCAGTTGGGTCGCTGTACAGCAGTTTCTTGCCAACTTGGGCACCACGATCAAGGCGCCAGTGCGGTTCCCCAGCGAGGCGGAGTGGGAGTATGCCTGCCGTGCTGGCGGTGAACGGTCCGGGTCCCTGCTGGCCAGTAGAGCCTGGACAGCCGAATCTGGGGTCGATGGAACGCGTCCGGTGCGTTCGTTGCTGCCTAATGCCTGGGGCCTGTACGACATGCAGGGCAACGTCCTGGAATGGGTCGAGGACACCTATGGCCGCTATCATCGCGAGGCCATTACCGATCCCTTGTCCACCGGTGGCGTCTATCGGGGTGTCCGCGGAGGTGCCTGGAATCAGGATGGCGTGAATGCCAGGCCTGCGGCGCGCGGCAAGGCGTTGCCGATCACCGCATACTTCTATCTTGGCTTCCGCTTGGTGATCAGCGATGGCTGATCGTCACTTCCTGGTCGGGATCAGCTTCTGGGCAGACGGGATCCAGACCGACGGTCCGCCGGCTTCATAGCCTAACCGACCAAGCACCTTTCCAGTAGCCGACAGCAGCAGGATGGTCGGGAAGCCTTCAATCTTGTACTTGTCGGCCATGGCCTGGTTCTCGACCTGCTGGGCCTTCGGAAGGGCTGATGTGCGCGGGAAGTCGACTTCCAGCAGGATCACGTTGTCCTTGGCCCAAGCTGCGAACTCCGGGGTGTTGAATACCTCTTTCTTGAGCTTGATACACCAGCCACACCAGTCGGATCCGGTAAAGTCGGCGAGTATAGGCTTGTTCGCTTTGGCGGCCTGTTCGGACGCGGACTTCCATCCGACCGTCCAATCGGCAGCGCAGGCCAGGACGGCGATGGAGAGGCAGAGGAGAGTGCGTAGCATGATTGGCTCCGGTTCAGGCGGGTTGATGGACGTGGATCTCGGCTTCGCCAGCTAAACGCGCCTGGCAAGCCAGGCGATGGTCGCCAACGCAGCGATGGAATTCTTCGGCACTGCTGCGCGCAGTCAGGGCATCCTGACCGCTCGACACGCGGATCCGGCAACGGCCACACGAACCCGCCATGCACAGGTACATCGGAGAAAGTCCGGCATCGAGTATGGCTCCCAGCAGATCCTGGCCGCGATGCAGCGGGACTAGCGGGCTGCCATTCAAGGAGATCGCAGAAGACATATAGCCGGATGATATGGCCGATGCCCGCTGCGCCAATCATCTGGTGCGGCGTCGAGGCCTTGCTACAAGCAGCTTGTGCAGACGAGATACGACCTTTTTGGCAAACCGTATCTAGCTGCTCCGAACGAACGTTCCGGCTGAGCCCTGGGCGCGCATCTTCGCGCGCCCCGACCTCTGACCAGGAACCCACACATGCATCCTATTGACCAAGCTCCCTCGGTGGGGCTATTCCGTTCCCTGTTGTGGCCAGCTGTACGGCCATGGCGCTGGTGGCTGGTGCTGGCCATTGCCTTGAATGCTGGTCACGGTCTGGCCATCACCTTCCAAACCTTGCTGCCCAAATACCTGATCGACGAGGTGATCAAACCCGGACCCGACGGCCTGTGGGAACGGCTGTCCTGGCTGGTCGGCACCTATTTGATCGTCTCGGTGTTCGGCCGCATGGTCCAGTGGCACTTGTCGATGCGCATTTTCACCTGGGTACGCGAGAAGGCGATGCAGGATCTGCGCGGGCGGTTCTTCAGCCATGTCAACCGCCTGTGCCTGCGCTTTCACGGGCGCAATGAGAGTGGCGAGTTGTTCAACTACCTGTTCGGGTCACCGATCGGCAAACTGCAGGCATTCCTCAGCCATGTGTCGTTGGCGAAGGGGGCTGCACCCTCTCTGGCGGTCAGCGCCAGCGCGTGGCATCGCGCGAGCGTTGCTCGCCGAACCTGACTGGTTCATTTTTGATGAGGCGACGAGCGCCCTTGACTCCCTGTCCGAACGGTTGATCCAAGACGCCGTCGAGCGCAACCTCGGTGGCCGGACAGCCATTTTCATAGCTCATCGTCTGGCGACGGTGCGGAACTGTGACCGCGTTGTGGTGGTCCAGGCTGGACGGATCGTGCAGGACGGGACCTATGCCGGGCTTGCCGAGCAGGAAGGACTGTTCAGGGATCTGGTCAAACGGCAGGACCTGCTTGGATAGCTCACCATTCGGACAGAATCCGGATCCGCTGTTGCACCAGTCCACGAGGAAATTACTTGCGTGCTTGCATCGACCTTCCACAACGCTCGGCGTCGGTACCGGGGCGACGACCCGGCCTTCCACCAGGATACCAGGATTCATGCACCTTAAGCTCATAGCACTGCTCGTTTTCACTCTTTTCGCTGCCGCCTGCGGTGGCCCGCGCACTCTGACCGTGCCAGTGCGCGGCGTAGCGCCATTGAATCCAAATGACGCCCAGGAATCGACTCCGGTCGATGTGCGGATCTGGCCACTGGCCGGGGCCGACCGATTCAAGGCAGCCACGGTGGATCAGCTGTGGACCGATGCCAAGACTGTGCTAGGGGCCGACCTGCTCGGCGACGCCAAGGTATTCACCGTATTCCCTGGTGCCGTAGCCGATCCTATGGTCGAACAGAAGATCGAGGTGCCTGACAGCGCCCGGTTCCTCGGCGTCTTGGCCATGTACCAGCATTCCGATGCGCAGGATCAGCGCGCCACGGTGGTCTCGATCGATGACGCCGAAGAGCACGGCTTGATCCTGACCGGTTTCGCTGTGCATCTCCAACTGCCGCCTGCCGCGACGACTCCTACCCCTGCGGCGGTTCCAGCTGCGGCTCCGGCCGCTGCCCCAGGCAAGTAGCCATGGAATACGTCCAGCGCGTTCTGTGGCATGAGGGGATGTTCATCACCCCCAACCATTTCCAGCAGGCCGATCGACATGCGGAGGCGGTACTGCTGCGTTCGCTGCGGGCGATCCAGCCATCACTGCGCGGATTGACCGATCTGGAGGTCGATAGGGACGCGCTCGGCACCGGCAGCTTCGCCTTGCGAAGCTGCGCCGGCATCATGCCTGATGGCACCGTGTTTGGCATGCCGGACGCCGATGAACTACCGCCGTCCCGCCCATTTGAAGGCAGCTTTCCTGCCGACAAAGACCGCATCGGTGTTCTGCTGTGTCTGGCTGACCGTCGTCATGGCTCACCCAGCAGCGATGACGCAAGCAAGCCATCCTCCACCCCGGTCCGATTCAAACGTCGCGGAGCCCGGGTCCGCGACGAGGTCAACGGCGGCGCCGAACGCGAAATCCCCGTTGGCGTCGCAACGTATAGCCTCCGTTTCGACGGTGAACCGGTTGACGGCCATGTCGCCCTGCGCATTGCCGAGATCGTGCGCTCGCCCTCCGGCGGTTACGCGATCTCGGATGACTTCGCACCGACCGCGGTGTGTTGGGCTGCTGCTCCACCGATCGGACGTTTGCTCAAGCGCATGGTCGACATCACCTGCGCTCGTTCGGGAGAACTCTCGGCTAGCCGTCGCCAGCGCACCCAGGGCATGGTCGAGTTCTCGGTGTCAGACTCGGCCAACTACCTGTTGCTGCATACGCTCAATGGTGCCATTCCCGGGCTGATGCATCTAGCCGGCAATCCTCGGGCCCATCCTGAGCAGGTATGGCGTGAGCTGGCACGGCTTTGCGGTGCGCTCCAGACGTTCGCCGCCGAAGGCCATCCGCGGGATGTCCCACCGTACCGCCATGACGATCTGACCGCGACATTTCATGCCCTGGATGTCCGCTTGCGCGGACTGCTCGACACCAACATCACGGCCCGCTATGTGCCCATCGGCCTGACGCGCGGCCCGAACGGGGTATGGAGCGGTCGCGTCCCAGAGATCGCCCTCGATGGACATCGCATCTACTTGTCCGTGCAGAGCAGTGCTCCTGCCGAACGCATCAGTCAGCAGACCCCGGCCAAGGCCAAGGTCGCCAGCGCAGGCAAAGTACCCCTGCTGGTTGCCCAGGCCATGAAGGGTCTGGGTCTGACCTATCTGTCGGTGCCTCCGGGTGAGATCCCCGCGCAACCCGGCAGCAGTTATTTTGAATTGCAGAGAGTCGGCGATGAATGGGCCAACATCGTCGAGTCGCGCTCCATCGGCGTGTTCCTACCTCCCGACTTCACCGATTTGCGGATGGAGTTCATGGCGGTCAAGGAATAGCCGTTTCAGGACCCGTTCGTCAGTGCCGTTCCTCCTTACGCCTTCGCCCGCACCAGGACAGATTCCGTGAACCAACCGTCCGCCGATGTCCCGCAGGCCGCCAACCAGGCAGGATCCCTGGTTGAGCTAGCCGCACCGATCACCAAGCAGATAGCGGACCTGGCAGGAGATAATGTCCCGCAGGATGCAGCCAGCCTGCTCGCCCGCTTCGAAGATCTGTTCCGGGTCTTCGAAAGCCGCGCAATCCGCGGCGGCTATACCGAAGGCGAGATGGGATTCGCCAAGTATGCCCTGGCCGGAACTGCCGACGAAGCGATTCTGCTGTCCAATCTGCCCGTGAAGGACGAATGGCTGGGTCGGCCCCTGCAGATGGTCTTCTTCGATGATTTCTCGGCAGGAGAAACGTTCTACGAGAAGCTCGACGCAGCGAGGACCAACCGTACGAACAAGGCCGCGGATGTCCTAGAGGTGTTCCACCTCTGTCTGGCACTCGGTTTCAAAGGCAAGTATGGCGATAGCCGAGGGACCGAACGCCGCCGGGTGTTGATGGATGCCCTTGCCTCCGAAATCAACCAGTCGCGCAACGTGTCGGCTGATAGCCCGATGTCCCCAACCGGCCTGTCGCCGGAAGGCGTAGCCGGGGTCCCACGGCGGCTTGGTTTTCTCGCTGGGGGGCCCGTCTGGGTGGTGCCGCTGGCCGTGGTGGTGGTCCTCATGCTCATGCTGATCATCTATGGCGTGCGCAACGATAGTCGTCTGTCCGACATCCCTGCCGACTCCCAGTCGAGCGGCGCTGGAGCCAAGCCGTGAAGTCCAAGAACCTGATCTTCTTCGTGGTGCTGTTCGCCATCTGCGGCGGCATCTTTTTCGGTGGCGGCCAGCTCGGTGTCGCACGCGGAACATTGCTCATCATCATCGCCGCTGTCTTCGTGCTGGGGATCATCGTCTGGCTCGTCCTGATGCTGCTGTCGATGCGCCGGGCGGCGAAGATCGAAAAAGGCATGAAGGACCAGCAGTCAGGTCCTGGCGCCAGTGCCGGGGGTGGAGGTCAGGCCGAGATGTACGAGCAGTTCAACAAGTATCTAGCTGCACTGAAGACCAGTCCGACCGGGAAATCGGCCCTCTCCGAGCTGCCATGGTATCTCGTGATCGGTGCTCCAGGATCGGGCAAGACTACCGCGCTACAGGAATCCGGACTAGCCTTCTCGTCGATGGGCCACGGGCTGCGCTCGGTTCGCGGTGTGGGCGGCACCCGCAACTGCGACTGGTGGTTCGCTGACAACGCCATCCTCCTCGACACCGCAGGACGTTACACGACCCAGCCCGAAGACCATGCCGAGTGGCTGGCCTTCCTTGATTTGGTGCGCGAGTCGCGTGGTCGCCGGGCCCTCAACGGGATCATCGTCACCGTCTCGGTAGGCGACCTGATCAAGGGTGATCCCAGCGCGATCGCTGCGGTCGTCCGTCCGATCCGCGAACGCATCCTGGAAGTCAGCAAGCAACTCAAGCTAGTCCTGCCAGTCTATGTGGTTTTCTCAAAGGCTGACCTGATTGGCGGATTCAAGGACTTCTTCGCCGGTTTCAGCAGGTCCCAGCGCGACCAAGTGTGGGGCGTGACCATACCAGCCGGTGAACGTCGCCAAGCACGGGACGTATTCGCCGAGCGGGTCGGTGTCCTGATGGGCAGCCTGTCTGCCCGTCGTACGGTCGCGGTGTCGTCGGGCACGCGCTCGCCGGCGCAGATCGCCAAGCTGACCCTTATGCCAGGCAATTTCGGTGCCCTGCAGAAGTGGTTTGGAGAGTTCGTCGGGGAACTGTTTGCCCCGATGCCGTTGGCCGATCAGCCGATGTTCCGCGGCTTCTACTTTACCAGCGGCATTCAAGTGCCGCGGCCTGGGGAGAAGGCAGGTGATTCCGCCTCGCCGACTCCATCGCGGCCGATGCCAACCCAGGAGCAGGTTGACGCCGCCCGGGCCAAGGACATGAGCGTGTTCTTCCTCCCTGGAGCCGATGCTGCTCCGGCAGCTACTGAAGCGGCGGACAGCCGTCGCGGCCTGTTTCTGAAGGACCTCTTTGCCCGGGTCATTATCCCAGACCGCCATCTCGCCGGCATCCCTGCTGCATTGCTCCACCGCGCCCGTTTGCTGCGCCTGTTGGTGGTGTTCGGTTCGCTCGCTCTCGGCCTGATCCTCGGCGCCATGCTGACCGGCCGCCACATCCGTGATCAGCAGCTTATCAATCGTGCCGTAGTTGCCGGGCAGGCCTTGGCTGCCGATCCGGCCGGCAAGGGAGCCGGCGAGGCAGTCGGTGCGGTCGAAAACGCACGCTCGGTGATGGCTGACGCCGTCGTCCATGGCGGAGGGACCGGGCGGGCGGTGATCGAGAGACTCGATCCGCTCTACGGATCCCGCATCGCTAGGTCGTTCATCGCCCCGGCGGCAAGCAAGATCGCCGGCGAACTCGACGATCTGCGGCGTAGCGACGCCAAGGACTCTGCGACGTACGACAAGATCTTCGACCTCTTCCGTGCCTATCAGATGCTCGGTGGCGCAATCCCTCCGGATCGCGTCTTGCTCGACCGCATACTCATCGACGAAGGCCGGTGGTTTGCTGCAGCAGGAGGCAAAGCCAGCGATGAGGATATCCGCGCCGCCAAGGCCCATCTCGCTCTGATCGAGGCGGCAGGGACTAAAGCCAAGGGCTGGCAGGCACGCATTGAGCCGCAGTTGGTGGCCCGGGTAGAGAATGCCCTCAGCGGTGGTGCGTTGTGGATCCAACAGAGCTTCGCCGACACCGTATCCTCGCTGCAAAGCGGTGCACCGATTGGTCGTGATCGTGTGGTGTCTGGGCCGATGCGTGATCTCATCGAGATCGACGCCGGCGTCCCGACCCTGTTCACCCCCGATGGCTGGGATGGGACGTGGCAGCCGACCATGGACGAGAAGGCTGCTGCATTGCGTACCCGTTACGCCGGTATCCGTATTGAGCGCACGGTCGATGACATCCGCGGACAGCTGCGCAAGATGTACGGACGCGAATACAATGCCCGCTGGTTACGCTTGGTCGGAAGCATGCGTCCGGCAGCCTTCGCCGATCTTGCCCAGGCCTCGACCCGCTTGCGCCAGTTCGCTGGTGAAGATTCGCCTTACCGCAGCATGGTGAAGAACCTTGGCGAGTTCTCGCGCATCGAGTTCGGCGATCCCGATGTCCGCGTCCTGCTGCCAACCGATCCGGGTTGGGTCGATGAAGGTCTGAAGGTAATGGTCGAGTTGCAGGCTCAGATCGACCGCTTTATGCAAGGCACGCAGGCAGGTTCTCGTGGAAAGGACGCTGCCAAACTCGGTGAGTTCTGCAGTGCTGCCGACCGCGCCAAGGCGGGCTTCGAGGCCGCCGCCGGCAAGTTGGAGAACGAGGCCGCCCGCAACGCGGCTGCAAGCTGCCTGAATAATATCCTCGATGCGGTCCATCGCGCCCTCGCCAATGACCTGGGCAGCGAAGTCGATCGCGCCTGGGCGGCCGAAGTGGCCAGGCCATTCGCCGAGCAGCTCGCGGGCAAGTTCCCCTTCGATCTGAAGTCCGCAGTTGACGCAGCGCTCCCGGCCGTGGCCAAGCTGTACAATCCCAAGAGCGGTGCGTTGTGGGCCCGCGTAGCGGTGATCGAGAATCTGCGTCAGACCCGCTTTGCCGGCAAAGAACTGCTGCCGACGTCGCTGGAATACCAGCGTCTGATCGACCCAGCCAAGCGTTTCCGGGATGCCTTCTTCGCAGGTGGTTCGGAGGAGCCAGCCGTCAGCTTCACCCTGACGCTGGTCCAGCGTGCGGGGGTCAAGGATATGAGCGTTGCGATCGGCAAACAGACCTTCGGGCTCTACGACCGGCCGAACCGCCGCTATCGCTACGAGTGGAAGAATGTCGACGGTGGCGGCTCGAAAGTCTCGCTGAATCTCGCCACCGGCCAGTGGATCACCAAGGAACAGGCTGCTCCTGGCTGGGGTATCCTGCGCCTCTTGCGCGAGGCGGGTGCAGTGGCGCGACCCGAGGGTGGACTGACCTTGACCTGGACGTTCATCCATCAGGGCAAGGAGATCCCGGGCAGCGCAGTGTTGGAGGAGATCGCCCTCGAGCCGCTGGTCACCGGCGATGCCCTGGGATCCCTGGTCCCGCCTACCAAAGTCTCGCCCTGACATGGTTACGCCTGTGGTTGGTTTCTTCGGTAAGTTGCCATGGCATGGCGACTTCCTCCGCGATGTCCCAAGCGGTGCGCCGATCGATCTGATCGATGCCTGGCTGGGGCAGGGTCCGATTGGTCCTCCTGGTCCGCATACGGCGGCTTTCGATGCCGCCGGACCAGCGATGGTCATGGTGCGTGCTCGCGGCCTGTGGTGGGCGATGGTGTTGATCCCGTCCAAGGATGCCGTTGGCAGGCGTTTCCCCTTCTGCGTCATGGCAGGTCTGCCGGAGGGTGAATTCGGCGGCGAGCCAGGCCTGCTTCCGGCGTCGTGGGCTCCTTTTCTGGTGCGTTGCCTGCAACAGTCAGCCCGCGGCTGGCCGCAGACCCAGTCTGAACTGCACACGACGGTTGCAGCCTTGGCGGTGCCGGTGGACGTCGATAGCGACGGACGTCGTCTCGTCGACGCCCTTGGCGACCACCGCTTGGACGAGTTCTGGCGTGGCACGTTGGGAAGCTCGTCTGATCAGCGGCGTGATGCCGTGTGGTCGGATCTGGTGGCCTTGGCCGGAGACCCTTCCAAGTCGACGGGTATCCTGGTTCGTCCCATGGTGCACCAGTTGCACCTCTCCTTCGTCTTGATGCTCCAGCATCTTATCGGCGACACTGGGTGTGCTCCGGTTTTGATCGGTTTACAACCTGGTCGCCCTGGTGACGCGCCGGGTGCGACGGTGCTGTGGGGTCGTCCAACGTCCGCTGAATGCCTGGCGGCACTGTGGCCGACGATGCATGGAGCAGACAGCGCTCGCATCCACGATCCGGTGAAGCGTCCAGGAGCCTTCGGCGACCCGACCGAGGCTCTCGATAACCTGGGCGACCCTACCGTCAGCCTGCGTGACCTTTTGCACGAGGTCGGCAGTTCGACCAAACGCTATACCCGACGTCCCCGCCCAACCTGATAGGACCGAGTCATGCCGAACACCGACACGCTCAATGCCATCGCCCGCACGCCCATACCAGGCGATGTGGCGACGGGCGAATCCATCCGCTACGATGAGCGGTTCGCCACATTGGAGTCCGAGATCGGCAAGCTCGAGAATCCCGCCGGAGGGGAGGTCGACTGGCGACTGGTCGAGGATGGCGCTGTCGAACTCCTCACGACGAAGAGTAAGGACATCCTACTCGCTGCGTGGCTGGCCCGTGCCATGTACCAACGGGGAGGCTTCCCCGAGTTGGCAGCAGGATTGGGGATGATCCGAGGTCTGCTCGACGCATTCTGGGACCAGCTCCATCCGCAGCGCGTACGGCCACGTCGAGCTGCCCTTGAATGGCTGGGAGAAAAGCTGGCGGCATCGATCGATGATGCGCAGCTGGCTTCCGATCCGACAGCCATTGCCCAATGTATCACCGAGATAAAAGCCATCGTCTCGTGGAGTGAGGGTCGCTTCGACGGCGAAGATTGCGGTTTATTGTCCCTCTCCAGTCGTTTGCGTGCTGCTCCCCAGCCGGCGGCTGCTGACCCAGCGGTGGACTCCGCGAACCACCAGTCGGGTGGATCACAGGGGGGATCGCCAGCGACAGGAGCTGTGGCCTCCAGTGGGCCAATCGGGAATCGGACGCAGGCGGTCGCCCGTCTGCGTGAACTTGCCGAATGGTGGAGCAAACACGAGCCCTCGAGTCCCATGGTCCCGCTGCTCAATCGAGCCGTGCATTGGGCCGACTCGGACTTCCAGACTCTGTTCTCGCAGTTGCTGCGCAGCAAGGTCGAGGCCAAGGACTATATGTGGGATGTCCTGGGTCTAACCGACCAGCAGAACGGCTAAGCGCCGATCCGCTCTTTTCATTTGGGGGGTGCTGCGCTAGGCTCCAGCATGCCAGCTGGTACCAACAAAAACGTCGCATTCATAGCCGTCATAGCCGTCATGATCCCCATCTTAGTGGGGATCTGGTTCGCCCTGCCGGTGTTCCTGCCGATGTTCCTGTGGACCAAAGTCGACTTCCGCAAAATCGCCACGACTTCTGGTAAGTCTGACACGGCCCTGAAAACCGAGTTCCAGATGCGGGTGCGCTACAATCCGCGTGGTGAGGGTGATCCCATGCCGTGGCAGATCATCGACATGACTCCGGAATGGCACACCGTCCATCCCGGCGAGGAGGACGAATTCCAGGTCCTCGTACGTTGCACCTTCATCAGCGGGAACGATGGAAATCCGCCTGGTACGGCGTTCATCAACAGCACCTACAAGGATCGCTACTGGAGCGTTCCCGGCTATCGCCTGCCACCCGGCAGTCTGGGTGCGAACGCGAAGCGTCCCGTGGTCGTGTACAAGCAGATGGATATGGCCCGCATGGATATCGGTTCCGCCGATTCCACCCAGCGAGGCGTCGCTTCCTGGGAGAATGATGACCTATGGCCAGAGCGCGACGACGGTTGGGAAGCCCCCGGCAAGTAACCGGATCATCCGCCCTCGGCGGTGCCGTCACTGCGGAAGTATTGCCAGAATGACGTGCGGCGGCGAATCACCTTGCTGCGCTCGTCTTGTAGGTCAGCGAGTTGTTCGAGCACTTCGCGATGGGTCTGCGGTCGGGCCGAGGGATCAGTCGCCAGCATGCGCATGGCCAGGTCCGACAGTCCTTTGTCGGCTTCGGCCAAGACCTGCTGCGGGTGTGGAGGCAACTCGCGCAGCCGCTTGACCATCAGTTGGATCGGATTGGGGTCGCTGAACGGCGGCTGACCGGTGATCGCGTGGTAGAGAGTAGCCCCGAGGGAATAGATGTCGCTGCGCTGATCCGCCTTGGCCACGCCGCCTTCGACCAGTTCTGGTGAGATATAGGTCGGCGTGCCGATAACCGTGCCTTTGCTGACTAATTGGCTGTGCAGTCCGCCCTGGTCGTGACCCGGAACCCCAGCCAGCCCATAGTCGGCGATGCGTACCCGTCCACCCTTGTCGAGCAGGATATTGTCCGGCTTGATATCACAGTGGATAATGCGGCAGGTCTCGTGGGCATAGGCCAGACCCTCGGCGATCTGCGCGAACATCGGCAGGCAGGTGGCGGGGTTGAGATGGCCACGAGTTTGGATCATCCGGGCCATCGACTGGCCATCGATGTATTCCATGACCAGAAACGGATAGGCTCCCTGGTCATCAAAATCATAGATGCGCATGATCGCCGGGTGTCCCAGCCTGGCCAGGACCTGGGATTCGTTGGCCGTCAACATCAACGCATGAGGTGCGCCTTCGGCTCCAGGAATCAGCACCTTGACCACGACGTCGATTTTCAGCGTCAGGTGCCACGCGAGAAAGATCAGTGAGTTGGAGCCACGGGCGAATTCAGTGACCAGGCGGCAACGGCCCAGGGTGGCTCCGACGGCAGGGGGGGCCTGACGCATGCCAGACCCTTCCAACGTGCGGCTGGGACGGGGGGGGACCTTGATTCCGGCGTCAGCCAGGACCCGGGCTATCGATTGCAGGACAAAGGCGGTGTCCTGGTGGATGTTGCGCGGTGGACGAGGCATATCTTGGACGAGATTGAAATCGGCCTGCTCCAGCATGATCGTGCGCGTCAGCGCCGCGGTTCCGGTATGGTCGCCGAGCGTTGCGTGGCGTAGACGACCGCTTTCGATATGGATCTCTGACAAGTGCTGGCCCGCAGTGACACGAAGCAGCCCAGTCAGTTGCAGATCACGGCAGCTTTCGAGGACCTCAAGCAACCCTGGCCTGACGACTTGTCCCTGGAAGGAGGAAGCCCGGATCACGGGTATTGGCGGCAAATCAGGGTTGGTGACGGGCACGAGTGGCATCATGTATCCCGGGGCGGGGTCGGGAAGAGCGCTCTGGCGCAGCCGCGGCCAGTCCTAGAGTAATCAGCCCATGCGCATGGCCGATGCAGCCCACGTTGATCTCGGATCGTTTTATGCCCGCCTGCCTGGCCTGGGGCGCATCTACCGGCTCGCCGGGTATGCTGCCTGTATTGCAGTTCTCTGGTGGGCCCATGATGTTTCACGCATTTCCGCCCTGCTGGTGGTCCTGCTGATTGCCTGGTTGATGGCGTGGAAGCGCGAAATAGGAGCGTTGTTCCGTGCCCCATTGATCGCTGCCATCCTCATGTGCGCCGTCCTGGTGACAGCTGATCGCCTGGGTCACCCGCTGCAGTTTCGTCAGCAGCCAGAAACGGTGTCCAACCAGCGTTCCATCCAAATCCACGTTCATAGTGATGGATCCGCCCAGCCCCTGCCTTCGCCCATCATGGAGAACGCCAAGTGATCGCACGATGGGGCATTGCCCCGATGTTGACCTCCTGGGCCGTCCTGGCTTGGGGTGCCTGGCTGTTGCCTGCCGGAATCCCTCGCCTGATCGGCACATGCGTCGCCGTCGGTCTGGGCCTCTTCGTGCTGTGGTTCTTCCGTAACCCCAAGCGGACCCCTCCGCCAGGACCGCATCGTTTGGTGGCCCCGGCGGATGGCACCGTGTGGGATGTCGATGTCATGGATGAGCCGGATGTGATCCACGGCCAAGCACAGCGCATCGCCATCTTCCTGAGCGTGTTCGATGTGCACGTCAACCGCTCACCGTGCGCAGGAACCGTGATCTATGCGGCCTACCGACCGGGCCGTTTTTTGGACGTGCGTCATCCGGATTGCGCGAATATCAACGAGGCGAACACCCTGGGCATCGCCTGTGACCCCGACGTCGGCACGGATATCCGTATCGTGGTACGCCAGCTCGCCGGGCTGATCGCCCGCCGCATCATCTGCACCCATGGTGTGGGCGATAAACTGGGCCGTGGTGAGCTGTTCGGCATGATCCGGTTTGGCAGCCGGACCGAACTCTATGTCCCGCTCGACCGGCCGCACAAGGTGCTGGTCAAGCGTGGCGATAAGGTGAAGGGTGGCGAGACGGTTCTGGTCGAGTTCACCGCATGAACCAGAAACTCCAGCAACGCCTGAAGCGGCTGAAAACGCTGCCGGTCTTCCCGACCCTGCTCACGGCGGGCAATTTGGCGGCCGGCATCACGGCGGTGCTCTGCGCGGCCTCATATGTCCCCGGAAGCGCAGATCATCGTTACATGCTGTTTATCGGCGCATGTGCAGTGTTCGTCGCCATGGTTTTCGACATGTTCGACGGCAAGGTCGCACGCATGACCCGCACGGCGGGACCGTTCGGCGCTGAACTCGACAGTCTTGCCGATGTCGTGTCCTTTGGCGTGGCTCCGGCGATCCTGGTGCACCGTTTGGTGCTCGGTCAGCCTGGCGTCTTTGCCTATGGCGAGAAGCTGCTGTGGTTCGTCACGGTTTTCTATGCCGTGATGGCCGCTATCCGCTTGGCCCGCTACAATGTCGAGCACAGCGATGAAGCGACTCCATGGTTCCGTGGCTTGCCCAGTCCCGGAGCGGCAGCCTTGGTCTGCGGCTGGGTCATGTTCCACCAGTGGACCGTGTTGAATCCCGAAAAGACCATTTCCAGTTGGCTGCTAACGCACGGACTGATCTCGCCAGGACCATGGAACGGCCTGGAAAGCATGGACGCCTTCCGTTGGGGTCTGGTGGCCATCACCATCGCATCCGGTCTCCTGATGGTCTCGACGGTGCGGTATCCGCACGCCGGAAACACGTTGTTTGGCCGCATGTCGTTCCGTTCCATGATCCTGTTGATCATGGTCATCGCAGCTCTCGTGATCATCGATTTGCCGTATGTCGCGTTTTTCGGCACTACAGGTTACGTCGCCTGGGGACTGTTCCGTGGGGCCTTCGAGATGTGGCGCAATTGGCGCCAGGGGCGAGATCCACTGACCGATGCCGACGAGGAAGAAGCAGACGATCTCGCCGACGGCGATGATGCTGGCAAGGACGTCGGCCCGGCCCCTGGCCGCTGAATCGCATCCCGGCATGGCGCCAGACGCGACCGTGTTTATCGACCCCGGTGACGAGCACGCCAATGCCCCGTGTTCGTTGCCGCAGATCGCTCAGCGCTTAGCCGTGACCGAGGTCGATGTCTGCGGCTGGCTCGCCGATGGTTGTCCCCAGGAATCTGATGGTCGGTTGGATCCGTTCCAGGTGTGTAATTGGCTCAGTTGGGGGCAACTCGGACGTTGTCCAGTCCTGGCCAGACGTTGGAATTCCTGGCTGCGATGGTTCACTACGACCGGAAAGCCCTGCCGCGTTGTCGTCGCACGATCTCAAACTTGTCGCCTGCCCGAACCTCGTCCGCTCCGCTGGCTGGTACCGGAACCAGGCGATGCGCCTGGCCAGCAGGTAGTGGCACGGCAATGGAACGAAGGCGAGGCGCTTGCGGGTTTCCGCTGCCTCGATCGACCCACCGCCCGTGAACATCGGTGGTCTGCCGAAGACGAACTAGCGCTGCGTCCCGAAGCGGCAGAGCCACGCAACCGACAGGAATTCGAGACGTTACTGACCAACCTGGCTGGGGCGTTCATCTACGCCTATCGGCGCCATCGGCCGGGCGAGGTGGCCGGACCTATAGGTACGTGCCTGGATATCGCCCGCTTGCTCGGTGTCGAATTGGAACGCGTCGGCAGACGGTGGAGGTTGGTCTCGGGCGTGGTTGCGCATCGCGGTCTTGCCAACCTCCATTTCTGGGTTGAGGCCGACGATGGGCCTGCCGGATGGATCCCGCTGGATCCCACGATTCCAGCCGTCGCGCGCATGCTCGGTAGAGACTGGCGTCGGACAGTACCGCTGGCGGTAGGACGTCACGATGCCCGTCGCATACGTCTGGCCTGCTCGGAAGGTCCGATCGGGGACGATCTCGCAGGCATCACCGGGTGGCTTGACGCTGGTGGGGCCAGTGCGCTCTACTGCACAGACTGGGCAACCGGCGAGTGCAGTTGGAGCATTGCCGCGGCGTAAGCCCCCGGCAGGCTGTGGCCATGTACCGCAGCGCCATCCTGATCGCCATTGCCCTTGCCCTGCCGCTTGCCGGCTGCGGAGACTCCGCATCCCGAGGGCTGGTCATCACCGGAGATGGCAAGGTTGGGGCCAACAATGCCCGCAATCAGCGTGAGAGCGCCCAGGATACGTTGCGCATCGCGATGGAGGAGGATCTCGGAAAGGGTTGGAGCATCCGCGTCGCAATCGATGAACTGCCGATCTGGCTGGAAGAACGCGCGATCGATGACGGTTTTTGGCGTTGGGAGCACCTGACATGCTTGATTACAATCACGCCGCCGGTCGGACAGGCGTTGAGTGAGGCCAAGCGCCAGGATCTGCTGGATGGATCCCGGAAGTATCTCACCGGCAAGCTCACGATCAAAAAGGATCCGACCCGGCTCAATCTGAGCATGCAGACGGCAGAAGCTGTTCCGGTCGTTGCTGCCGCACCCCCTGTAGCCCAGATGGCGGGCGGTAAGACCTATGAGGTCCAGCCAGGCGATACCTTGGCTGACATCAGCATGGCCTTTTACGGTTCAACGCGGTACTGGCGCTTGCTTGTAGAAGCCAATCCGAACGGCACCGAGGCCGGTCGGACGATCTTCATCCCGGCGAAGCCGGATGCTTCAATCCCGACGGTTCCGGCTCAGACAGCTCCGGCTCCTCAATAGGAAATTTCCCATCATCGTGCCGGTCGAATCTCCGGCCGAATGAGAAGTAGTTCACCTGGGCAAGCATGCCACGTAGGGCCTGCACGTCGTTCATGGTCAGATGCCAGCGGGCCAGCATGCGCGTCAGCAGCGGACGGAAACGTTCGACATCCGCCCGCCGGAAGTACTGGATCCGGTCCAGAGAACTCAGCCAGTAGTCATACAGGGCGGTGATGGCTTCGCGTGGGGCACCCGGTTCGTTGGTGCCGCGCAGTGGTAGCACGCCGGTACTCGCGATGACATAGGTCGTGATGGCCACTGCATTCGCGAGATTGTAGCTGCTGTTCGCGCCGAACGTCTCGAGGTGCACCCAGGTCTGACAGCAGCGGAGTTCCGCCGTGCTCAGGCCATCCGCTTCATTGCCGAAGACCAGCGCCCAACGATCCGCCGGACGCTGGGTCAGCAGCGCTGGAATCTCGTGCGGGGCCATGCTGGCGCCCAGTTCGCTGTCCCGGAATCGGGCGCTGGTGCCGACCACTAGGCCGCAGTCGGCAACCGCCGAAGCGAGATCGGGGAAGATTTTGGCGGCCAGCAGCAGATCGCGCGAGTGGGTCGAAAACTTGCGCGAATCGTCGCAGTTAACCTCGGCGATGGGCGCGACTAAGCGCAGGTCATCGACGCCCATGTTGCCGCAGATTCGGGCCACCATCCCCAGATTGATAGGTCCCTGCGTCCGCACCAGGATGACGGTGCAGCCGCGTAGGTTGGGCGATGCGATGGGGGTCAGTTCGTTGGGATTCGGCGGGCCGCCGTCAGCAGCCGTCATCGCCAGGCCGCGCGCAGGCGGTCCGCCCAGATGTTCAGATCACCACCAGCATAAGGCGTGGCAGGCCAGGCCATCCGTTTGCCGTCCTCGGGAAAGCGCGCGA
This sequence comes from Planctomycetota bacterium, assembly GCA_038318565.1. Classification (GTDB taxonomy): domain Bacteria; phylum Planctomycetota; class UBA11346; order UBA11346; family UBA11346; genus UBA11346. The sequence continues at coordinate 101,317 of JBBQCI010000002.1, forward strand.
ATGCGTGCAGATGGGCGTGGGGGACTTCCTGCCCGGCGGCAGGGCCATCATTGATTACCACGTTGACCGCGTCTGCGTTGCTGGCGGTCTTCACCGCCCTAACCAGCCGGGCAAGGCGGTCGCCCAATGCTGCCAAGGTGGGCGCCGGCAGATCGGCGAGATACTGAGTTTCATACAGCGGAATGAGCAGCGCGTGACCAGGGGAGACCGGACGGATGTCGAGGAGCGCTGCCCACAGGTCGTCGCGGAAGACGAACTGACCAGAGACCTGGCCAGCCAGGATCCGGGTGAAGATCGACGGCATGACCGGATCAGGCGGCCGAGTGGATGCCAGCCTGCTGCAGCAGGCCAAGCACCACACGTTGGGCTGCAATACGGTCCATCCAGTGACGGTTCTGGATCTTCGCGGTCAGCAGGTCGACGCGCAACTGGCTCTCGGTCAGATCGAGTGGGGTCAGGCGGGGACAGGCCTTCTTCACCAGGGGTTCCAGGGTGGCCCACTGGCTTGCGGTCAGGACGTTCATGGGCGCGAACGTTAACGGGGCTTGGGTCATGAGGAAGCGTCCAGCGCTGCACGCTTGCGGCCCCTGTTCCAACCCCCAAACCCGGGCCATGCCCAATCCCCTGCTCGGCCCCGTCGGACTTCCAGCCTTCGACCGCATCCAGCCTGAGCACGTGGTGCCGGCCATGCGCAGCCACCTCGCCCAACTCGAACGCGACTTCGCGGCCTTCGAGGCTGGGGTCGGCTCGACCTCCAGCTATGCCGAAGTAATTGGCCAATACAGCGATCTGGCGGAACCGATGGGCTGGGCCTGGGGCGTGATCAACCACCTCCTGGGAGTGCATAACTCTCCGGCGCTGCGTGAGGCCCACCAGACGGTTCAGGGCGAGGTTGTAGCGATGTGGTTGCGCATGGCCCAGTCCCGACCGGTCTACGAAGCATTGATGCGTCTACGACCGTCCGACGAGGTGGAGCGCCGGGTCATCGAAGCACGTATCCGTGAGGCGAAGCTCTCGGGCGTTGGGTTGGATGGCGAGGCCAAGGCGACCTTCCTGCGCAACCAGCAGGAACTATCCGAATTGGCAACGCGCTACAGCAACCATGTCCTGGATGCGAGCAAGGCATTCACCATCACCCTGTCCGATCCGGCAGAAGTCGAAGGACTTCCGGACAGTGCGCGGGCAGCTGCAGCCGCGGCTGCCATGCGCGCCGGCACAACTGGTGCCAGTGCCACGGCTGGACCATGGGTGGTCGGACTGGATCTGCCATCCTTCATCCCGTTCATGGAACACGCCCGTCGTCGGGACCTGCGCGAACGGCTCTACCGTGCCTTCGTCCGTCGTGGTGCCGATGCCCCGAACGACAACCATCCCGTCATTGAACGTCTGCTGGCCTTGAAGAGGGAGCAGGCTGTCCTGCTCGGATTCGCCAATTGGGCTGACGTATCGCTATCGCAGAAAATGGCCGGATCCGTTCCTGCGGTTCATCGGCTGCTCGACGAGTTGCACGCCGCCAGCTTACCCAAAGCGCGAGCTGAACATACCGAACTCACCGCCTATGCTCGCCAACATGGTGGAGACGCAAACACGGTGCTGAAGCCATGGGACGTGGCCTACTGGTCTGAACGGCTACGTGAAGATCGCTACAGTTACACCGACGAGGAATTACGTCCGTACTTCGCTCTGCCGCGAATACTCGACGGCCTGTTCGCCCTGTGTGGTCAACTCTTCGGCATCCGCGTCGAGGCTGCCGACGGGCAAGCGCCGGTATGGAACGCTGACGTTCGTTTCTTCCGCGTTCACGACGCCATCGACGGCCGTGAATTGGCGGCGTTCTACCTCGATCCATACAGCCGGCCTGCCGACAAGCGTGGCGGAGCCTGGATGGACAACGCCCTCGATCGCAAGGGAGCGAGGGTGCCGGTGGCTTATCTGATCTGCAACCAGACTCCGCCCGTGGGCAGCGCCCCGTCGCTGATGACCTTCCGTGAAGTCGAGACGTTGTTCCACGAGTTCGGCCACGGATTACAGCATATGCTGACCGAGGTTTCCCATCAGGAAGCTGCCGGTATCAACAATGTCGAGTGGGACGCCGTTGAACTGCCGAGCCAGTTCATGGAAAACTGGTGTCTTCACCAACCGACGCTGACCGGACTGGCCAGGCACTACCAGACTGGTGCCGTCTTGCCGCAGGCTTTCATCGAGAAGCTGCGTGCTGCCAAAACCTACCGGGCCGGATCGGCGACGCTGCGTCAGCTGTACTTCGCCCGCACCGATCTGGTGTTGCACGCCGAGGGGGGCGATCCTCACGCCGTCCAGCGGTCCATCGCGGTGACTCATACCGTCATCCCGCCCATCGACGAAGACCGCAGCCTCTGCGCGTTTTCACACATTTTCGCCGGAGGCTACAGTGCCGGATACTTCAGCTACAAATGGGCCGAGGTGTTGTCGGCGGACGCGTTTGCGGCCTTCGAGGATGCCGGTCTTGACGACCCCGCCGCGGTGGCAGCCACGGGGAGACGGTTCCGTTCGACCGTTTTGTCGCTCGGCGGCGGTACCCATCCGATGGAGGTGTTCCGCGCCTTCCGCGGCCGTGAGCCATCGACAGCTGCCTTGCTGCGCCATAGCGGCCTGGCCTGATCTTGGTTCAGCGCCACTCCGCCTCGGGTATGACGATCAGGAACGGTTCGCCCCATTGCGTGCCATCGTCAGTGTTCCATGCCGTCACCAGCCCGACACCCAGACGCAAGCCCAGCGGGCCTCCGTGGACGAGCCGAGCCGGCCCATCACCGCTTTCCTCGATGGGTTGCATCCACGCTGCCACGGCGCCGGTTTCATCCCAGCCGGTGACCGAACACCACACCCATGCATCGTCGCGCCACAGGCGTAATTCCCGCACGGTCACAGACCTGCCGTCCTCCTTAAACGTTGCCATGCATGGTTCATCAAGGTTCGCGCTTGCCGGTATGTCCAGGTACATGGCGTAGATTCCTGGTGCTTTCTGCAATTCTGCAACCAGTGGATTGCGGTGCCTGAACGGCCTGCTAGCGTCGCCTCTGTTCAGGTGTCCTGCAATCGGCAGAGATGGGATAGCCCGTCCGGCTGCGCGCAGGGTGAAACGGGAAGCCGGTGCAAATCCGGCGCTGACCCGCAACGGTGACCAGGGACCAGACCCGGAGATGCCACTGCGCCTGTAGGCGTGGGAAGGCCGGGCGAGGGATGATCTGGAAGTCCGGAGACCGGCCTGGAACTCGCGGTCTGCCCTCTCGGGGACGAGGAGCGGTACCAGACCTGGCGTGTCGCCAGGATGCTGGGCCGTTCCGTCTTCAGAGGCACCGCGGGCAGCCAATCCCGCCGCCTAGGACGGCGTTTACCATGCCCCGGACGATATCCCTCACCCTTCTCGCCATCGCACTCGCGGCGGCGGAAGAATCCCCAACCATTATTGTGACCGCAGAACGCGGCGAAGGTCCGGTCAGCGAGGCTCCTGTAGCCACGGCTGTCGTCACCGCCGATGACATCCAGGAGCGAGGTGGTGCCGTCAACGCCACGGACTGGCTACGTGACATTATCGGCGTCGGTCTGTGGAACACCAATGGCGGCGTCGATGGCGGTAGCGTCACCGTCCGCCTGCGCGGATTGGACCAGAAGTACACGCAATACCGCATCGACAACATCCCTTTCGAGGACCAAGGCAGTGTCGATGGAACACCGCGACCGGTATTCCTCCAGCCTGCAGGTCTGAGGTCGGTCGAACTGGCCAAGGGGCCACAGTCGGGACTCTACGGCAGTGGCGCGGTAGGCGGTGTGATCGAATTCCAAACCGCCCGGCCAACCAAGCGTCCAGAGGCCACCGCGTCACTTACGGTCGGTTCGTTCGATAGCCTCGGGGGATCGGCGACGGCGACCGGACCGTTAGGCGGTTCGGCCGGATTTGCCGCCGCTGTATCGGGGTTCAGTTCGTCTGGATTCAGCAGCATCACCACGGATCCGGATGGAAATCCTCAAGGGTTCGAGGATGACAGCGTACAGCGCTATGCCGGCACTCTGCGCCTGGAAGCCTATCCGTCGGAACATGCGAAGCTATATGTCACGGGTACCAGCATGCGGGCCAAGCAGGAGTTCGACGATGCATTCGCTGCGAATCCACCTGACGACACCCTCAGCGAGAATTTCTACCGGACCTGGAGGCTTGCTGCCGGCGGCAGCCTGCGCGATGCGGATCGCGTCGAGGTCGAGGTCGACGCTGCCATCACCGACATCCAGAACACAGTGACCTCGGCCTTCTCGTACGCTCTGGATTCCCGCCAGTACTACGGATCCGGCAGGGCGAAGGTTGCTTCCGCGAACGGCATCGCCGGAACCGTCGGCATTGATGCCCGCCGTGACGAGGCGTATGCCGACCAAGGTTCGGCGGCCAATCTCGTCGGCACCTATGCCCAGGCAGCCTACGATCACGACTCTATCTATCTGTCTGCAACCGGCCGTTATGATCATCATAGCGAATTCGATGGGCATACCACCTGGCGGATCGCTGGATCGTGGCAACCGTTCGACGCCGAACTCAAGCTGCGCGGTGCGGCGGCCACCGGCTTCCGGGCGCCTAGTCTGTACCAGACTTACGGGGATGGGGTGTTCGTGGTCACCAATCCCGACCTCCAGCCCGAATCCTCGAAGTCGTTCGAGGCCGGTTGCGATGCCCGGCTTCTCGGACTGGTCGATATCGAGACGACGGTGTTCCGCACCGACGTGCGCGATCTCATCGATTTCCAGACCAACCGTTACGTCAATCTACCTGGGCATACTTCCTCCTCGGGCGCAGAAGCCGGTGCGTCGATCGTCGAGGCCGTCTCAACGTCTATTGTGGTCGGTGCACATGCCGGCTATACCTACCTGGACAGCACGACTGCATCGGGCGAGCAGGCGCCGTATGCCCCGCGTCATGCCGGCTCGGTCCGGTTGAGATGCGACGAGAAGGTCGGTGGTGACCTGACGTTACGCCAATCCATTGCCGTCCGACGGACCACCGGATATCAGGCCGATGCAACCGGCACCGCGCCAGTCGAAGGCGCGACCGTTGCCGATGCGGTGCTTGGCCTAGTGATCGGTTCGCACTGGGATGTTGCGGTCCGCATCGACAATCTCTTCGACGAATCCTATGTGGTGAACCGCAGCTTCGGCACCACGTACGCTACTGCACCTCGTTCCTACTGGCTTACCGTAACCGGCAAATTCTGATCAAGCCATGCGTCTCGCCTTCGTCCTCCTGATTCTTGCCGCTATCCTGGCTGTCAGCGTTGCTGTGTCGCTGGCGACCGGATCCGGCGGGTGGGGGGCCGAGCGCATCCTGCTGGATCTCCGCCTGATGCGCACGGCCTGCGCGGGTCTAGCGGGGGCCGCGCTGGCCGTGGCTGGGGTGATGGTGCAGGGTCTGTTCCGCAATCCGCTGGCTTCGCCGGATGTGATCGGAACGACCGCCGGGGCCACTCTGGGCGGACAACTCGCGCTGGTCGCCCATGCTGCTCTGGTCGGCGTGCTGCCGTTGTGGCTGGCTCCCGAACTTGTCCTTCCCCTCGGCTGTCTGATCGGTGCCGCCGCAGCGCTCAGCGTCTTGCTGGCCGCGGCGGGCAGAGGCGGCGGAGGCGGCGGAGGCATCGTTGCTGTGTTGTTGACCGGGTTTGTGATCACCGCCATGGTCGGTGCGCTCAGCGGTCTGCTCACCAGCCTGGCTGCCGGGCGATGGGAATTGGCACGGGCGCTGACCGGCTTCGGCATGGGCGGGGTCGATGGAAAGGGTATTGGCCACATCGCCTTGGCCGTACCGCTGGTCCTGGCCGGCATCGGTGCGGCCTGGGCTTGGGGCCGGACCTGCGATCTGCTGCTGGCCGGCGAGGAGGAGGCAGCCGCCCTGGGAGTCGACACTGGTCGAGCTCGGCGTTGGCTGTTAGCGTGGACCGCGCTGCTTGCCGCTGCGGCGGTTGCGGTGGGCGGGGCGTTGAGCTTCGTCGGCCTGATCGTGCCGCATGCCCTCCGTCCGTTCACCGGAGTCGAGCATCGTCGACTGGTGCCCGCCGCGGCTCTCGGCGGTGCCGCGCTCCTGATCCTGTGCGATGTCGTAGCCCGCGCCGTCCCGTTGGGCGCAACCTGGTTCGGCATTCCAGGCCCTGGGGAATTGCCACTCGGCGTGGTCACCGGCCTGATTGGTGGTCCGGTTTTCCTAATGCTGCTGATCAGGGCCCGGCGCGAGGGTACACTATGAGCCTGCTGATCGACCAATTGACCGTGCGCCGCGGCAATTGTTCCGTGCTCGCCGAGGTGTCGCTGACGGCTCTCACGGGCCAGGTCACGGCCCTGGTCGGTCCCAACGGCGCGGGCAAGAGCACGCTGCTCAAGGCGGTCCTTGGCCTGCTGCCGTCGCAAGGGCGGATCAGCTTCGCTGGTCAGGATCTGGCAGTCTTGAGTGCGCAAGCCAGGGCCCGTCTGATCGCCTATGTGCCCCAGCGCAGTCAACTGGTCGCAGCATTGCCAGTGCGGGCGGTGGTAGCAGCCGCCCGCTACGCGCACCACGGTTGGCTTGGGATGCCCCGGCCGATTGATCGCGCCGTGGTCGAGGAGGCCTTGTCGCAGGTCGACGCCCTTCATCTGGCCGGACGGACGTTCAGCACCCTGTCGGCTGGCGAGCAGCAGCGCGTGCTGGTCGCCCGCGCTCTGGCGACAGACGCCCCGTGCGTGCTGATGGACGAACCAACCGCTGCGCTGGATGTCGGACACGCCTTGGGTCTGCTTGATCTGACGCGCCGACTGGCCGCCACAGGGCGTTGCGTCGTGGTGGTGCTGCACCAGCTGGACGAGGCCCGTCGGACCGCTAATCGCATCGCCATGCTGCATCGCGGACGCATTCTCGCTGACGGCCCACCCGACCAGGTCCTGGTCGAAGCACACCTCGCGACCGCCTTTCATGTTGCGCCAGTGCCTGGTGGCGCGCTTGGCTTCCGTGCGCTGGAGCAATCATGACCGCGGCAAATCTTGGCGGTTATATCCTTGCCCTGCTGCTTGCCGGCCTGGGCGTCCTCGTGGTGGGCAGGTCGTCGGCACCTACTGTGTCGGTGGCCGGAACCATTGTTCAGGTTGGGATCGAGGTATTGGCGGATGGAACGCGTATCGTCCGTGATGCTCGCGGTACAGCGGTTCCGATCCGTGATTGGCAACGCATTGCGGCGTTGGATCTGGTCAGCGATGAACTGGTTGGGTATTTGGTTGAACCGCGACGCATCATTGCGGTCAGTTCGTGGGTGCAGGGCCCCGAGGCATGGCGGCATGCCGGCTTGCCTCGCCTGCCTGGCCTTACCAATCTCGAATCGATTATCCTGTTGAAACCAGAGCTGGTGCTGGTGTCGACCTTTGGCGGCGAAACCGATCGGATCCAACGCCTACGCGATAGCGGCATCGTCGTCTTCGACCTCGGCCCGGCCGGTGGAGCGCGCGAACTGGGCGCCAACCTGCGACGCATCGCAGCCATTGTCGGATCGCCCGAACGAGGTGAGCGACTGGCCAGCCAGCTAGAACGTCGCTTGGCTGCGGTTGCGGCTGATCTGCCAGCATCGCAGCCTCGGCTCCGGGCGTTGATCCTGACGCCGGTGGTCGACAAGGTCTATGGCGGTACGACCGGCACCTCGTTCCATGACATCGTTGTCGCAGCTGGACTGATCGATGCTGCGGCGGGACGTTTTGCCGATCCGTGGCCGGCCATCGGAGCCGAAGATGCCCTGGCCATCGACCCGGATGTGATCGTCACGCGTGGAGCGGCCACCGAGGATCTGCGTCGCATCCCAGGGTTCAGCCAGTTACGTGCCTTGCGTTCTGGCTCGGTCATCGAATTGCCAGTCGAACTCTATGACAGCCCGGGCTTATCGATGCTGGATGCAGCCGAACTGCTGCATGCTAAGGCGTACCCATGACCTCGATTCTGATCACCGGAGGGGCGCGCAGCGGTAAGTCATCGTACGCGCAGGCGCGGGCTGAATCCTTGCCAGGTCCGCGGTTGTATCTGGCCACGGCACATAGTGATCAGACAGATGCCGAGATGGCCTCCCGTATCTCCAGGCACCGGGCCAATCGGGCCGGTCGCGGTTGGAACACCGTCGAGGTCGAGACGGATCTGACGGCAGCCATTTCGTCCGGTGGCGTCGCACTGGTCGATTGCGTGACGTTGTGGCTGGCTGGTCGTGCGATGGCGTTGCAGTGGGATGACGAGGCAATCCTGGAGGAAGTCGATCGCTTGTGCGCCGTGGTCGCAGATCCGCCGGGCCATCTGCTGTTGGTCACCAATGAGGTTGGTTCCGGTATCGTCCCAGAGACGCCGATGGGCCGCCAGTTCCGCGATCTGCAGGGCTGGGCCAATCAGCGCCTGGCCCGTGCGGCGCACGAGGTGGTGCTGTGCGTGTGCGGCTTGCCCATGCTGGTGAAGCCATGCGCTCGCTAATCGCCGCCATCCGCTTCCTCACGCGCCTGCCGATGCCGGGTCCGGACACGCGGGTTCAGGATCTGCCATCGGCAGTGGCGTGGTATCCGCTGGTCGGCGCCGGGATTGGCGCTGCGATCGGGGCCATCTTCGTGTGGCTATCGACGGGGCTGCCGCCATGGGTGGCCGCCGTGTTGGCGGTGGCCGCAGGGCTGCTGCTGACCGGCGGTTTCCATGAAGATGGGGCGACCGACGCTACGGACGGCTTGGGCGGCGGCTTCACCACCGAGAAGGTTCTGGCGATCATGAAAGACTCGCGCGTCGGGGCTTATGGGGCGATGGCCTTGTGGTGTTTGCTGACCCTGCGGGTCGCCTGTCTGGTCGCTTTTGGTGCCGTGGCAATCCCAGCGATGATGCTGGCGATGGCGTGGGGGCGCTGGACCGCCGCTCCGCTCACCCGGCTGCCGGCCCTGGGCGAGGGCCTGGCCAAGGAGATCACCGCGCACATTCCGCGCTGGGTGCCCTGGATGGCGAGCGCTCTGGCGATCGCGGCCACGGTCCTGGCGCAATCGCTTGGTCTTGATCGTGCCGCCTGGGCCGGCTGCGCAGCGATCGCAGTCACGTGCGTTTGGGGATGCTATCTGCTGCACCGACTGGGTGGCCAGAGCGGTGATCTGCTGGGTGCCGGAAATCAGCTGGCCGAGGCAGCCGTCCTCGTCGCCCTGTTGTGGGGCCAGGTATGAATCCGCTCTATCTGATGCGCCATGGTCCACTGTCGACGAGCGGAGCCCCGATCGGCTGGCGTGACGACCCGCCTAGCGACGAGGCCGTTCGGCGGTGGCCGGGGGTGAAGCAGCATCTGTTAGGCCTCGGCATCGCTCGTGTGCTCAGTAGTGATCTGGCTAGGTCGAGTGTTCCAGCTGTCGATCTCGGCCTGCCGCATGACGAATTGCGGTCCTTGCGCGAGCAGAACTTTGGCGCCTGGGAGGGGCTGCCGTGGATCGACAATCCGGATGCCGCGATCATCTATGCTGATCCGATCACCGCCGCGCCTCCGGGAGGAGAGTCGTTCAAGACCTGCGCCGCGCGCGCTATCACCACAGCCATCGCGGCTCTGGATGACCGTCCGACCCTGATCCTCGCCCATGCTGGCAGCCTGCGGGCAATCCTCGCCGCATGGATCGGACTACCCATCCCGCGCGCTCTGGACCTGGCCTGGGATCCCTACGGTTTGAGCTGTCTCGACCGCTATGACGTTGGGCGCGGGGTATTACGCTGGCACAACCGCGTCCCTGGTTGATTGCCGCCGAGTCATGCCATACCCATGCGTATGGCCAAGCCCTCCATTCCCGCCACCATGGTCCGTACGTTGCGCGAATTGCGTGATCGCACCGTGCCGTTGTATGACGCCTCTGAACGCATGCTTGCTGCGCGCTACCGCAAGGGTGGCTGGACAGCCCGCCAGGTCCTCGTCCACATTAGCGATATTGAGGCCGTTTTCCTCGAACGGCTGCGTCGCCTGCTGGCCCAAGACAAGGCCCTCTTGATGGCAATAGATCCGGATGGTTGGTCCGACCGGCTGGGCTACGCCAAACGCGACCTCGGGCTGGCCCAGTCGCAGTTCGTCGCTGCCCGGTCATCGATCATCGAACTGATCGAGATGCATGGTGGTGAAGCCGCGCGTACCGCCGTCCACAGCGAAGCCGGTTTGCTGACCATGGCCGACGTGGTGAAGAAGGTGGAATGGCATCACCGTCACCACCTCGAACAGGTCGAGCAGGCCTTGGCCTGACGATTAGACCACTCCGATCGGCTTGCGCAGCATCGCGTTGATGGCCGCGGCTATCAACGCAGGTTACAGGAAGTCTCCCAATCGACAGATACGCAGGCGAATACCACCCAACTCAAGGACATCCGGCAGCGCCCTGTCATCGCAACGCCAGCTGTTGTCAGTCCGTTGAAGCTGAACCCGACTGGTTGCCCCGGCAATTGGTAGGTCTCCGTCCTGACCAATGCTCAGGCTGCGTGGCACCAATGCATAGAATAAGTTGGGCCGGTTGGTCGGTCGTTCGATCACCGCTGCACCTGGGCAAGGACGCAGGCGCATGGCTGCAACCTCGCCTAACACCAGTTCCGAGGCTGCGCTGACGCTGTGCGGAACACCCTGCCTCAGCCGTATCCCATTCAGTGTCGTTCCGTTGCTGCTAGCGAGATCGGTAACCGTGGTCTCACCGGTGCTATGACAGTGGATTTCGGCATGTCGTCGGCTGACCCGGGTAATGCGTTCACGATGCGCATCCTCGGGGTAATCGCGCACCACCAAATCGACTCCGACGGTTCGATGCTTCCCTAGCACCAATCGGTCGCGGCCCCACAACACGATGGTTGGGTCACCATCTGGCCCATGCAGCAGCAACGCATCGTCGGACGACACGCACGCTGCTGGCGGGACCTCGCGTAGCCGAATAGTCTCTCCTGGCATGAGTCCATACGTCGCTAGCAACGGTGCCAGCATGGTTCGAACAGAGATTGCAGAATCAGGCCGATCTTCCGGTCGCTTCTGCATCAGTCGCGACACCAGTTGCGCTACGCCTGCCGGCAGTCCAGGGATGGCGTCATCCAGATCGGGCGGGGGGGCGGTGCGGTGCGCCTGCATAACCTCGGCACGTCGTCCAGCGTACGGTGGTCGGCCGGTCAGGCAGACGTACATCAGGCAACCAAGGGCGTACAGATCAGCTCGACCATCGACGGCATCGCGACCGTCGATCTGCTCGGGGGCCATTGCGTTTGGTGTACCCACGGCCACCCCTGCCATGGTCATCCGCGTCGCTCCGGCGCTGGTCGCCCTGGCCAGGCCGAAATCTCCGAGCAAGACCGAACCGTCTGCGCAGACGAAAATGTTGGCCGGTTTAAGGTCCCGATGGATGACGCCACGGCCATGGGCCAATTCCAGGGCATCGGCGATCTGATCCACGACGGCGAGAGCAACGGCGGGGCGCAGGGGGCCTCCACGGGCGAGCTCTTCGGCCAAATCGCCCTCGGGCACCCAGGCCAGAACCAAGTATCGGGTCCCGTCTGCAGCGATCCCGCCATCCAGACATGGAACAATGCGCGGGTGGGTTAAACTGGCCGTGATCCGGGCCTCGCGGGCGAAACGCCCATGCAATTCAGCTTCGGGTGAGGGTCGTTCCCCTTCGGCAGCGTCACCTGTCCAGACCGACCCACCAGAGTCGCCGCTGAGCATCAGTGACCGTCCGGGGTGTAAGGCCGTCTTCACAACCACCAAGGGGCCTTCAGCGGCTGCCGCCAACCACACCACACCCATGGCCCCGCCTCCCAACCTGGCCAGTGCCTGCCAGCGGCCAAATCCGGGATGACCGGTTGGCGGCATCAGGTCACCTAACCGATCGGCGACGCTACCGGCTCCGGCAGCGCGCAGGGCCTGCCCCAGTTCGGTCGTGGTGCAACTGGCGAGCGAGGTAGCGAGCGTGGGAACGATGGATCGATCTATCCACCCACGTCGTCCGGCAGCGCGCAGAATGGCTTCGGTCTGCAATGGATGAGTCATGGGCTAGTCCAGAATGGGTATTCAACCTCCGGCCGCAAGTGTCCGAGTGGATCCTGTCGATGCCGGTCTGCAAACGACGGCCGATCCCATGCGCGAATCATGCGGAGCAGCGCAGTTTCGCTGCCTGCTGCGAGCGTCACGGCCATGTTTGTCCTCCTCGGCAAAGGCCTCCCGCGTGCGGGGAACCATGGCATGGTGCCAACGTGCGTACTCCCGAATAACTCGTCGCCCTCCAGCTCCAGTATTCCCAACCATATCTTCACCCGACGATGCCCGACGTGTTGCCAGTCCAGCCACCAGCAAGCCGCGTGAGCCAGCCCAACAAGCTGTTTTTCCGGTCTGTTTTTAGTTCTGGGCGCAGCCGTTCCTCCCTCGCTGCCATCGGCAGGGGGGTCAATGCCTGTGCGCCGTCCCGCTCAGGCAGCTCGGTAGTAGTGCTTCAGGACCCCTCCGAGTCTGGAGCGACACCGGATCGGCACCGCAGGGTCGGCGACGAGTTTCTCGGGAGCTATCACAACGTTGCCGATACCCTGATGATTCTGCTCCTGGTGATAGTGGATCAGGTATTCTCGCAGGGCTCGTTGCCGTCCACCGATGCCGACGCAGCGCACCCTGCGCAGGCATTCCTTGCAGGACGTCCATGGTCGCGATCTGGTGGCCCTCCTCGGTGATGAACGGCTTCCAGATGCTCTCCGGCCTGGTCAACGTGCGTTGCGTGGGGTCGAAGTAGTGCTCGATGCTCCCGCAGGACGCGCCTGACGGTCTTGGGGCGGATCTTCTGCCAGACGTTGGCGACGGCGCCGGCGATCCTGGTGATGCCACAGGTCGTGGTGTAGGCCATGGTGAGGACCAGCATCTCGACCCAGGCCGGCACCTTGGGTCGTCCGACCGTGTTGGCGAGTTGCGCGGGCGCCTCCTGGACCAGCTTGTACCAGCGCTGGAAGGTCCTCACGTTGGCCACGGTGGCGAGCGTCTCGAGTTCGCCCCAGCCGACGGCTTTGCCCAGGACGCCGAAGGTGCGCCGCCACGCCGGGGTGAAGGCGAGCTTGGTGCCCTTGGGGACGCGTTCCCGGTAGATCCCGTTCGGCGCGCAGACCACCATCGACGGCACGTCGCAGACCCGGCAGCACAACGACGTGCACGAGACCACCACGATCGACACCAGCGTGCTAGGGTATGACGCCAAAGGCAACCTGACCCGCGAGACCTCTAACGCGACCTACCGCTGGGATCCGGAGAACCGCCTGACCCAGGCCAACGTCCCGGCCTTCGCCGCCGACCCGGCAGTCCCGCAGGCCACCCGTTACACCTACGACGCGCTTGGCCGCCGCCTAGCCAAGACGGTGGGCAACC
>JBBQCI010000003.1:0-97481 GCA_038318565.1 Planctomycetota bacterium
AGGCCTCCTTGCCTGCCTCGCCTGCCTCGCCTGCCTCGCCTGCTCCCTCGCCGCCGCCGAGGTCCGCGTCGACGCGTCCTGTCCGTGGGAGGACAAGGACGGCTACACTCCGGTGGTGGTGCGGATCGAGGCGTTGATCGAACCGGTCGAGGTCCGCCTGGAGGCCAGCCTGGGCAACGGCCGCGCCAGCGACCGCATGCGCGTCGAGCCAGGCCGACCGGCGACGCGCACCCTGCTGCTGCCGAGCAACGCCGGCTACGGCTCGCCCGAGGTGCGCTGGAGCAGCGCCCGGGATGGCGGCACGGTCACCGCCTCGGTCGGGGTCGACTACCGCGGCATCGCCCTGGCCGTGCTCGATCCGCGCGAGCAGGTGCCGGTGCCGGCGCTGACCAAGCTGATCGACGACAAGGTGCCGGATAACAACAGCAACGCCCGCGGCGGCTACCGCTCGGGCCACGGCGACCGCGTCCGGCGGCTCGCCGCCGACGGTCTGCCCGACCGCTGGCAGGCCTGGCCGGCCTGGCTGACCCTGCTGACCACGCCCGACGGCGAGGCGCTGCTCGACCCGGGCCAGCGCGAGGCGATCGCCGGATGGACACGCACCGGCGGCCGCCTGTTCACCACCGACCGGGCGGCAGCCACGGCTTGGCGCCGGCTCGGGGTCGAGGCGACGGTGATCGACCCGGCGGCCGAGGACCAGTCCGTCCTCCTGGGTCGCCTGCGCCGCACCGCCAACGAGGACGGCCGTCCCACCGACCATCCCGTGCCCGGCACCGAGGAGGTGCCGACCGGCTGGTTCCTCACCCTCGCCATCGTCTTCGCCATCGTCGCGGGTCCGCTCAACATCTGGTGGGTGGTGCGCCGTCGTCGACCCTGGCTGCTGCTGGTCTCGACACCGCTGATCAGCTTCGGCACCTGCGTGCTGCTCATCTCCATCGCTCTGCTCTCGGATGGCATCGGTCGCCGGCGCACCGCGGTGCAGGTGACCCTGCTCGACCAGGGCTCGCAGCGCGCCGCCGTGTTCACCGGCTGCACCTGGTTCTGCGGCATCGCCCCGGGTTCGTTCCTGCTCGATCCCGAGGACCGCCTGGTGCCGATGGACGAGGCCGACTGGCGCGGCGGCTGGCGCAGCAAGCGTCCCGACCTGAGCCTCGACTGGAGCGCCGGTCAGCGCGCCCTGGCGGGCTGGATCCCGGCACGCATCAACCGCCAGCTCGCCGTCACCCGGCATGTGCCGGAACGCCGGCGCCTGACCGTGCGGCGCGACGGCAGCGGCTGGCGCGTGGGCAACGGCCTCGATGTGACCATCCGCGAGCTGCGCTGGATCGATCCGGCCGGCATGCCGTGGCGGACCGCCGAACTTGCCTCTGGGCAGGAGGCCGGACTGCAGCGGGCGCAGGCCGGTCCGCCGGACCTCGACCGGGCCCTGCACCGCCTCGCCCTCGACGCCAACCTCGCCCTCGCCGACGCCCTCGCCGCACCCGGCTGGTGGATCGCCAGCCTGCAGGCGCCGCTGCATCCCCTGCCCGGCCCTGACGCCGCCGACAGCGAGCCGGTCCAGGCCTGGGCGGTCGGCCGCATCGACCCGGGAGAGCCGTGATGCCGCTGGTCGAGGTCCGCAACCTGCATCGCCATTTCGGCAGCGGCGACGCCCGGGTCGACGCCGTGGTCGACGTTTCGTTCAGCTTCGCCGCTGGCGACATCATGGGCTTCATCGGGCCGAACGGCGCCGGCAAGTCGACGACTATGCGTATCCTCGCCACCCTCGACCTGCCCAACGCCGGCGACTGCCTGGTCGACGGGCTGTCGACGGTCGACGACGCCGACCGGGTGCGTCGGCGCATCGGCTTCATGCCCGACCACTTCGAGCCCTTCCCCGACGCCGACGTGCAGGAATACGTCGACTTTTTCGCCCGCGCTTATGACCTGTCGGGCGACGCGCGGCGACGGTCGGTCGACGGCGTGATGGCCTTCTGCCAGCTCGACGGCATCGCCAGCAAGCCGGCGACCAGCCTGAGCAAGGGCATGAAGCAGCGCCTGTCGCTGGCGCGCTGCCTGGTCCACGACCCCCAGGTGCTGATCCTCGACGAGCCCAGCGCCGGCCTTGATCCGCGGGCCCGCATCGAGTTCCGCGACCTGCTGCGCGCTTTGTCGCGGCAGGGCAAGGGCGTGCTGATCAGTTCGCACATCCTCGCCGAGCTGGAGGAGCTGTGCACGGCGGTGGCGATCATCGAGCGTGGCCATCTCGTCGCCGCTGGCTCGGTGGCGCAGGTGCGCGGCGCCGCGATCACCGCCCGCGAGGCGACGGTCGACGACTCGGCCCTACCCGCCACGGTCGAGATCGCCTTGGCCGCCGAACATCCCCGCTTCAGCGAGATCCTCGCCGAACGCCCCGGGGTCAGCGGCGTCCAGGTCAGCGGCCGCTTCGCCACCCTCGCCGCAGCCGGCGGTGACCGTGAGCACGCCGAGCTGCTGAAAGCGCTGGTCGAGGCCGGCCTGCCGGTGGCGCGTTTCGCCGCCCGCGGCCGCAACCTGGAGGACGCCTTCCTGCATCTCACCAAGGGTAAGGTGCAGTAAGCGGCTGGTCCTGGCCGACCGACCGCCACCCATAGCATCGCCAGCATGGCCATCACCGACGTCTTCACCGGCAAGCGCACCGTCGCCGACCGCGAGGGTCTGGCGCGCGCCCTGATCGCCATGTGGACGGCGATCACCGACGGCTTCCGCGAGGATGAGCGCACTGTCGAAGGCGCGATCTTCGCCGAGGCCACCGCCGCCCTGCGCGCCGAGCTGGAAGCGCTACCCGAGGGCGAGTTGCCCGATCTCGCCCTGCAGCGGCGCATGGCCGAGGCCATCGCCCCGGCCATCGCCGAGCGCACCCGCGACCTGCACCTGCGCATCGACGACCTCGACGCGACCATCCGCACCCGCGACCGCGATCTGCAGATCCAGCAGCTGGCCGGTTCGTGGATGACCGACGAGATGGCGCGCTGCCGCGCCATGCTCATGCAGGCCTTGCAGGGCCGTGAGACGGTGGCGCCGGCCAAGGGCCCGGATGGCGCCGGACCACTGCTCACCAACCTGCTGGCGCTGGTGCTGAACATCGCCGCCCCGCCGCCCAAGCCGGTGGCCAGCCAGGGCCGGCGGGCCGAGACCCGCGAGCTGCCGGCGGTGCCATCCGAGCCGTCATCGCAGCCGGTGGGCGAGCGCGCGATCATCGCCCAGGTGCTGCGTGAGGTACTCGCCGGCACCGCCGAGGCCCCGCGCCTGGCCCGCGCCCTGGAAGATCAGCAACTCGCCCGCCAGCTCGCCGATCTGTTCCACGAGCACCATCAGTACAGGTCGATCCTCAGGCAGCTGGGCATCCTGCCAGGTTGAGCCTGGGAGCGCGGGCCGCTGGCCCGCCAGTCACCCCGGGCGGCTCGCCCGGGGTCGCCTTGGTCGCATTGCGCCTTGGTCGTTTCGACCCCCGGCCGGGCCGGACGGGGGGACGGGCGGCCGGGCCGGCCGCGCTCCCAGGTCAGATGCCGCGCCGGATCTGGCTGCCCTGGAAGCGCAATTCGAAACGGTAGCGTGGCTTTTTCGCGCAGATGATGACGTGCGTCGCCGGGTCGATGCGGGTCGGGACTTCGCGCTGCTCGACCGTGGCAGTGGTGCGGTAGCCGCGTTCGTTGAGCACGTCGACGAGCATGGCGAGGGCCTGCGGGTCAGCGAACAGCTCGTTGTCGCTGGTGATCTTGGCCAGACCGGTGATGGCGTGCAGCACGATCACCGGCACGAAGTCGCGCTCGATCACCGAGACGACGCGGTGGAACAGCGCGTCGTGGTCGCGCTGATAGCCTTCCAGGCGCTCGACCAGGTGCTGGCGGGCGGCGATGACGATCTCGCTGGCCAGCGGGATGTGGTGGATGGCGTCAAAAGTCTCTTCGTCCAGCTCCAGCGAACTCTGGTACTGGAATTCCGAGATGATCGCGCGCTCGACCGAGGCCAGGTCGCCCTGGGCATTGATGACATGGAAGTGGAAGTGCTGTTTCAGGCTCTGCAGCACCGCGTAGGTCTGCTCCATGAACACGCGGTAGCGCTTACGGCAGGCGTCCTCGGCCATGTCGGTGGCGCGCTCCTCCTGCAGCTGACCCTCGCCGGTCTCGCGCACGCGGTGGTTGGCGGCGATGATCGCGCGGCCGCGCTTGAGCTGGCGTTCGACCGATTCCGGCTCTTCGACGTAGAGGATGACGATCTGGAAGATCGGCCGCGGAAAAGCCGGGGCCAGGGCGTCGTGACGGTGCTGGGTGCGCAGGTCGAGCATGCGCTGCCACAGCAGCTTGACACATTCGACCTGCACCCGCGTACGCGGGAAGCCGTCGACCAGCACGCCGATGGTATGTTCGGGCGCGATCAGCCGCTCGAACAGCAGGCGGACGACGTCGGTATCACCGACCAGGTTGCCGGCATCCTTCAGCCGGCGCATCTCCGGCGTGTCGAGCAGTTCGCTGGTGACGATGGGCGGGGCAGTGATGCCGCGCTCACGCAGG
The DNA here is from genome assembly GCA_038318565.1 of Planctomycetota bacterium. Classification (GTDB taxonomy): domain Bacteria; phylum Planctomycetota; class UBA11346; order UBA11346; family UBA11346; genus UBA11346. The sequence continues at coordinate 4,533 of JBBQCI010000003.1, forward strand.
ATGAATGGGGTGTTGGTGCCCTTGCCCGCGCCCGGGGCACCGCCCAGCCAGATGATCTCGCGCGGCAGGCGCGCCACGCCACGTTCGACCCGCTCCTGGATCTGCGCCCAGGCGGTACGGAAGATAGTCGCGGCCTGCTCGTGCACGGCGTCGACGGCATGGAGGTCGTGCGGCTTGACGAGCGGAAGGACGGGCTGGGACATGGGCGGCATGTTCCGGCGCCCGCGCGGACCGCAACGCTTCAGGCGGGTCTGGTCGTCCCGCGTTCAATGATGGTCAGGGCCAGCTTGGCGCTGGCCACCGGCGCCATCGGTTCGATCGCCAGACGGCGGATGGCGTTGAGCGCCCAGTCGCCGAATTCTGGCAAGGGCTGGCGCACCGTGGTCAGGCCGAAGACGTCCATCAGCGGCTGATCGTCGTAGCCGACCACCTGCAGATCCTGCGGCACGCGACGGCGGCGCATGCGCGCCTCCTCGACCACGCCGATGGCCGGCACGTCGTTGACGCAGACCACGCCGTCGATGCGCTTGTCGCGGGCGTACAGGCGGGCGAAGGCGGCCCGGCCTTCGGTCACGGTCATGGCGCCGGCGATCTCGATCGGCGCGTCCGGGGCCACGGCACGGAAGCCCTCCTCGCGGTCATGGTAGGCATGGGCATTGAGCGGTCCGCCGATATAGGCGATGCGCTTGCAGCCGCGCGCCTTGAGGAAGCGGTACTGCATGATCGCCCCCTCGCGGTTGTCGACCGACACCGAAGGGAAGCCGTCCTGGGCCAGGTCGACAAAAATGGTCGGGATGGCCAGGGCGCGCAGCTGCTCGACCCGTTCGGCGCCGATGCGCATCGAGCACAGCATGAGCAGCTCGCAGGCTCGCTCGGCGAGCACGCGGTCGAGCAGCCGGTTCTTCATCTCGCGGTCGGGCACGTCGTAGATCGCCAGGTCGATGCCCGCCGCCGCCAGGCCGCCGGCCAGCGGGCTGGTCACGGCGTGGTAGAAGGTGGCGCTGAACAGCGGCATCAGGGCGGCCAGGCGTGGCCGTTCGGCGCCGCGTGCGGCCAGGCGACGGGCCGCCCGACTGGGCCGCCAGCCAAGCTCCTCGACGGCCAGGCGCACCGCCAGCCGGGTCGGCTCGGCAACCCGGCTGCTGCCGTTGAGCACCCGGCTGACCGTGGCGATCCCGACCTTGGCATGGCGGGCGATGTCGTAGATCGTGGCCTTGCCGGCGGCGCTCATGGAAGCGCTTTCTACGGTGGTATCTTTAGGAAGCCAGCCCCTGGGACCGACGAGCTCTAGCTCGTCGGCGGGGCCGTCTGCCGACGAGCTGGAACTCGTCGGTCCCAGGACTCAATCGATGGTGATGCCCAGCTTGGTCATGACGGTGCGCTGTACCGCCCACATCGCCTCGCGGTCGGCCTCGTCGACATCATCGTGGCCGAGCAGATGCAGCATCCCGTGCAGCACGTAGAGGGCGAGTTCCTCATCAACCGGCCGGGCCCGCTGGGCGGCGACCCGGCGCGCAACGTCGAGACACACCGCCAGGTCCCCAAGACGGGTCAGCCCGGACGACGGATCCGGTGATCCGTCTGGAAAACTCATCACGTCGGTCGGAGTGGGATCGTCGAAGTGCTCGTCGTGCAACCGGGCGCTCTCGGCATCATCGACGATCAGCACGCACAGGCTGCGCTGGCGCAAGCGGTCGCCGGCCAGGGCCAACTCCACGGCGCGTGCTGCCAGCTCGCGCGCCGGATCGCCAATCGTCACGCCGCTCCATTCCAGGGTGCAACGCGGACGACTGGATGCGCTCATGCGAAATCAAGCAACTGGTGGTGCGGATTCTGTCGCAAGCAGTACTGCCGGTCCCACTCGCTGGGGAACAGCACGACGATGCGGCCGCGCGCATCCTTGGCGACCTGCGAGCCCGGGGTCGGCTTGAATGCGGCGATGTCACCCTGCAGCCAGCCGCTGCAGGCGTAGGGCAGCGGCGACAGCGTAGTCTCGACGTTCCACTCGTCCTTGAGCCGGTACTGCAGCACTTCGAACTGCAGGCGGCCGACCGCGGCGATGAACGGGTTGGCCATCGGGTTGTCGTAGCTGCGCAACACCTGCACCGCACCCTCGCCGGCCAGCGTCTCCATGCCCTTGTCGAAGCCCTTGCGCTTGGTCAGGTCGGCGGGTTCGATGCGGGCAAAGTGCTCGGGCGGGAACTGCGGCAGCGCTTGGTGCTCGAAGCCGCCCTTCACCGCCAGGGTGTCGCCGATGGCGAAGCCGGCGTTGATCAGGCCGACGACGTCGCCGGGGAAGGCCTCGTCGAGGGTGTTGCGATCACGCGCCACCAGGGTCTGCGGCCGCGACAGGCGCACCTCGCGCAGGACCTGCCCGTTGCGCACCTGCTTGACCACCAGATCGCGCTCGAAGCGGCCGCTGCAGATGCGGATGAACGCCATCTGGTCGCGATGCTTGGGGTTCATGTTGGCCTGGATCTTGAAGACGTAGGCCGAGAATGGCGCCGTGATCGGATCCAGCGATTCGCTGCCCGCCGGGGTGATCACCTCGCGCGAGCTCGGCGGCGGGGCCAGCTCGACGAAGGCGTCGAAGAACGGCTCGATGCCGAAGTTGGTCAGCGCCGAGCCGAAGAACACCGGGGTGATGCGGCTGCCGAGGAAGGCCTCGACGGTGAACGGGTTGCCGGCCACCTCCAGCATCTCCAGGTCCTCGGCGAGCTGCTTGCGCAAAGCCGGCTCGATCACTGCCTCGGCCTCGGGGGAATCCAGGCGCACGCGTTGCATCGCCGCACGCTGGGCGCCGCCCACCGAGGTCTTCTGGAAGAGGATGACCTCATGCGCGGCGCGGTCGGCGACGCCGACGAACTCGCGGCCGCTGCCGATCGGCCAGTTGATCGCGCTGGCCTGGATGCCGAGCACCTCCTCGACCTCGGCCATCAGTTCGAGCGGGCTGCGCGCCGGCAGGTCAAGCTTGTTGATGAAGGTCAGCACCGGGATGCCGCGCAGCTTGCACACCGCGAACAGCTTGCGCGTCTGCGTCTCGACGCCCTTGGCCGCATCCAGCACCATGATGGCGCAGTCGGCGGCGGTCAGCGTGCGGTAGGTGTCGGCTGAGAAGTCCTGGTGGCCAGGCGTGTCGAGGACGTTGACGACGTGACCGCGGTACTCGAACTGCATCGCCGACGAGGTGATGGAGATACCGCGCTCCTGCTCCATCGTCATCCAGTCCGAGGTCGCGGCCTTGCCGCCCTTGCGGTTCTTGACCATGCCGGCGGTGCGCAGCAGGCCGGAATACAGCAGCAGCTTCTCGGTCAGCGTGGTCTTGCCGGCGTCGGGGTGGCTGATGATGGCGAAGGTCCGCCGACGGGCGGTTTCACGGGCGATGATGGGGTCGGAAGGGTCCATGGCTGGCGCGGGCGCGTACCCTGCCGCTGATGCCGCCGCTGTCGAGCGGCAGGGCACGGGCACAGAATCCCTAGCCCAAATGACATCTCAGGGGCACCCTCACCCGTTCTCCAGCCCCTCGATGCGCTCCTGCCGATGGCGCTCAAAGGTGTCGGCCGAGGCCTTGGCGCGCTCCAGCAGGTAGATGGCGCCGAGAACGGCCAGCCATACCGCCAGAACCAAGCAGGCGGCGAAACCAATCCAGAACCAGCGGGTGTGGCGACGGGCACGCAGCGTGAGGTTGCTGGCGAGGTGCTCGCGGCCGGCCTGGACCAGGTCCTCGCGGGCGTAGCCCTGGTACAGGTCCTTGAAGCGCTCCTGGGGATCGCTGGCCACCAGAACAGCCTACCCGCAATTACTTGCGGGAAACCCGCCCGATCTCGCTCTTCATCTGACGCAGTTTGCCGACCAGATCCTCGTTGGCGCGCTTGAGGAAGCGCAGCACCTTGACTACTTCGGGGCCGGTCAATTCGACATCCTGTTCGAGCAGTTTCTGGGCCTCGTCCTGGGTGATCGCGGCGACTTCGTCCATGGGTGGGTCTCCAGTGGCTATCATGGGCACGGCGGCACCCAACCGGCATGGATTGCCGCGCACCTGCCAGCGCCGTTCCATGACAGCACGATGAATCCGACGGCGGTTGCGCCAGACCGGCTGATTCCAAGGCTGGCGGGGCCGTATGGCCGACACCTCCCGCTCCCGTTTCAGCGACTTCATGGCGCGATGGCGCTCTGGCGCCCCCCTGCCGGAGAAAAACCGCCCGGATGGCGTGCCGCTGCCTAGCGGCGACCGCGACCGGCGCCGCCGCGACCTGCAACGCTATCGCGCCTGGCTGTGGCCGCGGCGCTGGTCCCTGGCTGTCATCCTCTCCCTCGCCATCACCGGCATCGGCATCGACCTGATCTGGCCGCTGGTGCAGATCCACCTCATCGACGGGGTGATCCTGGCCCCGGACATGGCCGCTGCGGCCAAGGAACACGAGCTGCTGCTGGCAGGGCTGCTCATCCTGCCGCTGTTCGTCGGCAACAGCCTGCTGCATCTGTGGCGCAACCTGCGCACCGTCCGACTCAACGGCCTACTCTCCTTCAGCCTGCGTCGTCAGCTCTTCGAGCGCGTCCTGCATCTGCCGTTGGAGGACGCCCAGGCGCTGAAGACCGGTGGCATCCTCAGCCGGCTGAGCGGCGACGTCGATCACACCACCGGCCTGGTGCAGTCGGGCTTCCTCAGCCCGCTGCTCGCCGGCATCCGTCTGGTCGCCACCCTCGGAGTGATGTTCGCGATCAACTGGCGCATCGCCATGATCACGGTGGTGGCGATGCCACCGATCATGTTCATCCATGCGCGCTGGATCCGCCGCATCCGGCCGGTGTGGAAGAGCATGGGCGCCGACCGCCAGGACATCGATGCGCGGGTCGGGGAGGCGCTCGGCGGACTGCGCGTGGTCCGTGCCTTCCTCAAAGAAGCGCGCGAGCAGCTGGTCTATGCCGTCGGCCATCACACCATTATCCGCAAGCAGGTGCTGGCGACGCGCACCCAGGGCATCATCGGCCTAGTCTGGGAAATGCTCATGCCGCTGACCATGGTCGGCATCGTCTGCTTCGGCGGCGTGCTGGTGGTGCGCGGCCACGCCACCATCGGCACGATCACCGCCTTCGTCGGCTTCGCCTGGCGTCTGATCGAACCGGTGATGGCCATCGTCAACTCGATCAGCGAAACCCAGCGCGGCCTGGCGGCGATGGAGCGCGTCTTCGATCTGCTCGACCGCCCGGTGGAGAAGCCGGACCGCCCGAACGCCCAGCCGGCGCCACGGCGGATCGAGGAGCTGCGCTTCGCCGGCGTATCCTTCGCCTACCGCCCCGGTCTCAACGTCCTGCAGGACATCAACCTGACCGTACGCGGCGGCTCCACCGTCGCCCTGGTCGGACCCAGCGGCTCCGGCAAGACCACCCTGACCGACTTGGTGGCACGATTCCACGACCCGGGTTCTGGAGCACTCCTGCTCAACGGCATCGACCTACGCGACCTGCAGCTGCGCAGCTGGCGCTCGCTGATCGCAGTGGTGCAGCAGGAGACCTTCCTGTTCGACGGCACGATGCGCGAGAACATCGCCTATGCCCGCCGCGAGGCCACCCAGGCCGAAGTGGCCGATGCCGCCCGGCGGGCCAACTCCGAGGAGTTCATCCTGCGCCTGCCGGCCGGCTACGACACCCTGGTCGGCGAACGCGGGGTCCAGCTGTCCGGCGGCCAGCGTCAGCGCCTGTCGATCGCCCGCGCCATCCTCGCCGACCCGGCCATCCTCGTCCTCGACGAGGCGACTTCCAACCTCGACACCGAGAGCGAACGGCTGATCCAGGCCTCGCTGCGCGAGCTGCTACGCGACCGCACCACGTTCGTCGTCGCGCATCGCCTCTCGACCATCACCCACGCCGACCAGATCGCGGTCCTCGAACACGGACGCATCGTCGAATGCGGCACCCACGCGGTCCTGATGGGCCACTCCGGCGGGCGCTACCGCCGCATGGTCGAACGGCAGATGGCCAGCCCCGATGATCCCTCCTGGGGGCTGGCGGGGGATGCCAACACGTAAACGTACCCCGGTGGAATCCCACCGGGGTACGTTCTGACAGCAGGCGGGCGAAGCCCGCCGACCGGTTCAGCTCTTCTTCTTGGCCCGGCCCGAGGTCAGGGCGCGATGACGTGACAGCACGGCACGTCCGCTACGGGTACGCATGCGACGGCGGAAGCCGTGACGGCGAACAGCTTTGAGGGCACTACGGCGGATGTTGGTCTTCATGGGTACCGATTCCTGCGAGGGCGCGGATACTGGCAAGTGATCCGCCACGTGCAAGCACGGACGGTGCGGGTTGCCGGCCGGTCTGGCGCCCTAGGCTCTGCGCCCCATGCACGCCCGCCTGCTCCTTCTCTGCCTAGTCCTCGCCGGAGTCGCCCAGGCCGGCGACGCCCCCCGCTCGGCCTTCTTCAACCAGAAGGTCTCGGCCCGCACCGTGGCCCTCAACCAGCCGGTCCGGCTGGAGCTGACCACCGTCCCCCGCCAGATCGAAGGGGTCAGCATCGAGGCGGCGATCAGCGACGCGGTGACCCTGGGTGGCGGCCAGGCCTGGCGGCTGGTGGCCAAGCCCACCGCCCAGATCGACGACAAGACCAAGACGGTGCGGGTCTCGATCATCCTGCTGCCACGCGCAGTCGGCGAGACCCCCCTGCCGGTGATCCCGATCAGCTGGCTCAACGGCGAGCAGATAGCCGAGTTCGGCTCGGTGAAGGTCGAAGCCCAGTTGGTGGTCGGCAGCGACAACAAGCCGCTGCCAGCCGAGCTGAACGCGGTCGGCGGCTTCGCCTGGGGCGCCAAGCTCGATGAGATCAAGGCGGAGGTCGGCACCACCGCCGCCGATGGCGATCGCATCGTCGCCAAGCCGCGTCCGGGCCTGGACCTGATCTTCCGCCGCGGCGAGCTGGTCGAGGCCACCATCGACGCTGGCGACCTCACCGTCGAGTCGGCCCGCGCCAGCTTCCTCGCCCGCTGGGGCAGCCCGCAGATCGAAGAGGCCGGCACCCTCACCTGGGTGCTCGGCTGGACCCGCATCACCGCCGCCCCCAGCCCGGATGGCAAGGGCGTCCGCCTGTCTCTGGCGCGCGAGGACCTCCTCGCCCAGGCCGTGCAGGCGCGCATTACCGACAAGGTGTTCGGCCTGCTCGAGGCGCCGACTGCGCCTACTGCGCCCGTCTCGCCCAAGTAACCGCCTCCCCGAAACCCGAAACCCGAAACCCGACACCGGAATGGCCAAGCAGACCGCCTACGACGAAAGCACCATCAAGACGCTGGACGCCCTCCAGCACATCCGCCTGCGCACCGGCATGTACATCGGCCGACTCGGCGACGGCTCGAATCCGGCTGACGGCATCTACGTGCTGATGAAGGAGGTCGTCGACAACGCGCTCGACGAATTCATCCTCGGCCACGGAAAAAAAGTCGAGATCACCCGCGACGAGAAGACCGTGTCGATCCGTGACTTCGGTCGCGGGATCCCGCTGGGCAAGGTCATCGACTGCGTGTCGAAGATCAACACAGGCGGCAAGTACAACAACGACGTCTACCAGTTCTCAGTCGGACTCAACGGGGTAGGCACCAAGGCGGTAAACGCCCTGAGCAGCCGCTTTGAGGTGATCAGCTTCCGCGAAGGTAAGTTCAAGCGCGGCCTGTTCGCCCAGGGCAAGCTGATCGACGAGGAGGATGGGAAGAACAAGGATCAGCCCGACGGTACCTGGGTTGAATTTACGCCTGACGCCGAGATCTTCAAAACCTACGCCTTTCAGGATGAATACATCCTCAAGCGCCTGCGCTACTACTGCTACTTGAATGCCGGTCTGAACCTTATCTACAACGGCCAGAGCTTCATCTCAAAGAACGGCCTGCGCGATCTGCTCGCGGCCGAGCTCGGCGAAGAGGCGACCGTCTACGACGCCTTCCACCACAAGGAGGAGAAGGTCGAGTTCTCGTTTACCCACACCGGTGCCTACGGCGAGAGCTACTTCTCGTTCGTCAACGGTCAGTACACCAACGATGGCGGGACCCATCAGTCAGCCTTCCGCGAAGGCGTACTGAAGGGCATCAACGAGTTCGCCGGTAAGAGCTTCGCCGGCGAGGATGTCCGAGAAGGTTTCGTCGGCGCGATCTCGATTAAGCTGCAGGATCCGATCTTCGAGAGTCAGACCAAGAACAAGCTGGGCAGCGATGTGCGCAGCTGGCTGGTCCCGGCGGTCAAAGAGGCGGTCGAGCGCTGGTTGCACACCAACGCCGAGACGGCCAAGAAGCTGGTCGAGAAGATCGCAGCCAATGAGCGCCTACGCACCGAGCTGAACAAGATCAAAAAGGACGCCCGCGAGCGCGCCAAATCGGTCGCCTTGCGCATCCCCAAGCTAACCGACTGCAAGACGCACTTCACTCAGAAAGAGGAGAAGCGCCACGAGGAGTCCAGCCTGTTCATCACCGAAGGTGATTCGGCCGGTGGCAGCCTGGTGCAGTGCCGCGACGTCGAAACGCAAGCGATCTATCGGATCCGCGGCAAACCGCTGAACTGTTACGGTCTTGGCAAGGAGACGGTCTACAAGAACGAGGAGCTCTATAATATCATGAGCGCCCTCGGCATCGAAAATGGACTCGACGGACTACGCTACAACAAGGTGATCATTGCCACCGACGCCGATGTCGATGGCATGCACATCCGCAACCTCCTACTGACCTACTTTCTGCGCTTCTTCGAGGAACTGGTCACCAAGGGCCATATCTACATCCTGGAAACTCCCCTGTTCCGCGTCCGGAACAAGCAGACCACCAAGTACTGCTACTCCGAGGGAGAGCGCGACAAGGCGCTGGCCGAGATCCGCGGACCCGAGGTAACTCGATTCAAGGGTCTCGGTGAAATCAGCCCGAAAGAGTTCGGACAGTTCATCGGCGATGACATCCGCCTGGTTGAGGTCGATATCGAGAGCATGAGCGAGGTCAGCAAGGCCCTGGAGTTCTACATGGGCAAGAATACGCCAGCGCGCAAGGAATTCATCTGCCAGAACCTCATCTACGAGGTCGCCTAAGCTAGGCTGATGCGCGGGTGCTGCCCAGGCGGTCAATGCAACTGCTGTCCGCGCACCAGATCGCGGAACAGGCCGTCGCGCGCGGCCAGGTCCGCGTAGGCGCCGTCCTGAGCGATTCCGCCCTTATCGACCACGATGATTCGATCGCAGTGCTGCACTGTGGCAAGCCGGTGGGCGATGAAAATCGCCGTCCGGTCGCCCAGATTGCTCTCGATTGCCTGCTGAATCAGCCGTTCGCTTACCGTATCGAGCGCGCTGGTTGCTTCGTCGAAGATAAACCAGGACGGATCGGCTAGTAGGACGCGCGCGATCGACAGGCGTTGGCGCTGACCGCCTGACAGCGTCGCACCGCCCTCGCCGACCTGGCTGTCGAGCCCTCCTGGAATGCGGCAGATGAACTCCCAAGCGTTGGCCCGTTCGCAGGCCTGGCGGATCGACACGTCGTCGGCGTCGGGTCGCGCAACCCGCAGATTGTCGCGCAACGAGGTGCGAAAGATGAACGGATCCTGCGGCACTACCCCGAAGCGGTGGCGCAGCTCGGCCCCGCGCATCGAACGCAGATCGATGCCGTCGATCGCCACCCGGCCCTGCTGGGGATCGTACAGGCGGAGAAAGAGCTGGATCAGGGTGCTCTTGCCGGCACCGCTTGGACCGACAATCGCGACCTTCTGACCGTACGGGATGGCCAGATCGACACCCGCCAGAACTGCCTGATCGCCATAGCTGAAATGGACGCCTTCCAGCTGCAGGGCTCCGCGCTGCGGCACGGCATTCTCTGCCCCGACCGGATCCGGTGTCGTCGAGGCGGTCGCCAGCACGGCGCCCAGACGTTCGGCCGAAGCCGAGGCCGCGCCATACATGGTCATCGCCTGGAACAGGGTCTGCAGCGGAAAGGTCAATCCGGCATAGCTGGTCAGGCAGGCAGTGACGGTGCCGAGATCGATGTGACCAGTGCGATACCGCCAGGCGCACGCCGCCATGAGTAGGGCAAAGGTGACATAGCCGATGCCCTCCTGCTTCATCCATTCGAAGTGCGATCGCACGTCTCGTTCCAGCGACTTGCGGCCAATCAACCGGGCCTGTTCGTTGAACTCGCCTGCAACCTGGCTTTCCATCGCATAGAGCTTTACCGCCTTACTACCGCGCAGGAGGTCGGCGACGTGGCCGCTGACGTTCCCCTCAGTGATCTGGAAGTCGCTGGAGATGGCCTGCACCCGTCGGCGACTGATGTTCATCATCCAGACGCTGATCAGCGATGAGGCGATCAGGACCAGAGCAATCTGCCAGTCCCACAACCAGAACATCGCCATGGTACTGACCAGGGTCATGACCGAGGCCGGCAGGAACATCGAGCAGTGCTGGACGAATCCAATCAGATTGCCCAGGGGAGAGCCGAATAGGTAGCTGAAGAGTTCGCCGGACGGATGCTCGCCATGGAAGCGCAGGCACAGGTGATTGACGTGGCGGAAGAACTGCTCGCGCAGGGCAAAGACGATGCGCTCGCGGACCACGGTGAACAGCCGATAGCCGAGGTGCCAGGCGACCATGCGCATGAACAGGGTGACGAGGAGGAAGCCGCCAAGCAGCATCAGCAGCCGCCGGGTCCGTTCGGCTGGATCAATATCCTTTGGCTCCAAAACCTCGCTGAACAGATACTTCGGAAAGACGTTCTGAATGCCGACCGCCGTCCCGCTGATGCCGACCAGCAGCATGGCCGCCAAGATGGTCCAACGATGCCGCCAGACCAGCGGACGCAGCAGAGCCCAGAATCCGGCAGCAGAGGACGATGCGTGGGTCATGATTATAGGTATCACAGCGCGGCTACTGGCGACACAAGCTTGAATCTCCGCCGGTCCATCTGAAACCTCGCGTGCAGACCACGATGACGGGTGTCTGTCCCGCTGATCGTTCCGGGCTCTTGTCATGCTGCCCGGTCCGCGACCATCACCACATGCCCGCCTGGGATGAGCCTGCTGTCACGACTGCCGCTAGGCGCCTTCGTCTGGTCGCCGATCCGCGTCGACGTCGCCAGGGCGACGGCATGCGGCTGGGGCGCGGCCCTGGCGCCAGCCTGGAGTTCCACGACCACCGCTCCTACGCCCCGGGCGATGATCTGCGCCATCTCGACTGGTCAGCGTATGCCCGCAGCGGTCAGTTGATGATCCGTCGCCAGCGCAAGGAGGTCAGTCCGCGACTGGAAGTGCTCCTCGACGTCACCGCCAGCATGGCGATCACCCCAGCCAAATCCGCCCTGGCGACCGCCCTCGCCGCGTTGCTTGCCAGCCTAGCCGAGCGCGAGGGTGGCAGGCCCCGGCTGTGGGCGCTCGGCGGCACAGCGGTACCGCTGGCCCAGGATTGGCGTGCCCGCCTGCGCCAGCTGACCTGCCAAGGTGGCACCCTGGCGACTGCGAACCTGGCCGCTGGTGCGGAGCGCATCCTGGTCAGCGATGGTCTGCACGCCGATGGGCCGGTCGCCATCATCCGCCGTCTCGGGACCGAAGCCGGTTCGCTGGCGATGGTCCAGGTGCTGACCCGCGCCGAGCTTGATCCCGCCCTCGACGGCGCGGTGCGCCTGGTCGATGTTGAAGGCGGCGAGGCCGATCTAATCATCGACACTGGCGTGGTCGCTGGATACCGTCAGCGCCTCGCCCGACTGCAGGACAGCTGGCAGACCGCATTGCGTGGTCGCGGTGCCGGCCTGCTGACGGTCGTGGTCGAGGATGGCCTTGATGCGGCACTACGCCGTCTGGTTCGTGGCGGTTTGCTGATCGCTAGTGGAAGCGCGGCATGATCCTCGGTGAACCTTGGGGACTGCTCGCGCTCGCCGCCGTGCCAGCGGTTGTCGCGCTGCATCTCTGGCGAGCGCGCCATGCCCCACGACGAATCAGCGGCTTGTTTCTCTTTCCTGCCGACGGCCGGGTTCTGGCGAGCGGCCGGCGGCGCGCGCCACTGGTGTTGCGACCAAGTTTCTGGTGCGAGATCCTGTGCATCCTGGCGGTGACCTGGTGGCTGGCCGACCTGCACTGGTCGCCACGCAGCGCGGCCCGGCATCTGCTGATTGTGCTCGACGATCGTTGGCGGATGCAAGCGGTCAGCGACGGCAGCAGTGCGGCCGACCGCTTGCGCCAGGCCCTCGACGCGCGACTCGCCCTGCTGGCAGACGGCGACCGCGTCACCCTGATTGCCTCCGGACTGCCACCGCGCCTGTTCGCCGGACCGGCAGTCGAGCCACGACAAGCTCGCACGGCCCTCGGGACTTGGCAGCCACAAGGCGGCTGGCACTCGCTGGATGCAGCCATCACCCTGGCGGCTGGATTGGGTGGCACCGGGGCCGAGATCCTCGTGACCAGCGATCGGCAGCCACCGCGGCTGCCCGATGGTGTCGGCGTGCTGGCCACCGGCCGGCCGGCCACCACTAGCGGATTGGCCGATGTACGCTGGTGGCGCGATGCCTCTGGGGAGCGCATCGTGGCCTCGGTGTTCGGCGATTCCGCACGCGTCCCGGTAGTGCGAGTTGGCGGCTTGGTCGTCACGGGAGCCTGCATCCGGCCTGGATTCCACCGCTTCGATCAGCTGCCACCCATGGCTGAAGACGCCGTCGCCGAACTCGCCCTGCCTGGACCGGACGCCCTGGTCATCGACGACCGTGTCGAGCTGGTGCGCCCAGCCGCTCGGATTGTTCGTGCGCAGGTCGATGCTGCCATGCCTGGTGCCAATGCTGTCCAGACAGCCCTGCGGGCGGCCGGCGCTCGACTCGATGAACTGCCGGCAGACCTGGCCGTCGGCGTTGCCCGGACCTCTGGCGCTGGCACCTGGACCCTGCGTCTCTCTCCCGGCGACGGCACGCCGACCCTTGGGCCATTTACTCCACGACGCGACCATCCGTTGCTGGCTGACGTCGATCCAACCGGCGTCCTGTGGACGGGATCTGCCGGCGCCGACGTCGACGGCCCGCTGCTGATCGCCCGCGATCGCACCCTGATCAGCGCCACCGCGCGCGGCCTCGACCAGGACATCATCCTGCATGTCGACCTCACCCGATCGACCGTGACCCGGCACCCGGTGTGGCCAGGGGTTTTCGCCAATCTCGTTGCCTGGCGCACCACCCGGCTGGCTGGACTGGCCGAACCCAACCCGCGCTGCGGCCAGCCACTCAATGCCATGCTGCCCGCCGGTGTCCGCGTGGCCGAACTGGTCGCTCCCGATGGCGTCCGCTGCCAGCTGCGCCCTGGTCAGGATGGCTTCCTGGCGATTGCCGGCTTGCAACAGCCGGGTCGTTGGAGCCTGCACTGGAATCAGGTTTCGCTGCCCATCAGCGTTCTGCCACTCGATGCCAGGCAGGCCGATCTCGCGGACGCGACCAGTCTTGAGACCAGCCCGGTCGCAGCCGGTCGAGCCGAGGTAGAGCGCACCCGCTCGCCGCTCGCGGCACTGCTGCCGCTGGTCCTTGCTGCGATCGCCGCATGCCTTGCCTGGACGGCATTCAACCGCGAGGAGCGGGTATGATCTCCCTCGCCCTACCGTGGGCTCTGGTCCTGGCCGTGCCGGCGGCAGCCGCATGGTGGTGGCTGGCCCGCCGCGGTCATGGCCGCTGGTGGCGCGCTGTCGTCCTGGCGCTGCTGGTCCTGGCTGCGTCCCAACCACAGTTTATCCGTGATGACGGTGGCAGTGATGTGATCCTCGTGCTCGACCGCTCGGCCTCAATGGGTGATACGATCCTCGGCCAGGACGAACTGGTCCGCCTAGTGGCCGATGGTCGCCGCCGTGGCGACCGCTTGGCCGTAGTCGTCGCCGGGACTGCACCGATAGTCGCGCAGGGTCCGCAGACCACCGGCGTGCCACGCCTGACAGACATTCCGTACGACCCGCAGGGCAGCGATCTGGACGCGGCGCTGGAATCAGCCGCCTCCCTGGTCGCACCCGGCCGCTCGGTGCGCGTCGTGCTGGCCAGTGACGGTGAAGCCACCGCCGCCGACCCACGACGTGCAGCAGCGCACCTAGCCATGCTCGGCACCCGGGTCGATGTCCTGCCGACGACGCGGCCGGCCGGCGCCGATGCCGCCGTCGTCGACATTGACCTCCCAGGCAGTCTGCGTCAGGGAGAAAGTTTCCTCGCCTCGATTGTGCTGAGTGGAGATCGCCTCGAACAGCGCTCGTGGCGCGTCTTGCGCGACGGTGCTGAGATCGCCAGCGGCAACGCCACGCTGACGCCGGGACGCCAGACCGCTGTCGCGTTCGCCGATCGCCCACCGCACGCCGGCATGGCCGCCTATACTGTCGATCTCGATGACCGCGACGACCGTCAGCACGCCAACAACCACGCCAAGGCGTGGGTGCGGATCGCCGGCGGCGAACGCATTCTGGTCGTCGGCGGCGACGGCACGCGCGGCAACATCGGTCGCGCCCTTGAAGCCGCTGGCCTGGAGGTTGTTTACCGGGCTGCCGGACCGCTCAGCCTGACCGATCTGCTCGGCTGCCAGGTCCTGGTTCTGGCCGAGGTGCAGGCCAGCCGCATTGGCCGCGCCGGCATGCAGTCGATCGCCCGCTGGGTCCAGCAGCTGGGTGGCGGGCTGGTCATGACCGGTGGTAAGGCCACGTTTGGATGTGGCGGTTGGTATCGTAGCCCGGTTGAGCCGATCCTGCCGGTCTCGCTGGATGTACGCGACGAGCACCGTGTGCTGAGCGTGGCGATGGCGATCGCCATCGACCGTTCCGGATCGATGTCGGTGACCATCCCCGATGGCCGCCAGAAGATCCAGCTGGCCGCCGAAGGCGCCGCCGCCGCCATCGAGCTACTCGGCCCACAGGATCGTATCGCCGTACTCGCCGTCGACACCGCTCCTCACGAAATCCTGCCGATGAGCAAAGTCACCGATCCCAAGGGCATGGCGCGCGAAGTGTTGGGCATGGAGAGCGCCGGTGGCGGCATCTACATCTACGAGGCTCTGGCCGCAGCTGGCAAGGAACTACTGCGCACCGACGCCGGCACTCGCCACCTGCTCTTGTTTGCCGATGCCAACGATTCGGAAGAACCTGGCGATTACATCAATCTGCTTGCCGAATACCGCAAACACGGCATCACCGTCTCGGTGGTCGGCATGGGCAGCGACACCGATAGCGACGCCCAATTGCTGATAGACGTAGCCCGCCGGGGTGGAGGACGCATGGCATTCGCTGCCGATCCTGCCGACCTGCCCCGCCTGTTCGCCCAAGAGACGGTGCTGGTGGCGCGCAATCCGTGGATCGACCAACGGGTCGCGATGCAGCCACAGACCGGCGTCCTGGCGGCCATGCTTGGGGCCAATAGCGGACCCCTGACCGAGGCCTGGCCGACCATTCCCGGATACAACCTGACCAACCCGCGCCCGCGTGCCGAGGTCCTGGCCTGGTGTCCTGGCGATCCGCGATCGCCTGCCGCAGCAGCCTGGAGCATCGGAGCAGGTCGGTCGGTCGCCTTGCCCATCCCGTGCGACGCGGTTGAAGCTCCGGAGTTTGCCGCCTGGTCCGGCTATGCCCAGTTGCTGTCCTCGTGTGTGCGCTGGGCTGGCGGAAGCGGCGCCGCCGCACCTGGTGGACTGGTCGCCCGACGGCATGGCGGCATGGTGGAGATCCGGCTGGAACTTGATCCCGCCCGCCGTTCCGAATGGCCTGACGCACCGCCTGAGGTCCAATTGGTCGGCGACGACCCGAACTTGGCGCAGACCCCGCTCGTGCTTAACCCGATGGATGATGGCATCTGGTCGACCGAGGTCCGACTGACCGGCGACCGCCCGATGGTTCCGGTCGTGCGCCTGGGTGATTCCACGCTGCTTGGACCGGCCCTGGCTCTGCCGATGCCGGCTGAAGTCGCGCCACGCCGCGATCTGCCCGACGGGACGGCTGTTTTGGCCGAAATTGCCAGCGTCACTGGCGGCAATGTCCAGGGCGACCTCCTGAAAATCTGGGATAATCCTCCCAGCCGAGGCGTAGCCAGGGCTCTGGCCACCTGGCTGGTTGCTGCGGCGCTGGTCATATTAATTGGCGAGGTTGGGGTACGCAGATTACGCCTCATGCTGCCGCATTGGCGCTCACGGTGGTCGTGGAAGATCGCTTGGCGTCGAACGAATCGGAAGTCAGCCGCTGCGATTTCATCTGTGGCCAACCCACCAACCAATCCAACCCCAGTGATCCTGGCGACCACCATCGAACAAGGACCGCCGCCAATACCGCCCACGATAGGCAGCATGGCCGACGCCCTCGACGAGATCCGCAAGCGGCGTTGAAACCTACTTCGCGTGCTTCAGCGCCTCGGCCAAGGCGTCGAATTCACGCGGCTTGGGTGCGGTAATGTGGATCTTGTCGCCACCCGCTGGATCTGGCACTTCGACCTTCCAGGCGTGCAGCATGTGGCGAGGTGCCTGAATCGGATCGCGGCGATCGCCATGACGGCGGTCGCCATAGAGCGAATGCCCCATTTCGGCAAAGTGGATACGGATCTGGTGATGCCGGCCGGTCTTCGGCTGCACCTTCACCAGCGAGCCGTAGGCGCCCAGCTTCTCAAGCACCGTCCACGTGGTGGTCGCACCACGGGCGTCGGCGCCGTGCCCGCTGGCCCAGGTTTCAAATCCCTGACCTTTCTCCTTCTGCACCAAATAGCTGCGGTACTCGCCGCTGTCGCGCGGGTGGCCGCGGACGATCGCGAGATAGGTTTTCTGCACCAGGTGCTCGCGGAATGATTCCTCGAGCTGCCGCGCCACCCGTTCGTGACGAGCGAACAGCACGACACCGCTAGTATCGGCATCGATGCGATGGACCGGGATGATGCCGGCGCCCAACGGCGAGGCCTTCAGGATGTCGAGCAAACTCCAGCTTTTGGCCGCGTCGGTTGGGGTGACCGGAAGCCAGGCCGGCTTATCGTAGGCGATGAAGCCCTGGGCATCAAAGACGATACGCTTGGGATCGAAAAGGTGCTCCTGGGGAGCCAATTCGGCAAAGACGTCGACCGTCTCACCGGTCTTGACCTGACGGCTGGCAAACGTTTCGACTGCGCCATCAACACGCACGCAGCCGCACTCGATCAGGCGCTTGGCCTCACGAACACTGATGCCGTGCTGCTGGCGCGCGACATAGGCAGACAGCCGCGTGCCGCCTTCGACACCAACCCGCTTGGCTCCGGGAGCAGGCATCCACACTGGGCCGCTGCTCTTCCGTTTGGCCTTGCTCTTACCCTTGCCGCCAGCTTTCTGTTCGGCTTTGCCCTTTTTTTCACGCCGGGCCAGGCCGGTTTCGAAGCTGGACATTTCGGCGCGCATGTCGCCGAGGTCGAGCTTCCAATTGCGCTTACCGGTCACTGTCCGCCCATGCCGCCCATGCCGCCCATGGTCTGATAGTCAGCGGGAACTTCGAAGAGGTCGGCCTTCTGGGCGCCGATCTTATAGTTGCTGCAGTCCAGCTGTCCCTTGCCGTCGGCCGGCTTGGCCCGGACCAGCACAGCCTGCTTGCTGTCGATCCAGGCGGTCCCCTTGTCGCCGTTGCCGGAAACCCATTCGTAGCGATCGCAAGCGACTCCGTTGATCGTCTCGCTGCCAGACTTGGTAAAGCTGGCCTTGGGGTCCTGCGTCGGATCCTTGACCTGCATCATCTTCTCATTGAGCGGCATGGTCATCGCCATCTTCTGCTCGGTCATCAGCATGATCATCTGCTTCAGATCCTTGCGCACGATCACGACCATGGCGCCTTCCTTCGAGGTGATCTCCATGCGCTGCTTGTCGGCTCCACCGACGATCATGCGGCCGTTACCCTTCTCGTCAGCCTTGCTACCGCTGAAGGCGATGTCGCAGGCGAACGCTGCGGGCTGCTTGAAGGGCAATTCGGCTGCAGCGGCCGAGACGAGGACAAGGGCGAGCAGGATGAGGGTGCGCATGCCATGTTTGTCGTCGGGTGTCGGATCAGGGCAAGCGACGAGCTACCGCCCCCTGGTGCATCCGCCCAGCTGCGATCTGCTGCCGCGCATGCGACGCGCCCTCGCTGCCGGCCTCGCCGGCATGCGCACCAACCTCAAGCCAGGCCTGCTGTTGTGGGCGGTTGGCACCACCCTGGTTCTGCTCTACGCCCTGGTCCCGGCCGCTCGCCCGGCCTACGATCGGGTGGAAGGCTGGCAGCGCGACTGGGGGCTGTGGTTCTCAGCACTGAGCACTGGTCTGTGCGGCGCCGTCCTGCCCTGGATGTTCCTTATCGCGTTGGGACGCATGCCGCCAGGCGGGCGGATCCGTCAACTCGTCTTCCTGATCGTCTTCTGGATCTATCGTGGCCTGGAGGTGGCGCTGTTCTACCAGTTGCAAACCCACCTGTTCGGCGAAGCGCGCAATCCCCTGGATGGTTCGGTCAACGCCGCCGTCGTACTGAAGAAGATGGCGCTCGACATGCTGGTCTACACCGCCTTCTGGAGCATCCCGACCACGACGTTGGTGTACGCCTGGTGGGAGGACAGCGGCGGAAACTGGCAACGTTTTCGCGCTAGCCTGAGCCGCGAGATGTTCACCGTCAAAATCCCCTCGGTCATCCTTGCCGCCTGGATGGTCTGGGCCCCCTCGGTGTGCCTCGTCTACAGCCTGCCTTCGGCCCTGCAGGTGCCGATCTTCAGCGTCGTGCTGTGCTTCTGGGTCCTCACCGTCGCTGTGCTCGCGGGCCGCAAGGCGGACCAGAAAGTCTAACGCTGGACGCGCGCGCTGCCGCCCTTGACCAGGGCCTCGACCTCGGACTTGGTCGCCATCGAGGTGTCGCCCGGGGTGGTCATGGCGAGGGCGCCATGCGCCGCACCGTAATCGACCGCGGCCTGCGGGCCGAACCCGGCAAGGAATCCGTAGGCCAGGCCTGAAGCGAACGAATCACCACCGCCGACCCGATCGAGGATTTCCAGGTGGTTGCGCTGTGGAGCCTGGTAGAAGCGCCCGTCCTGCCACAACACGGCGCTCCAGTCGTTGTCCGAGGCGCTGTGCACTTCGCGCAGGGTGGTGGCGACGACCTGGAAATTGGGATAGGCTTTGGTGACCTCACCGATCATCGCCTGAAAATTAGCGGGATCGAGGGCACTACGATGCTCGTTCAGTCCAGGCACGGCGAAACCGAGCGCCATGGTGAAGTCCTCTTCGTTGCCGATCATCACGTCGACATGACGAGCGATCTCGCGGTTGACCTCTTGGGCACGCTTGGATCCGCCATAGGCCTTCCACAGACTCGGGCGGAAGTTGAGATCATAGCTGACGATGGTGCCGTGGCGATGCGCTGCCTTGGCCGCCTCGATGGCAACCTCGGGCGTGTGTTCGCCAAGCGCTGCGAAAATGCCACCGGTGTGGAACCAACGCACCCCTCTGCGTCCAAAAATATCATCCCAGTCGAAGTCCCCCGGCTTGAGCTGGCTGACCGCGGTATGGCCGCGGTCTGAACAACCCACCGCACCGCGCGCACCGAAGCCACGCTCGGTGAAGTTGAGACCCACCCGAACTGATCGGCCGAGGCCGTCGTACGGCACCCATTTCAGCAGGCTGGTATCGACACCGCCCTGGAGAATGAGGTCCTCGACGAGATGACCTACTGGATTGTCCGGGAAGGCACTGGCGACAGCTGAACGCAGTCCGAAACAACGGCGCAGTCCGCGGGCGACGTTGTACTCACCGCCACCCTCCCAGGCCTGGAAGCTGCGCGTGGTGTGGATGCGACCCTCGCCCGGATCAAGGCGCAGCATGATTTCGCCGAGCGACAGGGCATCCCAGGTGACGGATTCACGGGTCTTGATCTGCATGGTCCAGGCAGTCTGCCGACGTCCCTGCTTGTGCCAAATCCATTTCATATGCTGCTGTTGCTGCTGTTATTTCCACCAGCAGAATACCATCACCGATCGGCAGCGGCTCACGGCCGAACTGGAGAACGTCCAGCACAACGGCTTTGCCGACTAGCGCCGCTGCAGGCGCAGCGTCCGTACGGCATAAGGTGGCATCTCCACCTCGACAACCCTGGCCCGCTTCGGCAAGGCTTTGGGGTGTTCCTCCAGCAGATCGGTCTGCGCCGCGCCGCGTAGTGCGATGGTCGTCCGCAGATGCAGGGTGGCGCGTGTGCCGTGCGTCTCGTGAATCCGCACCACCAGATCGTCGCCGTCATCTGAACGCTTCACCGCACTGACCGCCACATCGGGATGATCGATGATCGCAATTGGCGACGGATCGGCCTTGCCGCCACGACTGCCATGGCCGACACGCAACGGATGATTGAGGTCATGAGCCTCGCGCACAACTGCACCATCAGCGTGGTCGCCGGCATGCGGGTAGATGGCATAAGTGAACACATGCGCACCGCGATCCGCATCAGGATCGGGAAATCCCGGTGATCGCAGCATTGCAAGATCCAGGACTCCGCCATCCAGGCGATAGCCGTACTTTCCATCATTGAGCAGAGCGACACCAAAACCACGTTCGCTGAGATCGACCCACTCATGTGCGGGAACCTCATAGCGGGCTGCGTCCCACGAGGTGTTGGCATGAGTTGGTCTGGCAAGCGAACCGAAAGCAACTGCGCACCGCGCCTCGCCGGGATCGACCGTGGTCGGGAAACGCACTCGCAGCATGCAGCCGCGCTCTTGCCAGTCGACCACGGTGCGGAATTCCAACCGACGAGAGCCGGCGGCCAGCACGATGCGCTGGGTGATGGTCGAAACTCCGATGCGCCACGTCTGTTCGATGATCGCCTCGGGTCCTGCGATCATTGTCCTGGTGGTGACCAGGACCGGACGCCTCGCCTCTTGCCGCAAATAGTCCATGGAGAAATCCCAGGCATCGCCACTGTCAGCGAAGCACAGTAGATCGTTGCCAGGCGCAGCCAGCGTTTCGCGTCCGCCCTCCAGCAGGGTCAATGAGCGTAACCGGCCATCGTCCGCGAAGCGGGCGCGCACGATGCCATTGTCGAGCAGGTTGTCGTGTGCGGTCAGACCGGCCCCAGGTTCGGCGCACGCCTCGCCCAGGCTAACGCACGCTAGGCCAGCCGCCTCAACGCGATGCCAGCGGTCACCTGCGCACAGCCATCCCTGGCGCGACCAGGACAAGTCGTTGACCACCCATGTGCCAGCGGGCAGGGCGGCATCTGCAGTGGCAATCAGTCCGTCCAATTCGGCGAGTATGTCCAGACTACGCGCCTCTGCCTCGCGATAAACTCGACCAATCGAAGAGCCGGGCAGGATGTCATGAAACTGATGCAGCAGAACTTCTCGCCAGATCCGGTCGAAACGGTCCTGCGGCCACGTCTCTCCGGACAGCCACGCGCGCGTGCATGCCGTTTCTGCTGAACGCAGACGCCACTCCAGCTGTCGGTTCAGGCGTTTCAGGCGTCCCTGAGTGGTGAAGGTGCCCTGGTGGCATTCCAAATACAGCTCACCGCGCCAGGTAGCAAAGACAGAACGATCCTGGTCGATGCGGGAGAAGAACTGCTCGGCCGGCTCGCAGACCGTCCGCGGTACACCATCGAGATCCGTGAGCCGCGCCAGGCGTTCGAGGTGTTCTTCGCCAGGTCCACCGCCACCGTCGCCGATACCAAACGGCAGCAGCATACGATCTGAACGGGTTGCGTCGCGGAACTCGCTCACCGCTTTGCGCAGCGACGACGGCCGTGCAGCACTGTTGTAGGTGCCTTCCGGCGGCAGATGGGCGAGCACTTCGCTACCATCCAGGCCCTGCCAGCGGAAGGTATGATGCGGAAACGCATTCACCCGACTCCACGACAATTTGATGGTCTGGAACCACTCGACCCCCGCTTGGCAGAGCAGTTGCGGCAAGGCGGCCGAATAGCCGAATACATCGGGCAACCAGCACATCCGCATGGTGCGACCAGCATACCGACGCCAGGCACGCTGGCCCTGGACCAGCTGCCGGACCAGGGATTCACCGGAGACCAAGTTGGTGTCGCTCTCGACCCACATCGCTCCCTGGGGCTCGATACGGCCTTCGCGAAGTCGACGGACGACTTGGCGAAACAGAGCCGGATGATCCACCTCAATCCAAGCCAACTGCTGCGGCTGCGACAGGCCAAAAATGTAATCGGGATAGGTCTCAATGTTGCGCAGCGCGGTCGACAGTGTTCGTGCCGCCTTGCGCCGGGTCTCGCGTAGCGGCCATAGCCAGGCGAGGTCGAGATGGGCGTGACCGATGCAGCTGACGGTCGGGCGGTTCGGCGCACCGCGCGCCGCCAACAGCGGAGCCAGGGCGGTGCGCGCCGCAGCTACCGTGGCATCATCCGGCTGGCTCAGCTTGGGCGCCCACGCATCCAGCACCTGTCGGAGCGCGGACTTCCGTGGCTCCTGGTCAGGAAGAGCGGCCAGGAGATCAGCGAGCACTTCCCAGTCCCAGGCCAATGCACGGAGGGCGGGACGGACGGTGGCGATCCGAGCTTCGACGATGGCTCCACCGTGGCGCAGCTTGCCAAAGAGATCGTTGTTGGCCCCGTCGCCCCAGAGTTCAATGGCTTCCCCGCCGCGACTGCGTGCCAGTAGCGGCATGATGCGCTTACCCGGCATACCCAGGCTGAGATCGAAGTCGCTGGCGATGCAGGTCAGTCCACGATCTGGGTTGCCCTTTGCATCAACGACCAGCAGTTCGCCCCCCATGTCGATTAGTGCCACAATCTGGCGTCCGCGTGCCGAATTCGGGACCCGCCCGGTAAAATGGAACCAGGCGCAATCGAACAGATTCGTTCCCCAGCGATCGCCCGGCTTGACCACCTGACGTTGACCACGCCGCCGCTGCGCGAACGGTACTGGCTCTGGCGTCCGCCACAGTTCGATGTGCAGATCGGCCGCACTCGTGAAGGCCTGGTCGTGGAGCTTGGCTGCTAGGTGGCGGTGGTCAGGACGGGCGAGGTCGTGCGGGAAGGGCATGCCCTATTCTTGCAGCGTCCCCTCGTGGTGCTTCCCCACCATTGCCGCGCCTCTTACCCAGGGATGATGCCAGGATGGACCTGCTCCGTTGGGATCGCTGCGATTGGCATCTGCCACATCTCCGGGTTTCGCGACACCGTTTGGATGCCGGCACGTCGGTCTCGCCCCACCGCCACGATTTCGCCGAATGGCTGTGGGTGGAATCTGGCCGTCTTCGGCATCAGCAAATAGGCTCTGGTGAGCGTGAATTGACCCGTGGCGATGCCTGCTTTCTGGCACCTGGCGCAGGTCATTGCCTGACTGGATTAGATGGCGCTGTGATGGTCACAGCGTCGATGTCCGCCAGCGCCTGGCGCCGTCTCCGGCAACGCCACGGCTCACTCGCTAGCTGGCCTTGGGCCGAGCCGGTCGTCCACCTGGATGACCGGCAGTTGGGCTGGATGTCGGGGGCCGTATCCGACCTGCCTTCCACCCGGCAGGATGCCTGCGATGCTGACTGGTTCGTCAGCGGCATGCTGCGCACCCTTCGTCAGTCAGACCGGCCGGTCGGAGCCCCACCATGGCTCGCCAGCGCAATCGCCCGCCTGTCCGACCCACAGCGCTTGGTGATCGGTCTGCCTGCCCTGGTCGGGTTGAGCGGCCGCAGCAGCGCCCATGTCAGCCGCGCCGTGCGCGAGCATTATGGCTGCACCGCCAGCGAACTGGTGCTGCGGTTGCGCCTAGACCTCGCGGCCCGCGAATTGCGTCTGAGCAATCGTCCGATCCTGGAACTGTCCCAGGCCTGCGGCTTCGCCAGCCTGGCGCATTTCTACCGCTCGTTCGCAGCTCGTTTCAAGTCGACCCCTGCCGCGTTCCGCCATGCTGCGGTCGATATTACCCCGGATTAACGAGCAGGTGAAGCGTTGACGATGGTGTGAATGCGCTGACGAGACACGCCGGCATCGCGGGCAATGCTGGCGAGCGCCTCGCCGCGTCCGGCGCGGCTGCGAATATCTTCGTGGGTCAGGCTACTGTGCCCTGGGCGTGGCGCCTCGGGGCGCCAATCTCCGGATGGTGCGAGGTCTATTGCCACGGCTCCTCCGCCTGCTGGATGGATGACAAGTCGAGCAGAGAGAGCGGAAAAAAGCCGATGCGGGGTTGCCAGACGGCCGTCTGGAGACGTATCCAGTACCGCCTGCGCTGCACCAAGCGAGAGACCAGCGAGCAGAGCCAGATCCTCGGCGTTGACCGCGGCGGTGGCTGCGATGGCCCGAGCTGCGGCGCGTAAACCGACGGCTGCAACATCGACGCGTGCCGCCGTTAGGCGTTGCTGCGCCGCATCAAGATCGCCCGCTAGGCGAGCCGTCGAAGACCGCAGATAGCCACGTGCGGTCTCACGTACCTCGGATGATGAGAGGTGAGGACTCTGCGTGACGATCTGCGCCCGGTAGGCGGCAAGACGTCGCGTTTCCCATTGCCTGTGTTCATGGCTGCGACGCCGCGCGGTGATCCGCGGCATGGCGATGCTTAAGATGCGCTTGGGAGCTTTGACGGCGAGCTGGCAGCGCATGGCGCTCACCAGGGTCATCCAGGTCACGGTCGGCGTGTGCGGTCGGCCCAGGAAGGCAACGACGGCGCCGGGAGATACACCCGACATGGCAGCCAACTCCTGCTCGGACAGGCCGTTGTCGACCATCAGCCACTGCAGCGCGAGGGAAAGACTGGGAGCGCCGGACATGCGCAATTGTCTATCACCGTTTTGTGTGTTGACAATGGTCCTGGGTAACATATGGTCTCCATTCATGACCGCCGGTCTCATTCGCCCAGAGCAACCCAATTACCAGCACCCGGAATTTCCGGCGTGCCCAGGGGGACTCCAGGCGATGACGATGATGTAGGCGACCAGCCACTCTCGATCGCACCTGCGAACCCCTGGGGATTTCCCCAGGGGTTCGTGCGTTTCGGCTCTTCGACAATCGAAACTTGTGGCGAGTTCGCCCGGACCGGACCACACCGGCCAGGCTCATGCGCGCGTCGTTCAATGGCAGGACATCGGTCTGATATACCGACGATGATGGTTCGACTCCATCCGCGCGCACCACCGATTCGAATCCAACTGGCGAGAACACATCTGGATGTAGCTCAGTTGGCAGAGCGCTCGGCTTGGGACCGAGAGGCCGGTGGTTCGAGTCCACCTATCTAGACCATTTCAGGGGTGCTGGTGCTAAGGGCAGCACGTCGGGTTGTGGCCCCGGAGGAGCCGGTTCGAGTCCGGCGCATCCCACCATACGCGGTAGTTCAGTGGCAGAACGGCGGTTTCTGAAGCCGCATGTCGGTGGTTCGATCCCACCCCGCGTAACCACTGCTGTGTCGTCCAATGGCAGGACACCGGTCTTTGACACCGAGGAACGCGGTTCGACCCCGCGCGCAGCAACCACATGGCCCTATCGTCCAACTGGAAGGACACCGATCTGAAGAGTCGGGGATGGCCGTTCGACTCGGCCTGGGGCCACCAGTATTGGGAGGTGCGCCGAACGGTAAGGCAGCCGGCTGTTAACCGGCCGAGGGCAACCTCATTGGCGGTTCGAATCCGCCCCTCCCAGCCAGATGCGATGCTGTAGAAAGATTAATTGAGGCCATCAACCTTGAGACGGCGGACTCAACTCCCCCGCGTGCACCAAATATTCCTATGGTCCAACGGCCACGACACTGCGTTTTCAACGTATAATTGCGGGTTAAACTCCAGCTAGGAATACTATGTTGACAACTATATGAGGTATCATATCGTGCGCCTATCACCGCACGGGCGGTGTACGTCCCTAGCAACGGAGCCTGCCTTCCATGTTCTGCACCAAACCCAATCAGGGATGTGTGCTCACCTCGCAGATAACGCGTGGTGCATGGTCAGGATCCGTCGGGTCATCGGTGGGCCGCGGTTTGGATATGTTCAAACATCTATCTCGCGAACTCGCCACCGATGCATCCCCGCCGGGGTCTCCAGTCTCGTAGCCCAGCTGTCACCAGCTGATCGCGACACAGGAACCCCGGCCCACCAGCCGGGGTTCTTTGCGTTCCAGACGTCTTCACAAATCCATATCGTAGCACCAACCGCCGCCGGGTCACACCGGCGGCGACGGATGGGCCCCTAGCTCAGCGGAAGAGCACTGCGTTTGCAACGCGGGGGTCGGCGGTTCGAGTCCGCCGGGGTCCACCATTCTGCCGCTGGGGCGCAACGTGCCCTGAAGCCTCAAGCCCGAGGTCCTCACGGACCGGCATCGGGTCGTCGGTGTCACCGACCGGCAGTTGTTTCACCGCCCGGGTTCGCCCGGGCCCTGGGGTCGTGGTCCAATTGGCACGACGCTGCCTCGGCATGGCAGCAATCGCGGTTCGATTCCGCGCGACTCCACCACACTGCGGGTTCGCTGGAGATAGATCCAGTCTGGTCTCATAAGCCAAGTAGGAGGGTGCAATTCCCTCACCCGCTACCATCCGGGCCTGTCGTCCAACGGCAGGCGAGCACGCGGTCCGCCGTAGGCGGATGAGCCTCCCCGTTGGGGAGGCGAAAGCGGCGCATGCGAGGGGCTTGTCCCCGAGCTGGGCCTTGCACGCGGAAGACGCCGGTTCGCATCCCGCCAGGTCCACCAGCAAGGCACGCCTCTTATGTCCGGGGGCACCGAGCACGCCGGTCGCGTGCGAACTGTGAGCGGTCACCACCGCCTGTCGGACTCCATGCCGACGCCACCTGCCTTGGGTGGCCAACCTCCTCTCCCCATCGTCCAACGGCCAGGACGGCTGCCTGTCGAGCAGCAGATGTGGGTTCGATTCCCACTGGGGGGGCCAACGTTGCACGCGCGAGGGTAGTCCGCGGGGCGGGCGCTGCGCAGCAAACGCAGAACCAGGTGGTTCGACTCCACCGCGCGTGTCCAGTTTCTGCATCCCACGGGATGCCGCAGGGTAAGGGGCGCATCAGGGCGCCAGAGATGGTCGGCGTGGCGTGGGGCCGGACCATCAGACGAGACCACGGGCTACAAGCATTCGTGGCCGATGCACCGGCTTTTTAAGCCGGGGAACTCGGTTCGATTCCGAGGTGGCCTACCATTTGGAGCGCACGCATAGACGGCGATGCACCCGGCTCTTAACCGGGAGAGGAAGGCTCGAGTCCTTCGCGCTCCACCATCTGCACCGTCCGACCTGCGACGGTTTTTGCGAGCAGCCGACCACGCGACCCGAGAACGGCGCGCGCCCCACGGGGGCTCGGTCGGAGCAGGTCGTTTCTTGTAGCCTGTTGGAGGCAGGCGACTAGGTGGTTGGCCGAGCGGCAAGGCGCCGGATTCCAAATCCGGATGAGGTGGGTTCGACTCCCACGCCACCTGCCACACCCATGCGTCGTCTAGAGGCTACGATGCCGCGCCGCCTGCGCGGAGATGCCGGGTCAATTCCGGCTGCGTTGTCCATCTCTCGGGGTCGTCTAACGGATAGGATGCCAGACTACGAATCTGGCGACGATGGTTCAAATCCATCCCCCGAGGCCAACTGTTGCTGTCGTAGCTCAATTGGCGGAGCAGTGCACTCGTAACGCGCAGGCTGCAGGTTCGACTACACCCGGAAGATGGGGGTTCGAATCCCTCGTCGCCGACCATCACGCCCGCGTAGTTCAACGGCAGAACATCTCCCTGGTATGGAGGTGATTGGGGTTCGAATCCCTGCGTGGGCACCATCACCGCCGGCATCGCCGGCATCGAGGAAACCGTGAACAGATGTCTCGTGCTCAACGCCAACTACGAGTACCTCGTCGTCATCGATCGCTGGATCGACGCCCTGGCGCTGGTGGTCGTCGGTAAGGCGGATCCGTTGGCGTGCTACGATCGCGTCGTCCGTAGTGAGCGGGCAACCCACGTTCTGCCGTCAGTCCTGGTGCTCCGCGACCTGGTCCGGACGCGCCGGCGTCGCTCGGTGTTCGATGCCCCGGAGCGTGCAACCGTCTTCGCCCGTGACGCATTCACCTGCCAATACTGCGGTTGTCGCGTGACGCTGCGCACCGGCACCCGGGATCATGTGCAACCGCGATCGCGCGGCGGCCGCGACGCCTTGTCGAACATCGTCACCGCATGCGCCACCTGCAACCAGCGCAAGGACGACCGTACGCCGGGGGAGGCAGGCATGCGTCTACTCTCCCAGCCCCGCGCGCTCACGAACGAAGAGAAGCTCGCCTGCCTACTGCGCTGCGTACGCAGCGAGGAGCGCACCGCATGGTCGACAGCCCTACGACAGCACGGCATCACGCTGTGGGCAAAGGGAGCCGCATGACCTCGCCAGGTGGCGAGGGGGAAGGTGTCGACAAGCTGACCGATTAAAACGCCAACACGGTGAGCCAGCGAATGGGATCCAGGCTAGCGCCCAGGTGTCAGGTCATTGGTGGCAATCCAGGCCACCGCCCCGTCAGGCAAACGGACCAGGGTTCGGCCGCCCCACGACTGATCCCCATCGCGATGCAGCAACGTGCCCTCAGCAACCGATCGCACTGGGGCACCGGTGCTGTCGAGCGCTGCGGTGTCGCGCACCGTGACGATCCATCTGGCCAGGCGGTCCACCTGCGGTGCCACCGCCCCGGGCAGCGCGATAAACAGCGCCAGAGCGCCACTACCAAGTAACAGCCAGCGGCCGCGACGGATCCCGAGGCCTGCCCCAATGGCCAGCCCGGCCAGGCCGCACAACACCATTCCAGACCAGCCGCTGCCGGGTACGGCAAGCGGGCCGGCGCGCTCGCACCAGGTGGTCGGCAGGGCAGCGCCCAATACGCGCATGGCATCACGTGGCTCCGCCCGCTCGGGCGCCAGATGGTGCGCCATGGCCAGACAGGCCAACGCCTCGCCACGGTGTCCACTGGCAGCCGCAGCCAGACCGGCATCCAACCACGCATCCCAATGTCCCACGTTCTCGGCATGGGCGATTAGCGGAGCAACCGACTCAGCAGGCCGACCCTGGGTCCAGGCCTCGTAGGGATCAGCGGCAGTGACGCCGACGATCAGCAGTAACAGGCACAGGAGGCGGCTCATGCCACGCCCTCCAACTCGGCGACCCAGGCGGCGATGTCCGGCAGAGCCTCGCCTCCGAAACGACAACGCTCGATCGCGGCTTGCAGAGCCTCGGCAGCGGTTCGCTGGGCCTCAGTGGTCAGCAGTGGACGGAGTTGACGCAGAGCGACCTCCAAGGCCTGCAGGTCGCGACCGGCAGAGCGCAAAGCCCGACCGCGATGCGGTCCACGGCGGGAGCGACGCATCAACTGCACCAACGGCACGGTCAAGCCGATCAGCAACCCGCCTACCAACGCGGCCAGCGTCCCCCAGACGGGCGGATTGGGGATGACGCCACCTCGCTTGGGGGCAGGCAGCACCGGTCCAGCAGGCACGGCTTGAGCCGCCGCACTCGCAGCAGGCAAAGCGACGCCAACGATGCCGAGATCGCGACTACGACCAGGGATCACGTCGAGACGCAACTCCTGCGTGGCGGCGCTGCGATATCTGCGGGAGCCTGGATCGAAGTAAGCGAATGCGACGGAAGGAATGGTGATGCTTCCAGCGGCGGCTGGCACGACGTCCCAGCGGAAATGGCGGGTGCCATCACTGGTGGAGTCATCCTTGGCGTACAATTGGGCACCAGAAACGACCAGGGTCGGGCGCTTGATCAGATCGCTCTGACGGCTGATCACGCTCAAGGTCAGGACGGTCCCTTCTCCGGCAGAGACTCGCTCGCGCTCGAGAGCCGCGGTAGCCGCCAACGGGCCGATCAGTCCAGCGAAGCCATCTGGCCGGCCGGTTGTCGGCATGGGTTCGACCGTCAGGGTGGCCGCAGCGACGGCGATCTGATGGCGCGTGACGCGCTGGTCGAACCCGCTGCTGCCAACGACCTGCTGGTACTCCTGCTGTCCCCGCACGACCAAGCTGCCGGCGGTAGCTGCGGTCATTGGCCAGACGATGGTCGTCGCCGTCCAAGGCTTTCCCGCCGCATCAAACGTCCGAGTGGACGTGATCGTTCGCTCGCCGAGCAGGATCGATCCGTCTGGCGGCCCTATTCCCAGCGTGTGGACTTCACCGCGACGCAGCGTGATGCGGTACACCAGCTTGGTGGTCTGGCCGGGCACAATACTGGGCGGGTCGAATGAAACCTCTGCCGTGGCGTTACCGGTCAGCCGGGCATCACCGTTGTCGACCCGCAATGTCTGTGGTGCGGTCTTCATGGTCGAGCCATCGGCCAACCGCACCGTCAGCTCCGGCACACTCAGCTGACCACGCTGCGAGGCCCGTAGAATCAGTCCAACCGTGATCACGGTCGAACGAGCTCCGTTGGTGATCGATGTCTGCGAGCCATTCTGGCCCGACATCTGGATCTCCAACCCGTCGACGCTCGGCAGATCGACGGCCTGCACATCCGAAGGGGGATCGACCACCCGCAGGGTCCCCTCCATCGCTACTCCCGGAATCACCGGATCAGGCAGTTCGAGAGTCGCCTCGCCTGCAGGCATGACAGCACAGAGACAGAGAAACAGCAGGCCGAAGCGCATGATCACCATGTCTTGCCCTGCTGTGTGGGCTTCTTCTGCCCACCGTCCAGCAATTGGTAACGCAGGGTGTCGCGGCGTTCTTCGGGAAGTTGATCGAGCCAGTGATCGGCGGCAGTTTGCTGCATGGCAGCGGCCTGGGCGGCGGCCGCGTCCTTCTGTCCATCATCTCCATTCTGACCAGCCGACTGATCCTGCTTGGCCTGAGCCTGATCCTTCGATCCCTGCTGTCCGTCCTGCTTGGACTGATCCGGTTTCTGATCGCTCTGCTCCGGCTTCTGTCCGTCCTGCTTGGACGGATCCTGTTTCTGCTGATCCTGTGCAGACTGGTTGGTTTTCTGGCCATCCTGCTTGTCTTGGTCCTGCTTGGTCTGGTCCTTATCTTTGTCTTTGTCTTTATCTTTGTCCTTCTCCTTCTCCTGGTCCTTGGGCGGTGGGTCGCTGGCCGGAGCAACGGTGATCTGTACCTCTGCCTGCGTGCCGGCCTTCCAGCGGTCCTGCACGGCAACCGTAATCGTGCTGGTGCCCGGGTCCTTGGCCACGCCACCGAGACGACCGTTGGGATCCAGGCGCAGTCCAGCCGGCAGCAGCCCACTGACCACCGACCAAGCATACGGGGGAGTCCCACCTGCGACGGTGATGGCTTGGTTCGCCGGCGCACCGGCTTGCAGCTGAATCGGTTCGGGCTGGATCAGCGGCACCGGGTTGACCGGCAGAGTCAGTTCGACCCGACGTCGGCGCTGGTCACCAGCCGTGATCGTCGCCGGAAGCGTCATCGTTCCGGCCTCTGCCGGCGTGCCGCTGATCGTGCCATCCGGGCTGATTCCCATCGCGGCATCAGCAGCAACTGACCAGCGGTACTGCTGCGCCGGTCCACGTACGGTCGTGCGATGCTGGTAGGGCGCCGTCGCCGTCGCGGGGGGCAAGGGTACCTCCGCCGGAGCGAAGCGATTACTGACCTCTAGGTCGATCAGGCGATTCGCCGTCAGTTTTCCAGCTTCGGCGTGCACATGCAGAGTGCTGGTTCCAGTCTCGCTGGGCGTACCGTGGATCACGCCATCGGCACCAGCGGTCAGCCCGGCAGGCAACGCTGCGATCGACCAAGTTGGCGAGCCGGGGAAGCCGACCGCCGCGAAGCGCGCTTCGTAGGGCTGGCCGATGATCGCTTCGGGGAGGATCTCGGTGGTGATCGCCGGCTGCGGGAGGATGCGCACCTCAACGCTACCGGTCGCCTTGCCGCCCACCTGATCGGACAGCGCGAGATCCAGTTTGGTTGTGCCAGCCGCCCGCGGGGTGCCGGTGATGCTGCCGTCAGCGGCCAGACTGATTCCCTCTGGCATCTTGGAGGCTCCAGCCAGAGCGACGGTGCGCGGCGGTGATCCGCCGGCCAAAGCGAGCGTGGCAGCGTAGACCTCACCAACCCGACCATCAGGCAGCGGCACCGGATCCAGGTGAAGCTTGCGTGCCTCCTCGTCGGCCTTGCGCCGGGCCTCGTCCAGACGCGCCAGGGTCACCCGACGGACCTCATCACGCAGACCGCCAGCCGTTGGATCCAGCTGGGCCGCGCGTTCTGCTGCGCGCAAGGCATCGTCGAGGCGGCCCTGCTGAAAGCGGGCAAGCGCTAGGTTGTGCCAGGCATTCGCGGCCAGTTCACCGCTGGCGCTGCTGACTGCCAGTTCCAACTGTTCGGCGGCCTTCGACGGATCGCTCTCCAGCAGCAGCGTACCCAAATTGAATCGGGCCGCGACGAAGCCGGGATCCCGCACCAGCAGCTGTTCCAACCCGACGCGCGCCTCGGCCGGTGGTTTGCGCGAGATCTCAGCCAGCTGATCCCAGGCGTCTCCGGCAGTCAGCAGTGTTGGGAAGAGCAGGAACAGGATCCACTTCATGTCCGCCTCCGCGTCGACAGCAACGCACCTGCCGCCAGCAGCGCGATCGCAGGGAAGAGGAACCAGCGATAGCGCTCGCTGGCGACCACTCGCTGACGCTCGACCCACGGACGCTGCGCGACCGTGCGCCCGAGATGGTCGACCAAGGCCTGCACATCCTGATCCGTCGAGGTCGAGTTGACACTGATCGCGCCGGTGGCGCTGGCCAAGGAATCCAAAGTGGTGCGATTCGATTCCATGACTTCGCTGCGACCGTCGATGACCAGGCTGGTCTTGTGCTCGCTGTCACCAAGGAACAGTCCATAGACGGGAATACCAGCAGCCTTGGCGGCCTCGGCAGCCGCTTTGACCGCGTCTCCGTCATCATCGGCGCCGTCGCTCATCACCAGCACAGCCTGACCGCGCTCTACCTCGCGCCCAAGCACACCAAGAGCTTCCTTCACCGCAGTGCCAATCGCCGTGCCTTGATAGCCAGCCTCGGCCGGGAACAGGTCGGGCGAGCAGTCCTTGAGCATCTCGGCCAAGACCTGGTGATCGCCGGTCAACGGGCAGCGCAGAACCGGCAGCGCAGCGAACGGCATGAGCGCCAGACGCAGCTCGGGGGCCAGGCGCAGCATGTCGAGAGCCTTGCGCCGGGCGGCCTCCATGCGCGTCGGATAGAGGTCGGTGGCCAGCATCGAGCGGCTGCAATCCATGACGATCAACACGTCGGCTCCGCTGGAGGAGCGAGTCTGCTCGCTGGCGCCCCACCGCGGTGCCGCCAGAGCGACCACACCTAGCGCGAGACCCGACCACAACAGTACGGCGCGTAACGCCTCGCGGCGGCGACCCACACCGGCAGTCAGATGAGCCGCGCCAGCGCCAATGCCGGCCTGCTGGCGGCAGATGCGGACGCTCCACCACCAGCGCAACAGCGCCAAGGCGGCAACAGCGCCAAGCAGAGCGAGTAAAGCAGCGTGACCCCAGCTCATGCGACCCCTCGCAGACGCGGTTCGCAGACTAGGGCAATGGCGGCCAAGGCCAGGCCTGCGGCGAGTGCCAACCACCAATGGTCGGCGAAGTCATCGCGCTGACGTACGGTGTGCGGGGTCGGCTCCAGGGCGCTGATGCCTGCGAAGACTTCGCCCAGTCCTTTGGCGTCATTTGCCGGGAAGGCTTTGCCGTTCGCCGTCGTCGCGATTGCCTGCAGACGGCCCATATCGGGTAGCATGTCGTCGCGCAAGCGCATGGTCCGGACCCGGCCAAATCCATCGCTCTGAGTCACTGTGCCGTGCGGATTGCCGACCCCGATGCCGTAGACCTTGACGCCAAGCCGATCGGCCTGCCGTGCCGCGACCAACGGATCGATCCAGCTTGGCTCGTTGCGCGAATCGACGCCATCGGTGATCAGAATCACCGCCCGACCACGCACCAGCGGATCACGCAATGACTTCAAGGCCGTGCCCAGTCCCAAGCCCAGATTGGTGCTACCACCAAGCAAGCCGTCCTGGCCACGCTTCCACAAGGCGCGCTGCTGCGACTCGGTGCGATCCATGAACTGGATCACGGTATCGTGATCATAGGTCAGCGGACACGAGGTCAGAGCGCCGGCACCGAAAAAGGCTAGGCCGATGCGATCATCCGGACGCTTCTCAACGAAGGCTTTTGCAGCCCTGACGACCGCCGCCAGACGATCGCTGCGGCCGCCCTTGCCATCATCGAGATCGTCGAACTGCATGCTGCCGCTGAGATCGATCACCAGCATCAGGTCGCGGCCGGCCTGTTCGCGTTCGACCACGGCCCGGCCGTATTGCGGACGGGCCGCAGCAACCACCAGGCAGACCAGCGCCAGCGCCAGCAACATCCTCTGGATCAACGGCCCGCGGCTCGGCCGTAGCGCGGCCTTGGCTAGCGAGAAGGCACCGAAGGCCGCCCCGCTGCGGGCGGGGCGCCACCACAGCACCAGCAACGGCAGAATCAAGCCGCACAGCAGCCAGGGATCGGCGAAACGGAAGATCATGATCCGCCCCCCTGCCGCTCAGCGCCCTTGGACGCTGCCTTCGCGGCCGCTTCGGCGTCAAGCCGTTGCTGCACGCCAGTGGTCCAGCTGTTGGCGAGGGTAGCGAGATCCTGCATCGCCTCGCTTGAGGCATCGCCGGCGCTCCAACGCAGATCATCGAGCCGGGCGAGTAGACGCAGCAGGTCGCGCGACTCGTCGTCGGTGATGCGGCCGGCACGCAGTCGAGTCAGCACGGCACCCATCTCGCGGGTCGTCAGACCGGGTCCATCGAATTCCCAGATCCGGCCTGCGTAGCGTCGCACCGCCAGACTGAGCCGGGCTCCAGCATCCTTGCCGTCGGTTGCGGTGCGGGCCGCTGCCAGCTCATCGCTGAATACCTGCCAGGCGCTTGGCCCGTGCTGTTCGCCGCCGCGACGACGCAGCCACCAGATGAGGACGCCTGCAACCACGACCAGCGAACTGCCAACCAGCCAGGGCCACCGTCGCGTGGCCAGGGCTTCGGGTGGACGCACCAGCAGCGGGCGCGCGGCGGGCAGCTTGGGCGGCGCCGATTCCTTACCGACTTGGACGATGACCTCTGGGGCCTGGACCCGCACCTCACCGTTCGCTCCGCGCACTGACATCGCCGGACGTGGCAGCTGCCAGGCTCCACTGCGCGTGGCGGCAACGGTGTAGCGGAAAGTACGACGTTCCTCCTCACCGGTGCTATGACGCTCGGCGGGCGGGGCAGCTGTAACAAAGAGACTGCGGAAATCGTTCGCCGGATCCGGCTCGGCAGCCGTCCAGCCATGCGGCCAGCGGTAGACAATCGTCATCGTCACTGTCTCGCCGACCGCGACTTGGGACGGTTGAGCCGACAGTTCGACCAGCGGCAGCTCGGCGGCTGCCAGCGCGGCCGAGAGCAGCAGGCACAGCGGTACCACCAGCCAGTCCCCCCTATCCATGCACCCTCCGTCGACGCTGACGGAAGAACCGCTCCAGGGCGCTGACCGCACTCTCGGTGGTCGACAGATCGACCAGGTCGCAACCGCTGGCGCGAAATAGGCGCTCAGTAGCGGTGCGACTTTCGCTCCAGGCGGCGGCGTAACGACGACGAGCGGCCGCGCCGCCGGCGAAGATGCCGGTGGCTCGACCTTCTGGATCGGCCAGGACCAGCGGGGCGCTGCCACCTGGCAAGCTTGCTTCGCCTGGATCGGCAATGCGCAGTCCGACCACATCATGGCGACGTCCAGCGCGCGCGAGGGCCGTGGCCAAGGCAGGCCGGGCGGCAGTATCACCAAGGAAGTCGCTGACCAGGAAGCACACCGTGCGACGCCGCGCCACCCGGGTCAGTTCATCAAGGGCGTGGGCAAGATCGGTCGGACGTGCGCTTTCGGCGGGCGCCAGTACCTCACGCACCACGCGCAGCGCATGGCCGCGTCCACGGCGGGCCGGCACATGGGCCTCGGTGCGATCGGTGAACAGGATCAGGCCGAGTCGGTCGCCGTTGCGCAGAGCCGTGACACCGACCACCGCCGCAGCTTCGGCAGCGAGAGCCAGCTTGGCTCGTGGGCTGATGCCCGGAATGGCGCCGAAGCGCATCGAGCCACTGACGTCGACCAGCAGTTGCACGGTCAATTCGCGCTCTTCGCGGAACACCTTCACGTACGGCTTTCCGGCACGCGCGGTCACATTCCAGTCGATCGCACGCACGTCGTCGCCACTGGCGTATTCACGCACCTCGTCGAACTCCATGCCTTGGCCACGGAACGCCGAGCGGTAGCGCCCGGCGGCCAACGAGGACACCAGCCGCTCGGTGCGCAGCTCGATGCGCCGAACCTGCCTGAGGATGTCGGCGACGTCGGTCATTCAGGGAACGACGACATGCTCAAGCAGGCGAACGATGAGGGCGTCGGTATCGAGACCCTCGGCCTCAGCCTCATAGCTTGCGATGATACGATGACGCAGCACATCCGCGGCAATGCTCTTGATGTCCTGCGGCGTGACGAAGGCGCGTCCGTCGAGGAAGGCGTGAGCCCGGCCGGCATGAGCCAGGCTGATGGTCGCACGCGGACTGGCTCCGACTTGGATGAGATTGGCCAGAGTCTTCACCCCAGCTGCCGCCGGATCGCGCGTCGCACGCACCAGATTGACGCAGTAATCGTTGAGCCGCGCGTCCATGTGCACGCCATCAAGAGCAGCCTTGGCCGCCTCCAGCTGTTCCGTGCTGACCACCGGGACGATGTCGGCAGGAACGCGTTTCATCGCTCGTTCCAGGATCTGCTTCTCTTCCTCGGCTGAGGGGTAGCCGACCCGCACCTTCATCAGGAAGCGGTCGGTCTGGGCTTCCGGCAACGGATAGGTGCCTTCCTGCTCCAAAGGATTCTGCGTCGCCAGCACGATGAACGGCCGCGGCAGCTGGAACGTTTCGTCGCCGATCGTCACCTGACGCTCTTGCATCGCCTCCAGCAGAGCCGACTGCACCTTGGCCGGGGCGCGGTTGATCTCGTCGGCGAGCACGACTTGGGCGAAGATCGGTCCGCGTTTCACGCTGAACGAGCCGCTTTCGTAAATGCGCGTGCCGATGATGTCGGCGGGCAGCAGGTCGGGGGTGAACTGGATGCGGCGGAACTGCACGGCCAGAGCCTGGGCGAGGGCCTTCACCACGGTGGTCTTGGCCAGACCGGGCAGACCTTCGAGCAGCAGGTGGCCATCAGTCACCAGGCCGATCAGCAGGCGACGGACCAGTTCGCGCTGGCCGACCAGGACCTTGGCGACCTCGGCCTCGGCTTGGCGCAAAGGTGCGGCTGCGTCGGCGAGCTGGGCGGTAGAGGCGGCCATGGCGAATGCTCCGGGGGCTGGCAGGGAGACGAGGCGGGCAGAGATACCTTACCGGAGCCAACAGACAACCCGAGGTGGGTCAGGTCATTGCGTCTGACAAGCACAACCCCAGTCACCGGTGCTTCACTCAGGTTGTTTGGTACACTATCGACGACACGCTGATGGTATGAATCGAACCGTGTCCTGGTCCATCTGCCTCGCCATCATGCTGGTGATCACCGCTTGCGGCGAGGGCACGGCCACACCGCAAGCCCCTCCGGTCCCGGCCGCTTCCAACCCGGCTGCCTCGTCCGCTCTGGCCCCACCGACGGCCCCATCGCCGGGTCCAATCCAGACTCCGGCAGCCAAGGCCAGCCACGTCGTCATCCTCGTCATCGATGGTCCCCGCTGGTCCGAGACCTTTGGCGAGCCGACCAAGCAGTACATCCCCCACCTAGCCAAAGAACTGGCCCCCCAGGGTGCGGTCTGGAGCGACTTTTCCAACGATGGGCCAACCCTGACCACGCCCGGCCACACCGCCATAATCACCGGTTTCCATCAAGAGATCGACAACGGCGGGCGTGAACGGCCTGCCCATCCCAGCATGCTGCAGATGATGGTCCGCGACGGCGGCTCTGATGCGCTCGCCTGGCTGATCACCTCCAAGGACAAGCTGGCAGTGCTCAACAACTGCACGGATCCCGCTTGGAAGGACCAGTGGCTGTGCCGCAGCGACTGCGGCACGGGCGGCAAGGGGCTTGGCGCAGGATATCGCGAAGACGCCGAGACCATGCAACGGGTTCTGGAGATACTACCGATGGACCACCCGCGCCTAGTGCTGATCAACCTCAAGCAGCCGGATGCGGCAGGCCACAGCAAGGACTGGGCGGGATACCTGAAAGGCATTCAGGCCGGCGATGCCTCGGCCAAGGCCCTGTGGGACATGCTGCAGCAGGATCCGGTCTATCGCGGGACCACCGACCTGTTCATCACCAATGACCACGGCCGCCATCTCGACGGCCATAAGGATGGTTTTGTCAGCCACGGCGATGACTGCGCTGGATGTCGCAAGATCATGCTGGTCGCACTCGGCCCGGACGCGCCGGCTGGTGCTGTCTTAGCTGCCCACCGCAATCAGATCGATCTAGCAGCCACCACTGCGCACATCCTGGGACTGCGTCTGGTCGGCTCGACCGGTAAGGTGATGGACGAGCTGTGGACCGGGTCAGCCCGCTGATCAGGCCGGCTTCAACACCTGCAGTTGCACTCCCATCACCAGATCCTTGACCCGCTCACGGTAGGCGCCCATGTGCGGTGCGACGAGATGGGCCTGCAGGGCCGCGAGATCCCGCCATTGCTCAATCACCACGACCACATCCCCACGCGGGGCAGACTGGATCGAAATGCCGCTGACCTCATCGACCGCTGGAGCGTAGGCGATGCAGCCGTCCTCGGCACGCACAGCGGAGACGATCGCATGGAACTCGGTAAGGAACGTGTCGCGCCTGCCGGGAGCGATGGTGATGGAGGCAAGGACGTGGATCATGGGATCATACTCTGGCCGTCAGATAGCCGGACAACCAAAGGCTCACCGCCCGAGGGAGAGCGACTCCAACGCCAGACGCGGTGCATGGTTGCGATCCAGATCCGCACGCGCCCGGGCGATCCGTTCAAGGTGGTCGAGAGCGGTCGCAGCCTTGAGCGGGTCGCTGCTGCGCAGGCCCTGACGCAACTGGGTCGCCAGCACGACCAGCCATTCGCGCAAACAGGCCCGTTGCACCGCGGCTGGCGTCCGAGCGTCGTCCTCGTCCCCACTGTCCAACTTGCTCGGAAGAGCAGAAATAACCCGGGTAATCGCCCCCAGGTCAAAACTGGCGAGGATCCGTTCGAGATCGGCGATCGGAGCCGGCGGAGCTGCCGTGCTGCCACCCGCGCGGACGCCAGCACCGGCAGCAGCAAGCGCTGACGCTCGGGCGGGTGCCAGACCGTTGCGCTCGAGGACCTGGGCAACCTCGGTCATGGTCAGCGCATGCATGCGGTAGACCTGCGAGCGCGACCGGATGGTCCCCAGCAGGCTAGCGGCCGAACTGGCCGTGAGGATCAGGGTGGTGCGTGGAGGCGGCTCTTCGAGAATCTTCAACAAGGCGTTGGCAGAAGCGCCACGCAGGCGCTCGGCTTCAGGAATGATGATCGCCTTGGCGACGCCCAGCAGCGGACTGCTGCCGGCGCCCTCTGCCACGGCGCGAGCCTGTTCAACCGGTAAGCCGCTCGGAGCCTCGTGGGAACCTGGCAACTCGCTGAGATCCGGGTGATTGCCCACCACACACTGGACGCAATGCGCGCACACTCCGCAGGCATCGCCTTCGATGCGTTCAGGGCAGAGCAGGGCTGACGCCAGCGCCAAGGCCATGGTCCGTCGCCCGCAGCCGGCAGGACCTTCCAGGACGATGGCATGCGGTAACCGGCCGCAGGCAACCAACCGGGTCAGCAACAGAACGGTCCCGGCGTGGCCGATGACCTCACGCAGTGCAGCAGGCCTGCGTGCCATGACGGTCAGGGCTGACCGAGCGGCTGGCCGATGGCCGGAGCCTTTTCGACCCAGAACACCCGGGCATTGGCGCAATACGCTCCGTAGCGAGGGCCCTGCGGCGTAGTCACCGGCGCCGACGTCGACACCAGCACGGTGCTTGGCGCGATCTTCGAAATGTCACCGGGTGGTTCGGCGTACAGCAGGGGCTGGCCAGTTGCTGGGCAATAGAAGCGATTGACCCGATTGCGGTCGCGGATCACTTCGCGCTCCCACAAGTCACCGAGTGTTTTGGGCCAGGTGCCCAGGCGGAAAGCATGCTCAAGCACGGCCTTGCCAACCAGGTCCAGGACGAAGGTGCTGTCGGCCTGGTCGGCGCCGCTGGTCGGCTTCCAACCGGGCAGGTTGTACGACGCGGTTCCGAGCCCTTCGTTGGTGATGGCCAGCAGCAGGCCACGATCGGGACCGCTCAACTCACCAGGATGCGATACGCCCTTCTTCAGAAGCATCTCGCGCTGTTCGTCGGCAATCCATCCCAATTGCACATGGTATGGTTTGTCGACCGGCAGGGCCCGCATCTTGCCTTCAAAACGCAGAGCCTGACGGGCAGCGGGCTGGGTCTCCGGCAGACGGGACAAGGCTAGGTACCAGTCGCAGGCCCGATCACCCATGCCCAGGCGACGATAGCATTCAGCGACCACCAGGAGGACTTCCGGGATGCGCAGACGGACGATCTCCTCGTTGCGGAGCGCAAGCGAGAAGCGCTCGACTGCGCCGGCCACGAACTTATTGTGCTCGTCGAATACGCGGCGCCGCTCGCGGATCAGCCCGCGCATCACATCCGGCTTGTCGTCTTTGCCAAGGCGATCCAAGGCCTTGGTGAGGAGTTCTCGGCAACCCTCGATGTCGCCATCGCGCAACAGGAATCCGAACAACGTGCTGGCCGCGACCGTGTAGCCTTCGCGGGTCAGACCGTCGCTCTGGACAATGCCCTTGTAGATGCCAAGCCACTTGTCGAGGTCGAAGCGCTCGCCGTCCTTGAGTTGACCAGCGATACGGGCGTTGATCTCCTCGAATCCGCCCTGTAGTGATGGGTGCGACACCGGGGTCTGCGCCCGGACCCGCATGGCCCACGCGCCGGTCAGAGCGATCTTGGCGAGGACGGATGCGCGGGCACCGCGTCGTTCATAACTGCTGATCGCCAGCCGGTATTTCTTGTCGACGGGTATCGATGCCTGCAACGGGATGAAATCCTTGCGCACGGGCGCGGCCTGCCCGGTTCCACGGGCGACTTGAGTGGCGTTCTGAAAGGCGTGGTTCCAATCGATCTCGCGCTCTGAACTCCATTCCTTGGTGACCCAGTTGGCGACCTCTTTGGGCACCTCGCCGATGAACTTGCCAGTACGCTCGTCCCATTCGGAGGCGAGAGCAGCAAAGTAGCTGAACGGATCGACGACAACGTAGTATTCGTACTCGCTAGGTCCGGCCGTATGCCGGCAGCCATCGATGTCGGTTCCCATATCGGCCGGAGCGGCATCCGTGGTCTTGCCGGCTGGCACGACCACGGTGTAGCGCTGGCCGCCGATGGGCGAGACGACTTCAAGGTCCTGCAACTGCAGGGCGTGCAGGCCAGTGATGAGGATCAGGGCGAGCAGGACGCGCATGGGAATCTCCGTGAAACGACAAGGCCGCCGCAGCGTGGGGCGCTGCGACGGCCTGCCAGTGGGCATCCGGTCTGAGCCGGATGAGCGGATCAACCGCTGATCGAGACCACTTCGACGACCGTCGAGATCGAGCGGAAGCCCTTGCGACGGTTGGTCATGTGCTTGCGGTGCTTGTACTTGCCGATGATGATCTTCGCACCCCTGACAGTGCCGACGACCTTGACTTTGGCGGTGGCGCCAGCGACGAACGGGGTGCCGACCTTGACGGTGGCGCCATCGGCGACGAGCAGGACGGGCAACTCAAGCACGGCGCCTGGCTGGGCGTCGGAGAGGTCGAGGGTGAGGCGGTCGCCGGGGGCGGCGCGGTATTGGCGGTTACGATCACTGATGACGGCGTACACGGTCTGCTCCAGATGGGTTCAACGACGGCGTCGACGCCGGCGGCCCCCGCTGTTATCGCGGGGGGGGTTTGTAGCTGGCGATGGGCCGCTGGCAAGTGGAGTCTGGCTGGCGGCAGCAGCCGAGGGAGCCACCACGACTGGCATGTTTGCCGAGAACAGCAGGCGTCGCAGCACGGCCGCCTCCTCCCATACCTCGGCAGCTTTGCGTACCACTGGGGCAACAACCACTACCTCGACCTGCTTGGGAGTCGGCTGGATGGCTTCCTTGGCGGCTGCGGAGTCGCGCGCCTCGCCATGCACCGGATCGGCCGAGAGCTCGCGCTCAAGGTCGTCAGCCTTCATCGCGGCCAGTTCCTTGGCCAGCTTGATCGCCTTGGCCTGTTCGACCATCAGCGGAGCAAGCAGCGACGGACGCACCGGCTGGTGCTTCTCATCGCGCCGGCGCTCGCCCTTGCGGAACGTCGGATTCAGACGGAACTCCCGGGCCTTCATCAGGCTGTCCGGGTTGAACACGATGCGGCAATCGGTGCGGTCTTCGAGACTGGCCAGTTCTTTGCGACGGTTGTTGAGCATGCCCACCGACAGATCGGATGGGACGACAACTTCCAAGCGGGTCAGACTGCGGCTGTGCAGCATCTGTCGGATCGAGCGCATGCAGTCGATTTCGAAGGTCTCGGCGGTCTTGA
Source organism: Planctomycetota bacterium (assembly GCA_038318565.1). Taxonomy (GTDB): domain Bacteria; phylum Planctomycetota; class UBA11346; order UBA11346; family UBA11346; genus UBA11346. The sequence continues at coordinate 46,981 of JBBQCI010000003.1, forward strand.
TCGCGCCGGTGCCGACACAGTACGGGCATTCGGCCGAAGCCACCAGCTTGTGGCTGGGACGTTGGCGCTGACGGGTCATCTCGACCAGTCCGAAACGCGACATCGGGCTGACCTGGATCTTCGAACGGTCGGTGGCCAGGGCTCGGCGCAGAGCAACCTGGACGAGGCGCTGATTCTCGCGCTTCTCCATGTCGATAAAGTCGATGATGATCAGGCCGCCGAGGTCGCGCAGCACCAACTGCTCGGCGATGCTCTGCGCGGCTTCTAGGTTGGTCATCAACGCGGTCGTCTCGACATCGCCGGCATCGCGATTCTTGGCCGAGTTGACGTCGATCGAGACGAGCGCTTCGGTCTGCTCGATAACCACGGCTCCACCGCTGGGCAGGTCGACCTTGCGGTCGTAGATCGCCGCGAGGCGCTCTTCCAAACCGTAGTAGGTATACAACGGCAACTCTTCGCGGTGATGCTTGATCTTATCGCACAACTCGGGCATGAAGATCTGCGCGAAGGCGCGGGCCTCGTCGTACATGGCTTCGTTGTCGATGACAATCTGCTCGGTGTCGGGACCCGCGACATCGCGCAAGGTACGCACGACCACATCGGCCTCTTGGTAGAGGCAGGCCGGCGCACGGACGCGCTTGCCCAGGGCGTCAACCTCGGCCCACATGCGCTTGAGGAATTCGTAGTCGAGCCGGATGTCAGCCTCGGACGCGTGGGCCGCGTGCGTGCGAACGATGAAGCCGAAGCCCTCTGGCGGCTCGAAGCTGTCGAGCTGCTTCTTGAGACGCTTGCGGACCAGCGGGTCCTCGATGCGCTTCGAGACGCCTTTAGCCTGATCGCTATGCATCATCACCAGGTCGCGGCCTGGGAGGGCGAGATACATGCTCATGCATGGCCCCTTCTCCTTGATCGCTTCCTTGGTGACCTGGACGATGATCTCATCACCGTTCTTGAGGATGTCCTCGATGCGGACGTTGCGACCCTTGTCGTGGATCAGTTCTTCGACGTGGATGAAGCCGTTCTTCTGGCTGCCCAGATCAAGAAATGCCGCATCCAGCGAGGGTTCGACGTTGGCGACCCGCGCCTTGTAGATGTTGCCGAGGTGCTGGCCATCGCCGAGGCGCTCGTGGAGGAGGGACTCGAGCCGGCCGTCACGGATGACGCCGACGCGGAGTTCGTGCTCGTCGAGCACGTTCATGAGGATGTGGGTGGCCATTGTGGCTACCTGTCTAGGTGCGGAGCGAAGGGACTTCGTCCAGGGGACCAGTTCCGCGGGCGCAATCGGGAGGCCGGACATCGGCCTGCTACCGTTCACACTCCGGCGGACTACCGGGAAGCGCATGCTTCGTTATGCACTATCGCTTGAAAAGACTAAAATGCAAGCCGGCGCTCCTCAATGGCCGCTTCGAGCCCTGCGTGCAGCAGCGGGCCGGTCGCCGAGTGGCGATGGGCGAAGCCCATGGTATCCGCCCACGATTTCGGAGCCCTGCGACGAAACCGAGCCGCGACAAAGCCCGCGGGGGCAAAACCCCCGAACTAAAAGCTCCCGTCCCACTCGGCCAAAACGCGCGCCTTCTCCGACTCGCTCATCGCCTGGAGCATGTCATCACAGTAACCATCGATGTAGCGGTCGAGGTTATACGTGGTCCGCTCGATACGGTGGTCGCTGATGCGATTCTGCGGGAAATTATAGGTCCTGATGCGATCGCTGCGATCGCCGCTGCCGACCGCTTCTTTGCGCGCAGCTGCCCGGCTGGCGCGCAAACGTTCCTGTTCAGCATCAAAAAGGCGGGCCCGTAGCCATTTCATCGCTTTTTCGCGGTTGGCGAGCTGGCTGCGTTCTTCCTGGCACGATACAGTCACGCCCGTCGGTTTATGGACCAACCGCACGGCGCTTTCCGTCTTGTTGACGTGCTGACCACCTGCGCCACCTGCCCGGAAGGTCGACAGCTCAATATCATCGGGCCGGATCTCGACCTCTGCTTCTTCCGCTTCGGGCAGAACCGCGACAGTCGCAGCGCTGGTATGGATACGCCCCTGGGCTTCGGTGGCCGGCACCCGCTGGACGCGGTGGCCACCGCTTTCCCAGCGCAGCAGGCCAAACGCCCCGAGTCCGCCCGGAGTCGTGCCGCTGACTTGATAAATCGCTTCCTTGACCCCACCCATCTCGCCGGGATGTACCGACATTGGCAGCATGCGCAGTCCGTGGCGGCCGGTCCACAACGTGTACATGCGTATCAGATCGCCGGCGAAGAGGCTGGCTTCGTCACCACCGGTGCCGGCGCGAATCTCAAGGATGCAATCGCGGTCACCACCGCCCGACCCGGTTGCAATCGTCTCGGTGATCGCCGCCAGGATGGACTCAGCCTCGCCGCGTTTGGTGCGGATTTCGGTTTCCGCCTCGGCTCGCAGGTCGGGATCCGCTAGCAGCGCCTCCGCACCGCTGATGTCTTCACGCGCCTGGCGATAGATCTGCCAGGGCTCCATCAAGCGGTTGAGCCGGGCATGCTCGCGCAGGGTGCGCTGGTATTGCGGCCCGCCAATGAACGACGGATCCGACAACTGGGCTGCCATGCGCAGCCAGCGTTCGTGCAACCGTGCCAGTGACGTCTCGATTTCGGTCATGCGGCCTCATTCGACAGGATCTGCCAACGCGAAAACCCGCCGGATAATCCGGCGGGTCTTGCGCGCACAAGACGGGGATCCGCTACTTGATCTTCTTCTTGAGCAGCGTGGCAGCCAGGCCAGTGGTCTTGCCACCGAGCTTGTTGCCGAACTTCTCGACGCGGCCAGCGGTGTCGAGGATGCGCTGCGTACCCGTGTAGAACGGATGCGAAGCGCTCGACACGTCGACCTTGCAGAGCGGATAGGTCTTGCCATCGATCACGACCGTAGCTTCGGTCTTGATCGGGCTGAGGATGAGGAAAGCGGCTCCGGACACGATGTCCTGGAACACCACTTCACGCACTTTGGGATGGATGTCAGCCTTCATGGATCAATCCTTCTTCTTCTTCTTGTCGGCCTTGCCCTTGGCAGGCTTGTCGCCGCCACCAGCTGAGGCCTTGTCGGCTTTCTGACCTTTGGCGGGCTTCTCGCCCTTGCCCTGCTTCTCGCCCTTGGCGGGCTTGTCGGACTTCTCGCCCTTGGCTGGTTTCTCGGCCTTAGCTTCATCGTCCTTCTCTTCGCCCTCAGGGGCGGCGGCACCGGAGGCCTTGGCCTCCTTCTCGGCCTTCCGCTGGGCATCCTTCTCCGCCTTCTTGGCGGCGACGGCGGCAAGCGTTTCGGCTAGCGAAGGCGCGTTCGGATCGCTGTTCACGACTTCCAGGTTGATGGTCACCTTGACCGTCTTGTGGAGGCTGACGTCGATCTGATAACGGCCGAGCTTGCGGATGCGATCGGTGAGATGGACCTGCTTGCCATCAACCACGATCCCGACCTTGGCCAGGGCAGTGACGATTTCCTTGGTGCCGATCGAGCCGAACAGTTCGTCATCCTGGGCGACTCGCTGGCCGATCTGGATCGACGAGTTGTTGACCGTCTTGGCCTGGGCCTGGGCCTTGGCTTCACGCTCGGTCTCGCTCTTGGCCGCCTTCTCACGCAGCACTTCGATCTGACGCTTGGCAGCGCCATCGGCATGCACGGCGAGACCGTACGGGAAGAGGTAGTTGCGAGCATAGCCGGGGGCGACACGGATGACGTCACCCATGTTGCCCAGCTTCAGGACGTCCTTGACGAGCAGGACTTCAGTGCGCTTTGCCACGGTAGTCTCCTTACTCGCCCACGAAGGGCAGCAGGGCCAGATACCGCGCACGCTTTACCGCAAGGCAGAGCTGACGCTGGTAGAAGGCGGTGTTCCCGTTGCGCTTGCCGGAGGACATTTTGCCCTGCGAGCTGACGTAGCGGCTGAGGATTGCGGTTTCGCGGTAGTCGATCTGGAAGGTTCCTTCCTTCTCAAAGCGACACGGTTTCGGCACCTCGACGCGCTTGGCGCGCTTCGGACGCTTCTTGAAATCTTTCTTCGATTTTTTACCGGCGGGGCCAAAAAAGGCCATAATGGTTGCCTCTCTACGTGATCAGAATGGTGGTTCGTCGTCGCTTGCGGCGGGTGCCGGCGAAGCGGGACGAGAAGGACGGGCTGGAGCTGCCGGGGCATCGCCCTCGACATCAGCACCGTCGGAAGCGGGAGCGCCCTCGCCGCGGCCCTTGCCGCCGTCGAGGAACTGGACGTTGTCGGCGACGACCCGCAGCTTGCTGCGCTTGCTGCCGTCCTTCTTGTCCTCCCAGGTATCAAGCTTCAAGCGGCCTTCGATGAAGCAGCCGCGGCCCTTGGTGAGATATTGGCTGCACAGCTCGGCCGTGCGGCCCCAGACTTCGATATCAACGAAGGTGGTCTCCTCCTTTAGGCTGCCATCAGCACCTTTGAACTTGCGGTTGATTGCGAGTCCGAACTCGGCAACCGCCTTCTCGTTAGCGAGAAAGCGGACCTGCGGGTCCCTAGTGAGGTTCCCCGCGAGAAATACGCGGTTGACGTTCGCCACGTTACATCTCGAGGGCAGGAGCGGCGGCGGCGGCTTCGGCTGCTGCAGCGGCAGCGGCGACGGCCATTTCCTTCGACTTGGCGCGCTGGGTCTTGATGCGCTCCAGGTCCTTGCCCGGACGTGCGATGATCAACTGGCGCAGGATGGTGCTGCCCAGGATGACGCGACGCTCGATCTTATCGACCGCTCCGGGAGGAGCCGTGAGGTAGCCGGTGAAGTAGCAGGCACTGGTTTCACCCTTGATCGGGTAGGCCAGGGCGCGCTCTTCCCACTTTTCGAGCTCGATGAAGGAAGCACCTTCCGCCTCATAGATCTGGCGGATGGCGGCGAGGGTGCCATCGAGATCGGCGCGCGCGTCGGCGGCCTTAATCAGGATGGTGGTCTCGTAGGTGCGAGAAGCGTCGGGCATTGTTCATCTCCATGGACCGTCGCACCATGCGACGGGAGGCCGGTCAGTGCCGGCCCCGGGGTTCAGATCCAGCAGAAATGCCGGATCTGGTGGGGTTTATTTGGACTTGGCCGGAGCCGCGGTCTTGGCAATCTTCGCCTTGACCTTGGCCGTCTGGGCGGGCTTGGCCGCGACCGGCTTGGCGATCGCGAGGGCCAGGCGGGACTTCAGGCGCGAAGCGGTGTTCTTGTGAACCGTGTTCACGCTGGCGGCCTGGTCAAGGCGCTTAACGAAGGCCGAGTACAGGGTTTTGGCTTGATCAGCCTGGCCGTCGTGCACATGGCGCTCGATCTGCTTGCGGATGGACTTGAGCTCGGTCAGGCGTGCTTTGTTGGCGACGCGACGCGTCTCGTTCTTACGCAGGCGCTTAGCGGCGCTGATATTGTGCGGCATCGAGTGTGGACCTGTGAGTTGGTGGTCTGGTCGGAGAAGAAGAGCTGCGGCAATCAGCCGCGAAGCTTGGCGAGGCGCTGAGCAGCGTCTTTAAAGCCCAGGTCAAGCGAGACCAGCTTTTCAAGTTCCACGATGGCTTCCGCGGTTGATCCGCGGTCCTCGAGGAGCTTGGCCAGCTGATAGCGTCCGTCCTTGGCCTCGTTCGACTGCTCGTCCTCTACAAGAGGGAGGAACAGCTTGTATTGTTGTATGGCTAGGTCAAGGAGGTTCCGGCGCGTGAAGCAGATCGCCAGACCGCGGTGGCTGGTCTTGCGCAGACGCGGATCGTTGACGGTGCGCTGGAACTCGGCGGCAGCGGCATCGACCTCGCCAGCGGTCAGCAGGTTCTTGGCCAGGTTGAAGCGGTGCCCCATGTCGGTGGGCTGACGATCGACCCGCAGTCGGTACTCGGCGATCTCAAGGTCAAGCAGCTGCTTCGTCGCCGCGATCAACTCGGGGCTGCCGGCTGTCAGGGCCTTCAACCGTTCCTGGGCTTCCGCGATGCGCAGATCGCCCAGTTTCATGGCGATGGTGAAATCATGCTCATCGAGCGCCTGGGCCTTGTCGTACGAGACCTTGGCCTCGGCCAACTCGTTGATGCGGCGATGAACATCGCCCTTTTTCGTCCACAGGAACTTGTCCTGTGGATTACGCGTCAGGTCGTCATCAAGGTACTTGAGCACCTCGCGCGCATCCTCGACCGTGCGGATGTTGCGGTTGATAACTTCTTGGCGACGGGCGGCATCGGTCGAGGCAACCTGGCTGCGGAAGTCGGTGGCCTGATTGGCCCCGCCGCGCACCAGCATTGAGCGCATCGCCATCCAGTTCTTCAAGGTCCGGCCTGCCTCGGCGTGATTCGGCATGGCACGGTCGAGGGCGGTCATGGTGGCCAGCGCTTTTTCAAGCGCTGCTTCGTCCTTCTTGCCTGAGTTGTTGAAGCGCTCCATGTACATGTGGGCCAGTTGCCACAATACTTTGTCGTTGAGCAGGCCGGTATTCTTGAATTCCTCGCCGAGATAGATCGCAACGTCGGCAACCGGCTTCAGGGTGGCGGCGAGTTTGACCGCGGCCTCCATGGTGGCGGCCAGCGACTTCGGATCGCCCATCTTGCCCAACTGTCTGGCAGCGCCCGCAAACTGCTTGTGCGGATCAGAGCTCATAACCGGCATTTTGAGGCTACCGAAGATACTGGTCTTACCGCCAGCCTCCTTCGCTTTGCGCCGCGAAATGGGCAACAACAGCTTGTAGATCTCCACATTGGCCGGATCGACGTCGATGCATTCGCCCAGGATGATCAAGGCGTCGTCGCAGGCCCCCTTGTCGAAAAGCTGCTTGGCACGCGTGAGGTGCTTGGTGAGATCAGGCATGGTCCGTTCCGCCTCGGAATCGTGTCGTTTGGACGTGGAGCTTCTTGCGTACAGCCTTGCATTCTGATGATCCCGCCAACCTCACAAGCACCGGAATGCTGGCATGGACGACACCGCTTCACCCGCCGACTACCCTGCGCAGCTCGCCCTGGTCCATTATCCGGCCCCGGCCCTGCGGCGTCGCACCGCAACAGTCACGGTGTTCGATGGCCAGCTGCGCAACTTCTGCCAACGCATGTTCGCCGTCATGGAGGACGAGCGCGGTGTCGGCTTGGCCGCTCCGCAGGTCGGGGTCAGCCGGCGCATCTTCATCACTGATCACGCCAGACCCAAGGACGGCGAGGCGCCGAGCCCCCGCATCTGGATCAATCCGCGCATCGTCGAGCCCAGCGGCACGACGGTTTACGAGGAAGGGTGCCTGTCGTTCCCGGCCATCTACGCCAAGGTCACCCGGCACGATCGTTTCACCATAATCTGGCAAGATCTTGACGGACGCGAGCACAGCGAGTCCCTCGACGTCGGAGCAGGCCAGTTCCTCGGCATCGTCGTCCAGCATGAACTCGACCACCTCGACGGCACCGTTTTCGTCGACCACCTGACCGTGGCCCAGCTTGGCTTGATCCGCAAGAAGCTCCGCGACCTGGAGGTCGACTACCGCACTGCTACCGGCAAGGCCGGGAGTCCTCTCCGGCGATGACCCGCGATCCCGGATTCTCACTGCCTGGCAACGATCGGCTGATGGAACTCGGCCGCATCGCCGGCGGGCTTGCCCACGAGATCAAGAATCCGCTGGGCGTGGTGTCGCTCAACGCCGACCTCCTGCGCGAGCAGGTCGTGAAGACCATGTCCGAGGGTGTCGAGCGCGACAAGATGCTGCGTCGGGTCTCCCGGATCAGCGAGAGCACGCGCAGCCTGTTGGCGATCGTGCAGAGTTTTCTGCAGTTCGCCCGGCCGGGACGACCAGACCCGGCGGCTGTCGACCTCAACGCGATCATCTACGAACTGATCGATGAGCAGAGCGAGGCCAACGCCGCTGCCAGTGTCACCATCGCGTTCCGCCCCGACGACGGACTCGCTGCGGTTCCCGCCGATCCAGCCCAACTTGCCGCCGTCTTTCGCAACATTCTAGTCAACGCCCGCGAGGCTCTGCAATTGAGGGAAGGCGAGCGCCGTATTCTGATCGCGACCCGCGGAGCGCACGGTTCGGTGCGCGTGGTCATCGCCAACAATGGGCCGGCCATACCTGAACGGGTGGCGGCACATCTGTTCCAGCCATTCACCTCGGACAAGGAGAACGGAACCGGTCTCGGCCTAGCGATCGTCCGCCAATTGGTGGAGCTGCATCACGGCACCGTCCACGTCAGTTCGGACAAAGACGCCGGCGTAAGCTTCACCATCGAACTTCCGACCCCGCTTGGTCCGGCGAAGCCGCGCGTCGAGCTGCCCATGCCGATGGTCGAGGCCGTCGTCACCAGCGAGCGGACAGCCGATCGACCAGTCGTTGGCTCATCCAGCCGCCGACGCAGGCGGACTACCACCGCCTTTGATGCAATAGCACTTGACGACCAGACGCCACCAACCACGGACGACCAGACCTAGCATATGGCCAACATCCTTGTCATCGATGATAATCAGGGCAATCGGGAGACCTACGCCGAGGTACTGGAGGACGACGGCCACAGCGTACTTACTGCCGCCACTGGCGAGGCGGGTCTAGCCAAGATGGGCGCTGCCCAGGTCGACGTCGTGCTGTGCGATCTGAAGCTGCCAAACATGGACGGGTTGGCGACCATGGAGCTCGCCCACGAACGGTTCGGTCCGGTGCCGTGGATTCTGATCACCGGACACGGCTCCGAGGAGATCGCTGTCGCTTCGATCAAACAGGGAGCCTTCAATTACCTGACCAAGCCGGTCGACATCGCCCGCCTGCGCGCGACCGTCGAAAGTGCTGGGCGGCTGGCCAGCGCCAACCGCGAGAACAAGGCACTGCGCCGCGAACTCGGCTACGAGGAAGCGCTCGACCGCATCGTCGGCACCAGCCAGGCGATCCGCCAGGTCAAGGCGATGATCCGCCAGGTCGCGTCAAGCGACGCCACCGTACTGGTCGAGGGCGAGAGTGGCACCGGCAAGGAACTGGTCGCCGATGCCGTGCACGCACTCTCTAATCGCAGCGGCCGACCTTATGTCAAATTGAACACGGCCGCCATTCCGCGCGACCTGCTGGAATCTGAGCTGTTTGGCCATGAGCGCGGCGCCTTCACCGGAGCGGTGCAGCTGAAGAAGGGGAAATTCGAGATCGCCGACACCGGCACGCTGTTCCTCGACGAGATCGGCGAGATGCCGCTCGACAACCAGGTCAAGCTGCTGCGCGTCCTGCAGGATGGTTCGTTTGCGCGAGTCGGCGGCAATCAGCCGATGAAGGTCGACGTGCGTCTGGTCTGCGCCACCAACCGCAACCTCAAGGAGGAGGTGCTGGCCGGACGGTTCCGCATGGACCTCTATTTCCGCCTGAACGTGGTGAACATCGTCGTGCCGCCGCTGCGTGAGCGGCGCGAAGACATAGCCCTTCTCGCTCGCTCCTTCTGCGAACGGCTGAACCGGCGGCACCAGCACGAGAAAGAGATGTCCGAGGCGGTGGTCCAGCACCTGCGCCGGCAAGATTGGCCAGGCAATGTCCGCGAGTTGGAGAACACCCTCGAAAAGCTGTATGTCCTTAGTCCAGGACGGCAGATCGTCCTCGATCCCAACGCCCTGGAGCCGTCGGTCGCAGCCACCCGCCACGAAACGACCAGCCGGATCCAGAACACACCTGCCACCGCCGACGACGCCATCCGCATTCTGGTCGGCCTGCCGATGGACGAGGTCGAGAAGCGCATGATCCTGGCCACCCTCAGCCACTGCGGCGGCAACAAGAGCAAGGCTGCGCGTCAACTGCAGATCGGACTGAAGACGCTGTACCGCAAGCTGGAATCATATGGGATGAAGGTCGAGGAATGAGCTTCGTGACTGCTCAGGAACTTCGCCCCCGCGGCCCTAACGGGCCTGCCCCCACGGCTTTTGTCGCCGCTCGGTTTCGTCGCTATGCTTCCAAAACCGTGGGCGGATGGGCATCGTCCATTGTGCCCGCCGATCGCCGCTCGGCAGCCACCCCATCGCTGTGCGACGGGGCCCGGCGGCCTGAGCCGTTCCTGAGTTTCAACCCTGCCCTCCAAGCATCAGGTCGCCCGGATGCGTTGGGATATCGGACGACACAAGCAGATCGCTGCGAAATGAAACCGAGACGTCGGCGATGATCCTGCTGGTCAACGACGATGGCATCGCCTCCCCGGGCCTCCGCGCCCTCTACCGGGCTCTGCGCACGCATACCCGCAACGCCGTGCTCTGCGTTGCGCCTGCAGTCGAGCGCTCGGGCATGAGCCAGGCGATCACCATCGATCGTGGCCTGGCGGCCGCACCACGTGCTGAGCCAGGCTTCTTCGGCTTCGCCATCGACGGGACACCGACTGACTGCACCAAACTGGCGCTCGACCGCATTTGCCCGACACCACCGCGTCTAGTGGTCAGTGGGATCAATGACGGACCCAACGCCGGCCGCTCCATCCTGTATTCCGGCACCATCGGGGCGGCCTTGGAAGCGGCAGTCGAGGGTCGTGCCGCCTTCGCCGTGTCGCGAGTACGCGGCTGGGCTAACCAGGATGACGCCGCCGATTTCGCCGCCCGTTGGGCAGCCCGCCTGATCCATGCACCAGGTCTGTCGGGAACCTTGGTCAATCTCAACCTGCCAGCCGGCCCTGCGAACAGCTGGCTGGAGCCACGACTCGCCCGCCACGGACTGGCGGGATTTCGCGAGCGCTATCGGCCGCAGCGCGAAGGCGTCCGCACCAGCTGGCGGCTCTCGGGCACCTGGGAAGCTTCGGGCAGTGACGACGACGTCGCTGCCCTGACCGCCGGCCACCCAGTGTTCACCATGCTGCGCCCGGATCTCAACGCCGAGCACCCGGAGGCCCTCGTGCGCTTGCTGGAGAGCCGATGAAGCTGTGGTGGCGCCTGAGCATGCTGAGTATCGCCGGAGCGGCGGTCGCGGCTGCGGTGTGGGCCGACGTCCGCGCCCCGGCAAGCCGGACTGTCGGCGTCATCCCGGTCCCCGGTCAGGCGGCACTGCCGCGTCCCGAGGTTGCTCCGGCCACGGACGGCACCCCGATTGGACGGTCCTGGCGCATGGTTCTGCGTCTGGACAGCGAATTGCGCCAGCCCGGACCGGAATGGGCCTTACGCGAAGGCATGTCCCCAGGCTTGGGCTATGAGTTGGCCTGGCTTCCGGCCACACTCTCGTTGCAGCTCAGCCGTGGGGGGGATCAGCCACTGCTGTTGGGTAACGTACGACTGAAACGGCCACCTCGCGAAGTCGCCCTTGCCCGACGCGGAGCCCGGCTGGCGGTGACAGTAGACGGCCGAAACGTCCTCGACGCGCTGGATCCCGAAGGCGTCCCGGAGCCGCTCGGACCTCGTCCCTTCCCCGACGGTTGGGCGGTCGTGACCCCCAGCGCGCTCGGCGGATCGACCTTTGCCGTGTATGATGATAGCAGACTGCCGACGTCCTATGCCAGCGATCTCGCGCCGGGAGACAACCTAGAGCTCACCAGTGCCATCCTTCTTGGCCCTGAAGGAGCGGACGAGCGTCGCCGCGGTGGCATCGGGGTGCCGGTCCCCGGATCTCTCGGTTGGCGACCAGCGGCCCAGCCAGGCAGACCAGATCACGCCCTGCTGTGCGTGCGTCGCGCCCTGAGTATGCGAGCCGATCGTGACCTCGCTGGAACGCTTGCTGCGATCGGAATCGCCGGCCGAGCAGTGGGCGCCCTCGGTCAGCGTCATCCCGACCATGCCCGACTAGCGTTGTGGCTAGCCTGGGCAGAGACACGCAATGCCTTGGCGACCGCACCCGACCAGGGCGCCGACCAGGTACGACCGGTCATTGATCAACTGATTGTCACCGTCTTGGCCAGCGGCGCCCCCGAAGGGCCTGGCATGTTGTTGGCCCTACTGTCTCCTATTGCCGAGCGCGCGGTCCGTCGGCCTTCCGAACCGCGCGCCCTCGCAGCTGTGCTCGATGGCCGAGCCGGCTGGCTGTCTATCCTCGACACCACTGCGCAGGCTGCGGCGGACATGCTCCCTGCGGGCTCAAGCGACGGCCTGCGCCACAGCCTGCGCTTCATCTCGCACGCGTGCGGCGGTCTGGGCGGCAACGGCATCAGCACGCTACCCCTGCCGGTGGACGCCCCGGAATGGCTCGCCGCACGCTGGCGGACCATCGCCGGCGGCATGCCGCCAGAGGGTGGCATGCCGCCGGCGCCGATCTCGCAGGTCGCACGCATCCCCGTCCTGGCAGTGGGCGAACTGCTAGTGCGCAGCGCAATCCTTGAACCGCTGGCAGCGGTACGTCTGCGCGCCAGCCTGACCGACGCCACCCCCGAAGAGCTACAACGGCGATACGATGCCGCCGGCCTACGTGAAGCGAACTTGACCCGGGTTCTCGTCGCTATCGACGCCTTGGACACCACCGTCCGATCCGGAGGACCCCGACGCAATGCCTCGGCCGATCAGGATGCGGCGATCGATCAGCTGCGACGGGCCATCGATACCCTCGGGGACATCGGGGAACGACGTGTCGCCAGCACCCCCGGAGACCTCGTCCGTCGGGACCCCCTGGCCTTCTCCCTGGCCTGCTTAGGTACCAGCCGCATCCAGCGGCTGACCCTATCGGCTGGAGAAGGTTTGGCCCGGGTACCCTGGCGGGCGCCGTTGGCCGGCACCGGCGATTTCGTGCGGTTGGCGCCATTTGCCCAGCTGCTATCCGGCGACGCGGACGCCACCGAACTCATCTGGTTGAACGATGAGTCCGTACTGCCCCCGACCCAGGCCCTGGCCGCCGCCCTGGCGATGCGTGAGGTACGCGAAGTCGAACGCCAGCGCCTGGCCGCACGGGAGCCATCGACCGCGGTGGCAGATTGGTCGGCCCTGGTCCGCCTACGCTGCTTCACCCTGCCGCTCGAATTGCTCGATCCGGCGACACGCGGTACGCGTCTGGAACCGGGAACAGTCCCAAGCGATTCCGCGCACGGCCCCTAACCGCCGGACCAAGGTCTTTGCCAAACGGTCGAGGGCCGCTAGTATCCGCACCTCCCAGCTGAACCCCACTGCTTCCAGGAAGCCCCAATGGCCATCAAGGTCCACTACGAGAAGACCGCGCGCATCGACGCCGTCCGCACCTCCACCGTCGCCGTGATCGGCTTCGGTTCGCAGGGCCACGCCCATGCCCTGAACCTGCGCGACAGCAAGGTGAAGGTCATCGTCGGCAACCACTCCAAGACCAGCGCCAACGGCAAGCTGGCCCTCAAGCACGGCTTCGAGGTCCTGCCGGTCGACGAAGCAGTCAAAAAGGCCGACGTCGTCATGTGCCTCGTCCCCGACGAGTTCCTGCCCAAGGTCTATGAGGAGGAGATCGCTCCGAACCTCCGCCCGGGCATGATGATGATGGTCGCCCACGGCTTCAACATTCACTTCGGCTTCGTCAAGCCGCCGAAGGACGTCGACGTCTGCATGATCGCCCCCAAGGGCCCAGGCCATACCGTCCGCTCGGAATACGAGAAGGGCGGCGGCGTCCCCTGCCTAGTCGCCGTGGCGCAGAACGCCACCGGCAAGGCTCTGCCACGCGCCCTGGCCTACGGTGCCGGCATCGGCGGTGCCAAGGCCGGCATCATCGAGACCACCTTCAAGGACGAGACTGAGACCGACTTGTTCGGCGAGCAGACCGTCCTGTGCGGCGGCCTGACCTCGATGGTCAAAGCCGGCTTCGAGACCCTGATCGAAGCGGGCTACCCGCCCGAGATGGCCTACTTCGAGTGCATGCACGAAGTGAAGCTGATCGTCGACCTGATGTACCAAGGCGGCATGAGCTACATGCGCTACTCGATCTCGAACACCGCTGAATACGGCGACTACAGCGTCGGCCCGAAGATCATCACCCCGACGGTGAAGAAGGCCATGAAGTCTGCCCTGAAGGACATCCAGTCCGGCAAGTTCGCCAAGGAATTCCGCGCCGAGTGCGCCGCTGGCAAGCCGATGATGGAGCGCCTGCGCAAGTCGGAAGCCCAGCACCCGGTCGAAGAAGTCGGCCGCAAACTGCGCAAGATGATGCGCTGGATCGACTCGAAGGACATCCGGAAGTAATCGTCCGGGTCTTCGGATTCGCTCGACAGACAGCACCCCGGCCAACAGGTCGGGGTGCATCTTTTTTGAATTTGCCTCCATCAGGCGCAGCGGAAGCTGACCTCCCGATGAAATGGCATCATGTCGCTATCGCATTCGCCATTGTCGCCGCGCTTGCCTTCGTCTGGCTGATCGTGCGCGAGGGTGGCCAGCAGGCCAATGCCCTGGTCGCCCAAGTGATGCCGACGGAACGACGCTCCATCACCGAGACTTTCCGGGAATACCTCGCCAGCGTCAAAGCCGCAAAAGGCGACGAACTGGTGATCGCCGAAGTCCGTTCAGTCAATGAGATCTCCCGGCAGGACTCCCGGCAGGAATACTGGACGGGGCTACCACTAGGCACCTCAACCGTATCGGTGCGCTATCCCGTCACCTACCGGTACGTCATCCGGATTTCGGACCGCTGGCGATTGCGGGTCGATGGCTCAGTGATCACCGTCCAGCGACCCGTTCTGCGCGCCCTGGAGCCAGCCATCGACACGACTGGCATCGACTTTCAGAGCAGCAACGGTTGGCTGCGCTGGAACAAGGACGACATGCGTAGTGAACTGCTGCGTCAATTGACGCCCGATGCGATCGTCCGCGCCCAGGAGCACGTCGCTACCGCTACGCCGCATGCTGATCTAGCGGTCACCGGCTTCATTCGCACCTGGTTGTTGGCCGCCAGCGGAGCAGGCCCCAAAGACGCCACCGTGGTGCTAGCCGACGATGTGCCGGGTGGCATCGACATCCGGGTGCAATGACTCCGCCGAAGAATCCGATCAACGCACCAGAGCAGATACCTGTTTGAACGCGTCGCCCTTGGCCTGGCGCAGCCAGCGGAACAGGACTGTTTCTGCAGGCAGCACCAGAGCCCCGAGGTCGCGGGCAGCCTGCAGGGCCATGTCACGGCAGTCGTCCCGGCGACTGGCAACGGCATCACCGACCACCACGACCTTGCGGCCCTGGGCAAGCAGATCCGCTGCCGTCGCCAGGACGCACACATGGGCCTCGACCCCGCACAGGATCCACCAGCCCCGTTGCGCCCGCCGAATGGCTGCAGCCAACGCATCATCGCCACAACAGCTGAAATGCGTCTTGGCCAGGCGCGGCGCATCGCCGATGTGATCCAGCAGATGCGGCAGGGTACTGCCCAGACCTTTGGGATACTGCTCGCTGGCCAGGGTGTGAACGCCGCATAGGCGCGCCCCTTCAACCAGGATCCGGCAGTTTCGACCTACCGGCTGGTCCGAGGCGATAGCGGGGATCGGCCCGAGGAATTTTTCCTGCACATCGATCAGCAGGAGCGCGCAATCAGCCGACGTGAAATCCATCGATCACTCCTCGACCGCCCTGACTAGGGAGACAGTGATGTTGTCATGGCCGCCGCGGCGCAAGGCCATGTCGACCAGTTCGACGCAGGCTCGCTCGAGGGTGTCGGCGACGGTGACGATCGAACGCATGTCCTCGGGGCCGACGAGGTCATGCAGGCCGTCACTGCACAGCAGGTAGGTGTCGCCCGCAACCAGTTCCTCGATCGTCATGTCAACCGTGACGTGATCCATGCCCAGCGCTCGGGTCACGATGTTGGAGAGCAAGCGGGCCTCCTCGCTGTCCGGATCCAACAGCCCGGCTCGCACTCGCTCGGCGACCAGGCTGTGGTCCTCACTGACCTGGGTGATCGCTTGGGCGGAAATGCGGTAGATGCGGCTGTCTCCGACGTTGGCCGTTACCACCCGGTCGTGCATGAAGGCACACAGCACCACAGTGGTGCCCATGTCGGACAAGGCCGCGTCGACCCGGGCGCGCGACAGGATGTGATCATTGGCGCCGAAAATCGCATTCTTCACCGTATCGATAACCTTGTCCTCATCGGTCCAATCCTCGCCACGCAACCGGCGCAGTCCGCTGGAAATGACCTCGACCGCGAGTTCGCTGGCGACCTGCCCGCCAGCATGCCCGCCCATGCCATCGCACACCACCGCGATGCGATCCCAGGCATCGGCAAAGGCCGAATCTTCATTGTCCTCACGGACGCGGCCACGATGGGTCAGGGCAGCGGCTTGCAGTCGCAGCGTCATGATACTGCCAGGGCCAGCAGGGTGACGTCATCGGCAAGGGGTTTGGTCCCACGGAAATGGCGGATGCGGTCCATCACCTGGGTGAGCAGCGCATCCGGTCCCTCACCGGTATAGCGCTCCATGATCTCGCGCAGGCGATCGGTCTCGAACTCCTCGCCCTGGGCATTCGCCATTTCAGTCACGCCATCGGTATACATCAGGAAAGTGTCACCCGGATCGAGATGGGTCGTCTCGACCTGCAGGCTGTCCCTGAAGACCTGGCCACCCTTCATCCCCACGACCATGCCGGGGGGCTTGACCTCGGTGATCTTGCCGCTGGAACCACTGCGGAGCAGGGCTGGCGGATGACCAGCCCGCGCCCAGCGGATGGTCCGTTCGCTCGGCGAAATGATCGCATAGGTCATCGAGACGAACATCTTGCCACCAAGGTCGCCAGCCAACGCATCATTGACCTTGGCCAGCACCTCGGCCGGATCGCCAATCAATTCACCGTAGATCTCAAGGCACTTCTTGGCCATCGACATGATCAGACCAGCCTGCATGCCATGACCGCTGACATCGCCGATAGCGAAGCCAATGCGTCCATCGAGGAGGCGGATGAAACTGAAAAAGTCGCCAGAGACGTGGTCGCACGGTTCGAATCGGGTAGCGAAGATGAAGCCCGGTACATCTGGAACGTCGCCCAGCAGCTTCTGCTGGAGATCACGCGCCCGCAGAAGATCTGACCGTTCCAGCGGTGGCTGGATCGACTCGACAGCACCGGCAGCGGCATCAGCGGCATCCATCCAGTTGAAGCCTGCGGCCTGGGTAGGCAGTGCGTCATCCCCGACCTGGTCGAACAGTGATGGCGCCGCTGCTGCTGCGGAAGGCGAAGCGGCGGAAGTCGAAGCGGCCGTCTGATTCCCGACGTTCATCTGCCCAGGTGTCGGAGTCAGGAAGCGGCGCGGCCTGAGATGGTTGCCCGTCGCGGCAGGCACCATTGGCGGCGTATTCCTGGGGGGCGGCGCAACCGGCAAGGCAATTGGGGCTCCACTGACCGGCGTTGCAATCCGTGGAATCGAGTCTCCGGTCGGAGGACGCACCGGGATAATCGGACTGGATGGCGTGCGAACACCCTGGGCCGGCGCGCCCCCAGAAGGCGTGCGCACGGGCAATGCCAACGCGCTCGTCGCACGCGTATTCCCAGCCCGATCCTTGGCAGAACGCACCACCGGTGCGGCATTGAGGGTCCCAGCACCATAGGCCGGACACCGCTGGAGATGCAGGGCCATGCCACGGAACGTCAGCGTATTGCGCTGATTTGCGACAAGACGGGCGTCCGGCACCTTGTCGAGGCAGGATGGGCAAATCCACAGTCCCTGACTATCGAACACCTGCCACGCTACATCGGTCTCAGCGCGACAGACCATGTTTTCGAACGACAACTGTGACTGAACCGAGTTCGCTGGCTGCGGTGCGAAGCGGCCCCCTCCGTAATGACGGCAGCCCTCAAGATGCGCACCGATCGAATCTTCCCAGCTACGCTGCGGCCGGCGAGAGATCGCCGACAAGCACCACGGGCAGACCCACCGCCGCTGATCAGTGGTGAAGGTTTTCCAGGCCACATCATTGGCTAGTTTATCACGCAACAGCAGTCCCAGCTGACGACCGGCCGCGGTGGACGGCAAGGTCGGCCGCCCTCCCGAGGTATTCGGATGGTCGCTAGCAGTGGACATATGCAGTCGGGAACTTTAGATCCGGGGGGGAATGCTGCAACCGAAGATGGAAGCGGCAGATACGACTGGAATTCAGATGCCGAAGGCGGATAGGGGCTGTTCTGACTCCAGTCGCTCGGCGCCCAACTGGCGGATCTTGCACACACCCTTGGCCACTTCGTCACCGCCCAGGATGACGAGTCGCTTGGCCCCGTCATCTTCGGCCCGCTGCACCACATGCTTGAACCGACGCAGGCTGTAGTCGACCGACACGCTGCGACCTTCGCTGCGCAGATGGGCGGCAATCCGGTTGGCGATCGCAAACTGCTTGGGCCCCATGGGAAACACCACGTCGTCGAGCCCGCGCGGGAGGACCGGCATGCGCCCCAGTTCGGTCAGGACTTCGGCAATTGGAATGTCTCCGAAACCAAAGCCCACCATCGGGGTGGCGGATCCACCCAGCTGTTCGCACAAGCGGTCGTAGCGTCCACCACCGGCGATGGCGCGGCGGAAGGTACCGACTTGGGCAAACACCTCCCATACCGTCCCGGTGTAGTAGGATAGTCCGCGGATCACTGACAGGTCGATGCGGATCAGGTGGGCGATGCCGAAGCTGGCGGCGAGGTCGGTCAGTTCGCGCAGAGCGATCAGTCCGGGGTTGTCGGCAGGTACCACACCTGCCAGCTGGTCGAGACCACGCACATCAAGCAGCGTCAAAATGCGCGCGGCTCGTTCGGCATCAATCCCCACCTTGCCCAATTCGGCGGTCAACTCGAGGTCGCTGATCTTGCCACGCTTGTCGATGCATACGCAGACCTGGGCGAACTGGTCGCCTTCAACGCCCATGCCCGACAGGAAATGCCCGAGAACTTGGCGATTACTCACCCGCCACACCACTTCGGGTTCGCTCCCGACATCCAGCTTAAGGCCGACCCGACGGCACAACTCGGCCTGGGCGAACATAAGTTCTGCTTCGGCGGCGACGCTGGCGAGGCCGACCGCGTCCATGTTCCACTGGAAGTGTTCGCGCTTGCGGCCGCGTTGTGTCTCCTCGTAGCGGAAGCATTGCGGGATGGAGAACCAGCGCACCGGCAACGCCAGCGCCGAACCCTTGGCCATGATCATGCGCGCCAGGGAAGGGGTTAGCTCGGGGCGCAACGACAGATGGCGATCGCCCTTGTCCTTGAAGTCGTAGAGCTGACGCGTGATCTCATCCCCAGCCTTGCGGATGTAGAGTTCGGCATGTTCCAGCACGCAGGCATCGTACTCCTCGTAGCCCAAGGACTTGGCCACGGCGCGCATGTGGCCGAACAGCCAGCTGCGGAAGCGCAGGTCCTCGGGGTAGAAGTCGCGGGTGCCCTTGACGGGCTCGAGGTCGATCTGGCTCATGGCGGGGCGGGAGGATGGCTGCGGCGGCAGCCGATCAACCTCGGTCGCGACCGCGATTGCCGTTCAGTTGGCCCGTGCGGCCGGTGCGTCAGTAGGCGATCAGGTGTCGCAGTAGGGCCTGACGGACCCGGCGCGGGATCGACAAGCGATGGCCGCGATTGTCGGTCCCGCCGATGCCGACGATACGTGGCACCGCCGGCAGCGGCCGCCACGACGCCCCTGCGCCCATCGCTGTGTGCACGGCGCGGGCCAGGACGTGCTCGAAGAACACGTACTTCCGATCATCCACTACCACCCGCTGGGGCAGCAGATGGCCGACGAGGAAGCCGGCGGTGGCTGCGAATACACGACTGTCGGCGTGGCTGAGGTTGCCACGCAGATCGCACACCACAGCACAGCCGTCGAGACCGCGCGCGGCCAGGGCGGCGAGTGCCCGCGGGTTGGCCTGGACGTAGCGTCCGGTGCCCTTGACCACCACCGCGCCACTGCCGCCGGCGGCGATGATGGCCGAGCCAGCTAAGGCGGCCGCGATGATGCCCAGCTCGCCGTAGCCCTTGCCACGGGCGGGATCTTGGTCGCCGGGCGGACATGGAACGAACTCGAAGGCCAGACCACGCGTGCGCGCCAGAGCGGCTTCCTCGGCGAACAACTCTGCTGCGACGCCGCTGTTCTCGGCTAGCACCACCTTGGGAAAGCAGCCATGTGCTATCCAACCGCGCAGGGCCTGGCGGTAGTCGGCCAGCCGCTGGGCCGGATCACTGCGTGCGGTGTTAATGCAGGCGCCTGGGTTAACCGTGGCGGTGAGTAGCAGGGTAGCGTCGGCCGAGGTGTCTACACAGTTCGGGGCGGTGGGCATCCTGACCTTCTAGCGGGACACGCCGCTTGGTCCATCGGACGCTATCGCGTCAGTAGCTTCAGGATCGCCAGGGCCTCGTCGGCATAGCCCGGACCCTGGGCGGCTCGCCAGTGCGCGATGGATGCGGCGAGCTGTCCGCGCACTGCCTCTGCGATCCGTGACCAGACGTGGATCGGCGTTGGCGAAACCCTGCTCGGCCCAGGCGTGCGTCCCGTCAAGCGCACGGATAGCGGAAGCAACGGCGGGCTGCCGTCTGTCGCTCAGCCGTGCAAGAGCGCGGATGAGCGATGCCTGATTCCTCAGCCGGTCAGTAGGTCCACTACTTTCGGCTTGCCGCCAGCCAACTTCCACGAGCGGATGGCTCCGCCCGGGATCTTCCCGAGGGCCAGGGACTTGCCCTGCCAGCGGATCTTTGGCGTCACTGCCGCCGCGGCCTCGTTATGCACCCGCAAGATCACCCCGCCGCGCACAGGGCGCAGCGCCAGTACACGCACCGTTGCTGGCGACACGTCGAGAACCCCTCCGCGGCGTGGCAGGTCACCTTTCCGCACTGCCACTGGCACGGTCTGCACCGGCTGGGCGAGTTCCTCGGCCAGGGCGCCGAGGTCGGCGTCCGCCGGGGCGAGCAGGCAGGTGAAGCGCGATTCGCCGGTGTCCTGCACCGGACGCCACGGCTCGAACTCAGGTCCGACGACGCGGTCGTCAGCGTAGCGGGTGGCGCGGGCGACGGTCGCGGCCAGCTCGCCACGTACCGTGTGGTAGGAATACAGCGCATCGCTGGCGAAGCCGACCTCGCCACAGCGCACCCAGCGTCCTCCGGGCACCTCGCCGATCGGACCACGCTTCAGAGTTGCGCCCGGTGTTGCATAAGTCGCCTCATCGCTGCCGGTGGGTAGGACCAGGCGCAGCCGCGCGCTGCGCTCATCCAGGCAGGCGCGGGCCTGGATGTCGACAACGTCGCGGCCACTTTCCAGGCGCAGTTCAAGGTCCAACCGGCTGTGCGTGCCAGCCAAGCGCACCCACAGGGCGGCGCGCAGCGGGCCGTGCTCGCGCACCTGCACCTGGGCGACACGCCAGCGTTCGCGCGGTTCGGCCGGGGCGTTGAACGATTCGGGTTCCTCGCCCATGCCACCCCACGAGCCGAAGCGGTCCTCGTCCAGGCGCGCCTGCAGGCCGTCACCGCCGAGGAACGGCTTGCCGTCACGGGTGATGGCGATGCCGGCGTCGCCGGGTTTCGCCGCGACGCGCCAGGCGCCACAGGCAATGGCGTGCTCGCCATCGGCCGTAGCCGCAGGTCCGGTCCACGCCGGGGCCTTGGCCCCCTCGACCCAGCCGAGGTCGGCAACCGACCAGCCGAGGCCGGGAATGCTCAGCGGCGCCAGGACGCGGAATCGCCAGGGCAAGCCGGGCATGGCGCGATGTTCGGTCTCGATGCGTTGGAACGGCAGATCCTTCCCATCCGCTCCGCGCAAACGCAGGGGCACATCGGCCTCGCGATCGCGATATGCCCAGATCGGACGCCAGTCGAGACTAGCTTCGAGTTCGACCAGTCGTGTCGCGGTGCGTGGCAGCGGATTCCACGCCAACAACGGCTGGGCCTTTGGATGGTCCTCCGGCACCGCCGGGACGGTAGTGTCGAGGCGGCGGGCCAGGGCGGCCAGCGCGCCGTGCTGTACGACCGCTGCGGTATGGCGCACGCCGCCAACCCAGTCGAGCTGCTGGTCGTAGGCGCGCTCGATCGATGAGCCGGGCAGAATATCGTGGAAAGTGTTGAACAGCACGCCGCGCCACGCTTCGGTCAACTGAGCCGGCTTGCGCTTGAGCAGCGTACCAAGCGCGGCGTCAGCCGTTTCGGCGCGCACCACCTCGCATTCAGCATGGCGGAAGGCTGACTTGAAGCGCAGGTTCGAGGCGTAGCAGCCACGCAGGCAGTGGCCGAGCTCGCCGC
Organism: Planctomycetota bacterium; assembly: GCA_038318565.1. Lineage (GTDB taxonomy): Bacteria > Planctomycetota > UBA11346 > UBA11346 > UBA11346 > UBA11346. The sequence continues at coordinate 68,979 of JBBQCI010000003.1, forward strand.
GGTGCACCGGCAGCCAGTCCTTCGGCTGGCGCTTGGCCTCGGCACGGATCGCCGCGATTAATCCGTGCAGGCCGTCCCAACGGAAAATCACTTCGGGATGTTTCGCCGCCCAGGCACGTAGGTCGGCAAGATGCCGGCGGGTCGGTCCGCCACCGTGGTTGCCGAGGCCGAAGAACACGCCGACGTCGCGCATGCCGTGCTTCGATGCCTCGCCGAGCAGGCCGTCGAGGCGACCGGGCAATTCCGTGCGTTCGGCACCGTACCAGCCAGTCGCCGGGCGATAGGACAGGATACGCGCACCGGACGGGGATTCCCACCAGAACGCAGGCTTGGAGAAGGGCAGGCGGCCCGAATCGGGACGAGTGAAGGCGAAGCCGTCGATGCCGGCGTGAGCCATCACCTCGGGCAGGCCGGCGGCATGGCCGAAGCTGTCGGCGGCCCACGCGACGCTCGGGCGCTTGCCGGTCAGGCGCAGCAGCTCGGCCTGGCCCTCAGCATACAACCGCGCGAAAGTCTCGATCGCCGGCAGGTTAGTGTCGGCCTGCACCCAGGTCCCGCCGACTACCTCCCAGCGGCCCTCGCGGATGCGCTTGAGGATGCGCTTGAAGGTAGACGGATCGTGCTCGGCGATATAGGCGTAGATCGCCGCCTCGCCGCGAGCGAACGTCACCTCGTCGTCCTCGTCCATCAAGTCGAGCACGCTGCGACAGGTACTGATGCCTTCCTCGAAACCTTCGCGCCAATCCCACAGCCACACCGGGTCGAGATGGGCGTTGGGGATCATGTGGAATACGAAGGAGGTCATGAATGGCCTTTCTACGCGGTTTCGCGACGGTCGATGGAGATCGGCAAGGACGGGTCGGGCTGAGACCACGCGGCACCGCCGAGATAGGCGATGGCCTGCGCCAGCCAGGCGGCGAGATCGGGACTGCGCGGAGCGCACAATGACGGCACCAGACTCTCGCCGAGGCCCTCGTCGTTGACCACCGCCACCGCCACGTCGTCGGGTACGCTGACGCCGGCATCACGCGCCGCGCGCAGAGCAAGCAGAGCATCGGGCATGGCGGCGACCAGCACCGCATCGCAGACACGCGCACGCAGGGCGGCGGCGACCGCCTCGCGATCGTTTGGCAATTCAGGACCGTCGGCGCAGGCGAGCCACCGCTCGCGACGGGCAGCGATCACCGGACTGCTGCTGTTAGTTCCGATCCAGGCGATCCGTCGGCGGCCCCAACTGGACAATGCTGCGCACAGCGCATCAACCGCTGCCGGTGGATGCGCGACCAGCGACGGCACTTCGTCCCGGCCGCTCGGACGATCGACCACCACCAGACGCCGGGTGGCTAGAGCAGCCGGCAGCGCGCCCCACTCGCCGGGATAGACGATCAGGCCGTCTGCCCGCTGAGCCATCGCCACCAGCGTCGGATCGCTCCAGCCGGAGACCAAGACGGGCCTCAACACGACGTTGTGTGCTGCGGCGGCCTCGCCAAGCGCGCGCTGCCAGCGCAGTACATCGAACGACGACCACGTCGGCACCACCCAGCCAAGCATCAGTTGCCGGACAGCGGCCCGCTCGGCAAGAACCAGCCGACCGCCACGCTGGCGGGCGATCAGCCCTTGGCTGATGAGACGGGCGACCGCACGCCGTGCGGTGAGATAGCTGACGCGCTGCTGCTCGGCCAGAGCGGCTTCGCTGGGCAGATCACTGCCCAGGTAGTCGCCTGCCCGGATGCGCCCGCCAAGTGCCTCTGCTACCGCTGCGACTTTGGGTGCGACACCAGCGGGGCGACCACGCATGCGCACACATTAAAAAAGTATAGAATAATTCTATCTTATTTTTAAGTTGTTATCTATAAACGATTTATAATTTCGAAACACAATGCACGTACGAGGCGATGCCGCTGACCGGAATGACTCAGACATCTGCACCCTGCTGGCGGAGCGACGTCACCAGTTCGGCGGCAGCGGTCGAACGATTCAACGCATAGATGTGCAGACCGGGAGCTCCCGCCGTCAGCAGCCGCTGACAAAAACCGATCGTCCAGGCCATGCCGGCCTTGCGCACCGCCACCTTGTCGTCGGCTAACGGCTTGAGCGCGTCATGGAGTGACGAGGGTATGTCAGCTCCACAGCGCTCACAGAAGCGGACCAGAGCGTGATAGTCGGTGATCGGCAGGATGCCTGGAATGATACGCGGAGCACTGCCGGCCACAGCGCGCGTCTGATGTGCCAGCATATCGCTGTAGGCTTGGACTTGGAAGAAGCACTGGGTGATCGCGCCCCCGGCTCCACGACGCAACTTTTCTGTGAGATGAGCCCAGTCGGCCTCGCGGCTTGCAGCGTCGGGATGGCGTTCCGGGAAGGCGGCGCACAGAGTGCTAAAACCGCCATGATCACGAATCAGGTCGATCAGGTCGACCGCGTGGGCGCAGCCGCCATCAGTCGGCGTGAATCGCTCCTGACCCTTGGGCGGATCACCGCGCAAGGCGAGGAGATTCTCGATCCCGGCAGCGGCGTATTCATCCAACAGCGCCAACAGTTCGGCCCGGGTTGCATTGACGCAGGTCAGGTGCGCCATGGCGGTGATACCAGTCTTGCCCTGAATGTGCTCGACCACCTCCCGCGTCTTGGCCCGCGTACTGCCGCCAGCCCCATAGGTGACCGAGACGAAATCCGGACCCAGCGGAGCAAGCTGGTCGATGGTGTCTTCTAAGGTGTACCAGGTCCGCTCATTCTTCGGCGGGAAGAACTCGAAGCTCAGGGTACGACCCTGGCGGGTAAAGAGATGATCGAGACGCATCGTTGCATCACGATGAAGCGATGTTTGTCGAGGCAAGAGATTTCATCACGTCAGCCATCTCCATAGCATTGATCGACCTCACCTCCCCCTTGCCCTACCATGGTCCTCCTCTATGTTTCTGCCCCCTCCACGGTACCCCCCATGCGCATATTCAGTGGCAACGCAAACCGCCCACTGGCGGAAGCGATAGCAGCAGCCATCGGCTGCAAGCTGGGGGAACTCATGGTTGGACGCTTCCCCGATGGCGAGGTGAAAGTCCAGATCCACGAGGACGTACGCGGCGCTGACGTGTTCATCGTCCAGTCGACCACCAGCAACGATTTCCTGATGGAACTGCTGGTGATTGCCGACTGCATGCGGCGCGCCAGCGCCAAGCGCATCACCGCGGTGATCCCCTACTTCGGCTACGCTCGCCAGGATCGCAAGCACGAGGGCCGCGTTCCGATCACCGCCAAGTTGGTGGCGAATCTGATCACCACCGCCGGCATCGATCGCGTCCTGACCGTCGACCTGCACGCCGAGCAGCTCCAGGGCTTCTTCGACATTCCGGTCGACCATCTGACCGCCCGCCCGGTGCTGATCGACTACCTGCGCTCGCTCAATCTCAACGATCCGGTCGTCGCCAGCCCGGATACTGGCTCGATCAAGCTTGCCGAGAAGATCGCCAAAGCTGTTGGCGCCCGCTTGGCCATCATTCACAAGCGCCGGCTGTCCGACACCACCACCGAAGTGGCCAACGTGATCGGCGAGATCGGTCCGCGTCCGTGCATCATCTGCGATGACATGGTGACCACCGCTGGCTCGATGACCAACGCGATCAAGACGGCGCGCTCATTCGGCGCCATCCGCGTGATCCCGGTGACCACTCACGGCGTCCTCTGTGGCGATGCGTTCGACCGCCTGACCGAGGTCAAGCTCGACGAACTCGTCATCACCGACACCATCCCCCTCAAGCGGCGCTTCGCCGACCTCCCGATCCGCGTCCTCACGGTCGCAAATCTGCTCGGCGAGGCGATGAAACGCATCCACACCAACCAGTCGGTCAGCGCACTGTTCTCCGACGCGAAGAAGGTATCAGCACCATGAGCGCCATCCACACCTACGAAGCCGAAACCCGCACTGCGATCGGCACCAACGCCGCCCGCAAGCAGCGCGCTGGCGGCCGCGTGCCCGTCACCCTCAGCAAGCGCGGTGCGCCAAGCCGGCACGTCACCATCGCTGCCGACCAGGCCACCCACCTGATCAAGAACGTCGTCCACCTGTGCAAGGTCAAGATCGGCGCTGACGAGTTCACCGCCCTCAAGGGTGACGTTGCCGTCCACTGCCTGCAGGACTACGTCCAGCACATCGACCTCCAGGAAGTTGATGCCAAGTCCGAGATCACCGTCGAGGTGGCCATCCACCCGCTCTCCGACGAGTGCCCAGGCGTCAAGTCCGGCGGTATCGTCGAACAGCGCCTGCGCTCGGTGAAGGTCCGTTGCCCGGCCAATGCCATTCCCGACCGCATCGACCTCGACCTGTCGAAGACCGAAGTCATGACCTCGGTCTACGTTAAGGACCTGGTGATGCCCAAGGGTTCGACTCTGGCCACCCGCAGGGATCTGACGGTTCTTTCGATCGTCATCCCGCGCTGGATGAAGAAGGACGAGGCCGCTGCCGCCACCGCCGAAGGCGCTGTTGCCGCGGTTGCTGGTGCCGCTGCTCCCGCTGGCGCCAAGCCCGGCGAAGCGGCCAAACCCGGCGACAAGGCTCCGGCCGCTGGTGCCAAGCCCGGCGCCAAGACCGACGCCAAGGCCCCGGCCAAGGCCCCGGCCAAGAAGTAGCCGTCGCCGGGGTCCAGCCTCGGCCGGTTCTGCGGGAGATCATGTTCGACTCGCACTGTCATCTCACCCACGCGCGGTTCCATACGGACCGCGCGTTGGTGTTTCAGCGCATGGCCGAAGCAGGCATCAGTGGCTGCCTGACCATCGGCACCGGTATTGCCGATGCCAAGGCCGCACGGGCCATCGCCAGCGAGCATCCCGGCGTGTGCTGGGCCTCTGCCGGGCTCGATCCCTACTCGGCCCACGAGGCGGGCGAGGCCTTCGACGATCATCTGCGGCGTCTGCACGAATTGCTGCTCGCTGGCGGCTTTGTCGCGCTTGGCGAGGTCGGCATCGAACATCATCACGAGCTCGCGCCGCACCACGTGCAACGGCAACAATTCGCAACCCAGGTGGCGATGTCGATCGCGCTGGGTCTGCCCTTGGTCATCCACGCCCGCAGTGGCGCCCGTGGCGGTGACGCCCACGCCGTTGCGCTCGACATCATCCGGGCTCATCCGGGAGCCCGCGGCGTCATCCATAGTTTCGATGGCGACACCACCCAGGCCCGCGCCTGGCTGGACGCCGGGTTCCACATAGCCATCAATGGCATGGTCACCTACAAGGGAAACGACGCCCTGCGCGCCGCGGTGCGCACGATCCCCGCCGACCATCTGCTGATCGAGACTGACGCGCCCTATCTCGCACCCGTGCCGAATCGCGGCAAACGCTGCGAGCCAGCCCATGTTGCGATCACCGCGAGCTTCATCGCCGACCTGCGCGGGGAGCGCCAGGACGATGTGATGGCGTGGGCGGGACGCAACGCGAGGGCGCTGTTTGCCTGCGATAGTACCGCCTAAGACGGCAGCCGATAGCCCAAGGTTAGGCGGCTACCGGTGGCGGGAGTCGGCTCAGAACTGTCCGTATCGGTAGCAGCGTCGCATGCGGGTATAACGTCAGCGGAGCGCGGGCGGCCCGCCATCTCCAGCGCCCAGCGGCGATCGCTCACCCGCTGACCGCTGACCGCCGACCGCCGACCGCCGAATGGAGCCGACCTATCAGGATGTCCTCAATACCGATGATAGTCGCGGTCAGACCATCACCAAGTCTGGCCAGGGAATTCCACCAGCAGATCCGTGTCGGCCAGTGACCAGTAACGGCCCCTCTGCTGGAATCCCGGCGCGGCCCGGATGCGATCGGCATCCTCGGGGTGAAGCATCACTAGGTCCATGTCCGCCGATGCGTAGCCGCCCGTGGTGTAGAACTCCACCGCTGAGCCGCCGTCCACGATCGGACGCTGGGCAGTCGAGGGGCAACCTAGTTTCTGGTAGAGCACGACAGCGAAGATGAGATTGCGGCGCAGCCGATCCTCAGTCTACCGCAGACGGGCGATCTGTCGGCGGTAAACGTTTCGGTCTCAGCCATGCCGGGAGGCAATCCCGCCACAGCCACCAGGAAACCCGCAGGTGCTGGCTCGTTCATCATCAGCAGGTCCGGCACGGCCTGGTCGGAGGTGCCATCTGCAGGACTGCCATCGACGAGACATCCATCTGCGGACCAGGCGGTGCCATCTGTCATCGATAGGACAGGCCCACGGAAATCACGAGACCACGCTGATAGCTACATGTTTATCCACTACCAAAACGAAAATCCCCCGGTTTTCACCGAGGGTTTCGTGGTACTCCCAACCGGATTTGAACCGGTGTCGCCGGAATGAAAATACCATAAGGATGGGTTCATCGGTTACAAGCTCCTGTTGTTCCGTATGGGTTTTTACCGTGTGTTTCACGCCATCACGCTCAGACCCATATACCACCCTATTAGCCCTTGTACAGGGATATGATCGGGATATTAACGGGATATGCCTAGAACCCTGCAAAACACCGGCATTTCCGTCACTGACCTATGGGAACGCGATGGCCGGAAGCACGGTCGCCGCTGGTGGTACCGGGTGAAGGTCCGCGGTCAGGTCGCCTCTCGGGCTTTCGCCAGCGAAGACCGGAGCATAGGCGTCCAGTGGTCGCTGAAGGTCCGCGCCGACATGGAGCGCGACGACTTCATGCCCCGACCGGTCCCGCTGGCCGACGTACTCAAGAGCCATCTGAAGAAACTTCGCGGGTCTGAGGACACCACCTCCCGCCGGGGTCGATCTGTTGGACGTGAAGGGCGCAGCGAGGGGCACATAGACGAGATGGAACGAGTCGTCAACCTCGCCATCAAGGCCGGGGTCAACGACCTTCGCAAGACGGATGCCCTAGCGAAGGCGCAAGCCATGGTTGACGCCATCGACGCCGCCCCGATCACCCGAGCCCGCTACGCTGCCCTTCTGCGGTCGGTCGGGGTCACGGCCCGGCGCCTGTACCGCCTGCCGGGCAATCCATTCCAAGACCTGATCGTTGACGTTCCTGAGCTCGACGCGCCAGCGACCTTCACCTTGGATCAGTGCCGTCTCCTGGCCTCGGACCGTTCTGTCCAAGCCCCCTACGGCATGATGGTCGCACTTGGTTTGTACGCCGGGCTCCGACTACGCGAGGCCGCATGGCTCCGCTGGTCTGACATCCACGACGGCGAAGACGAGGGCTTCATCGCCATTGACCCGCCCACTGATGAGGAACGGGAATTAGGGGCCAAGCTCAAACGGAACAAGCGCAGGAGCGCCCTGCTGATGCCTGAGCTCGCCGCGATCCTGGCCGCATGTCGTCCCAAGGCTGACGGCTACTTGATGTCGGAGACGGTGCGGACCTGGGACACTCAACAGCACGGCCGAGCGTTCCAGAAACACCTCGATGCGCTTATCATCGCACGTGATGACCGCAGCTTCCATTCTCTGCGCCATACCTTCGCCGGCCTCGCTCTCGCCTGCGGCATCGACAGCCTGGCGCTCCAGTTGGCGATGGGTCACGCCGGGGCGCAGATGACCAAGCATTACGCTCAGGCGGCGGCGCGGTTGCGCGGCGCGGTCCGGGACTGGACGCGTGGGGAAATCACGCTGTGCGCGCAACAGCAGGAAGTGAAGGTGGCGAAGTGACCAGCGCAGGAAGTGAAGGTGGCGAAGTGACCAGCGCAGCAAGGCAGCTTGCAAAGCATCTTAGCGTCATTGTGAAACACGTTGACGCAAAATCGGGGAACACGCCAAGGGTTCCAAGTAAGGTCCACCAGTCGTTCGCCGCACTGGCCATAGTAACAATATACTATATGAGGGGGCAAAACACCATGAGATTGTGGTATACCGGGGGGCATGAAAACCTCCCTGAAAACCTCCCATAGCCGCAATCTTTCGGCAAACGAAGTCGCCAAGCTGAAGGCGCGATGCCGTCCGGATAACGTCCGCCTGGCATGCCTCACTGGCGCCCTGCCGTGCGTTGATCGCGGCGCCGGCCATGTTGGCCGCCGTCCACGGTTCCTGATTTCTGAAGACGCGGCTGACACGTGGGTCGCCGCTGGCTGCCCGGTGGCGCGGCCGTGACCGATCCAGCCGCTGCGCGCAACTACATGCAGTGCTCTTGCAGTGCCTTCACGCGGTCCGACATCGCCGGATCACCCGCGCGTTGCTTCGCATGTGGCATGCCGATTGGACGGGTTGCGGAGCCGTCGCCCATTATCGCCCGGCATGTGTTCCGTTCCAAGTCCCTAGAGACGACGAAGGCCAGCGGTTGCACGCTGGCCCCGTCCGACACCGCCGAACGTGAAAGGTTCAGCAATGGCATTTATACCGACACATTCCGATAAGTCTACCGTAGTCATCCTGCGCGGGTCCGGCGCGCGAGTGCTGTACCTCGGACATCCACATTGGGTGGTCGGGGGTCGGCCGTGAGCATCACCCTTGCCCAGTACGCCGCCGCCAAGTGCCTGCCCGTCGCCTTCCTTCGCGATATCGGCGTCAATGACGTCGTACTTCGCGGGCATGCGGCAATTGAGATTCCCTATCCAGGAGCCAAGGCCGTCCGCATTCGCAAGGCCATCGAGAAGTCTGATCTGGACCGGCGCTTTGAATGGAAGGCCGACAGCGAACCGACTTTTTATGGAATCGGCCGCCCCAACGCTGGCAACCTCCTCCTAGTCGAAGGCGAATCTGATTGCCACACTTGCTGGCACGCCGGCATTCCGGCTCTTGGTGTCCCTGGGGCATCGTCGTTCGAGGGTGCGTTACGGCGCGCGCCCCGTGCGTTCGACGGGATCGACACCGTCTATGTGGTGAACGAGCGCGACGGCGGCGGCAAAACGTTGCTGGAATCGCTGCGGAAGTCGCCCATTGCCGGCCGGATCAAGATTGTGGATTTGGCGCCACACAAGGACCCGTCCGAGGTGTGGATTAAATTGGCCAGCGGGGTCCGAATGGATCAAGCCGTTGCCGAGTTCCAGGAGGTGATGGGGGAGGCCATGGGACGCGCGGGGCCGCTGGTCGAGCCCCGGCAAGAATCCAACGACTCACCAGAAGGCACCGAGGCTGCGATTGCTGAATACCTGGCTGGGACCAACCTCAACATGCGCCTGCGCTGGCGCGACACGACGCCGGATGCCGGCTGGTGGCTGTGGACCGGCACCCACTGGCAAGCCTCTGGTAACAAGCTCCCGTTGCCACTTCAAGTCGCCGTGCGCCGAGCCCTGGCGTCGGGCTTGGAGGGGCGGCGAATCGACGTAAGGGGCTTGCCGCGCCTGGAATCCGCCGCCGCCATGCGTGGGATCGCCAGCATGCTGTCGGCCTTCCCCAGCATGCTCCTGGCCAACGAGGTGGACCCACCGGGGCTGATCGCCACGCCGGCCGGCGTCCTCGACTTGGCGAGCGGTGAGACGGTGCCGCACGATCCGGCGCGATCGATCACGCGATGCTGTCCGGTCGATCCGGCGACGTCCGGTGCGGTGTGGCCGTTGATCGAGGCGCATCTGCGCGATTGCCTCGGATCGCTCTACCCGGCCGTGCATCGCTTCCTGGGCTCGGCCCTAATCGGCCTGGGCGCCGACCGCCGGCTGCTGTGGCTTCATGGCCCTGGTGGCGACGGCAAGAGCACGTTGGCCAAGATCCTGAGGGCGGCACTGGGCGACCATGCCGGCATCATCCCGGCCGAAGTGTTCGCTGCGGATGGTGGGCGGGGGGCTCATCAGCATGAACTTGCCGCCGGTATGGCCGGCATCCGCCTCGCCATCGGCCTGGAAGTCTCACCGCACCTCGACTGGCCCAAGGTGAAGGGGCTGTCCGGTGGCGACGAGCAGCGGACCAAGCATCTGCACGGCCGCGCCTTCACCTACGGTCGCCCGCCGGTGCTGGTGCTGGTGTCGAACGATGCACCCACCCCGCCGGACCGCGCCTGCGCCGAACGCCTGATCGTGGCCGGGCTGCAACCGCCTGCCGATCCTGACGAGCGCATCATGGCGGCATTGAAGACCCCGGGCCCGGAGCGCGACCTCCTGGCCGGTGCCTGCCTGGCTTGGCTTCTCGCCGGCTGCGCTGACTTCCAGGCCAACGGCGGGCTAGGGCCGGTGCCGATCCACGGGCACACGCCCACTGGCTTGGTCGCCTGGTGGCAGGATGCCGTCGGTACGGGCCGGATCGTCCCCGGGCAGGGCTGGGCCACGCTGGCGGCGATTCGGGACGACTTGGCAGCCTACGACGCCGGCATGCAGCACCTGCACGACCGGGAGCTGGCGGCCTTCCTGCGCACGGTGGTGTCAGTCCATCGGTTCAAAGATGCCCGCCGCTACGCTCTGATGGTGACGCATGGTGACGCATCAGAAGCGTCTCCCTCACACGCATATAGAGAGACGGTTTCCATGCGTCACCATGCGTCACCAGCTGGCGATGGGGGGGTGCCATGACCGCCCCCACCGTCACACCACCCCGGCCGGCCGTCCGGAAGGTCCGGCGCCACTCACTGCCATCCATCAGGAGTGACAACGGCCGGTGGAGAGCGGTTCGTTCTGATGACTATCAGCACTGGTGAGTTCTGTGTGAAGAAGGCGTCCGATTGAGTAACCGCGTGGGTCCCCGGCCCCCCCCAGAGGACCCATTATCGTGGCCCACGTAAGTCCATGTAAATATACACCACAAGCGTGACGTATTACGCATCACGGTGATGTGTATCACAACGGGCCGCGTCGGAGGAAGCCGATCGGCCGAACGGAGGCAGCTACCAGCAGCCGGCCGGGATGGCGGGACGGCCGAACAGCGGGCGGAATTGAAGCGGCGGGCCCAGGAGCAGCGGCAGCGGATGGGGGCCGAGTAGGTCCCCGGCCGGGGGGATATGTTTGGGATATCACCCCGGCCGGTTCGCCTAACTCTAGTACTCCCAAGGGGATTTGAACCCCTGTCGCCGGAATGAAAATCCGGTATCCTAGGCCTCTAGATGATGGGAGCCGACGGGCGAGGAATGTCTCGACATCCACCGTTTTGGCAAGCCTTTACCTGACGATGGCCGGGACCGGCGCTGGCAGGCTTTCAATGTGCAGGGTCTGGGTCGGGAAGGCGAAACTGAGTCCCAAGCCGGCCGACATCCGCAGAACATCGTTGAGGATGGCATGATGGACCGCCATCTCCTCGGCCCAGGTAGAGCACAGCAGGTGATAGTTCGCCGTGATCTCTAGGGCCGAGGAACCAAGGGCGCTGAATTGAACCAAGATCGCGTCGTGCTTGGCCTCCGGCCGGGCGGATAGGATGTCCCGCAGCCCCTTGCAGAAGGCATCAATCTGCTCGGGCGGGGTTCCGTAGACGAGGCCGAAGACCTCACGGATGCGGCGATGCTTGCGCATGCCCAGATTGTCGATGTTGGCGAGTACCAACTCGGAATTTGGCACCGAGGTCAGCGAATTGCTGAGGGTGCGGATGCGCGTGCAACGGAAACCGATCTGCTCGACCGTACCTTCGACACCCTTGGCGATGATGTAGTCACCGAGGCGGAATGGCCGGTCGAGCATGATCATCACCGAGCCAAACAGGTTGGCGAGGGTGTCCTTGGCGGCGAGAGCGAAGGCGAGACCGCCGATGCCGAGACCGGCAATCAGGCTGGCGACATCCATGCCCATGTTCTGCGCACCCAGCAGCAAACAGAACACCAAAGCAAGGATCTTGAGGGTCTGTTTGAGCAGCGAGAGGAGACCCTGGTTGAGGTCCTGATTTCGAGCCTGGACGTGACGTTCGGCCTGGTTGCCGATGAACCCAGCCAGTTTGTAGGCCAAGTAGGCCAGGTTGATGAAGAATGCCCCCTTGATCAGGAACGCGATGACCGCGTAAGCACTGCCGGTGATGCCAAGGAGATGGATCGAAGCGAACCACACGCCGGTGGTGCCCATATGCGTGACAGGGCCGATCATCGCCTCGACCAGCTCATCGTCCCAGGTCGCCGCTGTCCGTTTGGTCGCCTGCTTGATCACGAAACCCGCGGCCCGCACCACCAGGCGCATGACCAAGCCGACAAAGATCAACGCACCGATGAGCAGCCATTGCCAGTAGGCGACGCCGAAGAACTCGGACTTGAGGGAGTTGGGCACCACCTGTTCCTGCCAGGGCGAATCAAAACCGCCGCCCAGGGTGTCGGGAAGCAGCGGCAGTTCACGCACCTTGGAGAAGAAGGTCTTGGCCCGCGCCACGGTGTCCGGATTGAACAGGTATTCATCCTTGCGATCACCGGATTCCACCTTGTGCATGGCGATCTCGCTGCCTCGCAGCCGCCAGCGAGGGGCATCCGATTCGGCTGGGATCTTGTCGTAGTCGATGACGATGACCCGATCGATGACTTCCTTCAGGAAACGGGCCGCATCACGACCGGCTGCATCCCTCCCCACCACATTCGTGCCGCTGAGGTCGAGGCAGCGGACGGCATCGTCCAGCCAGGCATCCGCCTGGCTGTCGCGGTTACGGAGGGCCTGGACATGGCGGTCCATGGCATGCATGAACGAGCGCATGGTATCGCGCGGACTGTCTGTCTTAACCGGTGAAAGCGGCGATTCCACGGCCTGCGGCAGCTGCCCTGCCGACACCGCCTGTTCTGGCTGGATCACCGCCGCCGGATCAGCGGCGAACACCAGGATGGAAAGAAGGGCGAGCAGCATGGGACGCATGGGCGGACATGCTGGTGACAATCGGCGGAGCTCAACGGCGGGTGCGATCACCCTTGCGCCTGGGCCGGAAAGTCGGGGCAGTTGCATCCTGCAACGAAGCGCTTCCCTGGGCAGCGGCTTCATCGACCAGGCGCAGGAAGGCATTGCGCGAAACGCCGGCCTTGCCTGGACGACGCCGGACATACGTGCCGTCTGGCTGCAGATCGCGGACCCCGCAATCATCCTCGAGGCAGCTGTCGAGAATGGTCTGAAGCCGCGCGGTCAGGCGTGGATCGTCGATGAGCACCGCGCTTTCCACGCGGCGATCAAGGTTCCTGGTCATCCAATCAGCCGAAGCTATCAGGTATTGCGGATCGCCATCATTCTCGAAGCGGTAGATGCGCGAATGTTCGAGCAGGCGGCCGATCAGCGAATGGACGCGAATGCGCTCGGACAGGCCCTTCACCCCGGCGCGCAGAATGCACATGCCACGCACGATCAGGTCGATCTCCACTCCGGCTTTGGAGGCGGCGTACAGCTCGTCGCAGATTGTCTCATCGACCAGGGCATTGAACTTGGCGATGACCGAGGCCTTTTTGCCAGCCTTGGCGTTGGCTGCCTCACGGCGGATTGCCGCCACCATGTTGGTGCGCATGGTCAGCGGGCTGACCCACAGGCGTTCCAGCTCAGGGGGGCGGCTATAGCCGGTCAGCATGTTGAACAATGCGGCGACGTCGCGACCAACCGCCTCGTTGGCGGTCATGTACGAGAGGTCGGTGTACAGCCGGGCCGTCTTGTCGTTGTAGTTGCCTGTGCCGAGGTGGCAGTAGCGGCGCAGCCCATCCTCGTCGCGGCGGACGATCAGCAGCAGCTTTCCATGCACCTTGTAGCCGACCAGGCCGTAGATGACATGCGCGCCAGCGTCTTCAAGCTCCCGGGCCCAGCGAATGTTGGCAGCCTCGTCGAACCGGGCTTTTAGCTCGATCAGGACGGTGACCTGCTTGCCCGAACGGGCAGCCCGGGCGAGCGCCCGCACGATCGGCGAATTGCCGCTGACCCGGTAAAGCGTCTGCTTGATCGCCAGGACGCGCGAATCACCAGCCGCGCGTTCGACCAGCTCGACCACACGTTGGAAGCTCTGGTAGGGATGGTGCAGCAGGATGTCGCCCGCAATGATCGTAGCCCACGGATCATCCCAGTCGGCAGGATGCTGCAGTACCGGCAACGGAGCATCTCGCAGGTCGGCCCGGGGACCGCGCGGACCTTGGTCGAGTCGCTCGCCAATCCCGAAAAGGAAGGTCAGATCCAACGGACCACCGACGGTGGTGACCGACTCATCATCCAGCTCAAGACGCTGAACCAGCCAGGCGCGCAGTATCGGATCACCGCCCTCGACCACTTCTAGGCGGACCGGATCACCACGTTCGCGGTCGAATACCTCCTGCTCAAGATCGCTCAGCAGATCTGCCGACTGCTCCTCGTCGATGTCGATGGCGCCGTCACGGGTCACGCGGAAGAGGCAGCGGGAGGCGATGCGATGACCAGGGAACAACGCATCCAGGTGGTGCATCAGTACATCTTCGAGCAGCGCGAAGGTGCCCGGCGTCCTGACCAGGGCGACCAGGCGGCTTTCCCGCGGCAACGTGACGATGGCGTTGCGGATTTCGCCATCATCCGAGGCGAGCTGCACGGCGACGGTGATGGAACGATTCGGGATGATCGGGAACGGCCTCGTCGGATCGACCGCCAACGGGGTGACCACCGGCTCTAGCTGGTCGCGCCAGAACACCCGCAGGGTTTCGCTGTCGACCTCGTTCCAAGACTGCGGAGGGACGATGACAACACCCTCTTCAGCAAAATGCGGAGCGACTTCGTCACGCCAGCAGGCGTACTGGTCGGCGACCATGCCACGCATGCCGGTGCGGATGCGCGCCAGCAGGTCGCGGGCGTCGTCCGCTTCGGGACCCTTGCCCTTGGACAGGCCACCCAGCTCGGCAACCCGAACCATCACAAATTCGTCAAGGTTCGAACTGACGATGGCGAGGAATTTGGCTCGCTCGACTAGCGGAACCTGGTCGTCGAGAGCCTCTTCGAGCACCCGGCGATTGAAAGCCAACCAGCTCAGCTCGCGATGCTGGTAGCGGCTGGTGTCAAGAACGGCACGCCCCTCGTTGCGGAAGACCGACGTAGCTTTGGGCATGATTATTCCCCTTCTCGCGGAATGACGTCGACGCGCAAACCGAAGGTCTCCTCGAACATGCGCTTCTTCTCCTCAATGGCATTGCGTTCGAGGGCGATCTGGCGACGGTCGACGCGGATGAGTAGCCGTCCCGGAACCAGGTCGCAGCGTACCCGCTTGATGCGCTGGCTGCGTTCGACATCGAGGGCGTAGACGATGCGTAGAATGCTGGCCAACTGGGCAACCACGACTTTGCTGCGCCGATCGAGAGCCTGGAAAGCGTCATGATGCGGCTGGGGAGCGCTGCGCCGGTGATAGCGCGCGATCTGTCCAACAATGCGTTTCTCCTCGGCGGTCAGCCCGGCGATGTCGGTATGATCGAGGATGTAGAGCGTGTGCTTGTGACGTTCGCGTACATTGATGTAGGCGCCGATATCGTGGACCAACGCGGCGAACTCGAGCAAGGCGCGCTCGCGCTTGCCCAGTCCATGCAGCGTGCGCGTCTGGTCGAAGATCTGTACCCCCAGGCTGGCGGTGTTCTCGGCATACGCGAGGTCACCGCCGAAGCGTTCGACCAAGGCATGGGCCTCGACGATAAGGTGATCGCGATCGAGGTGATGGGGGCCCTGTGCGCCCGGTAGCAGATCAGCCAACAGGCCATCACGAAGGGTCGTTCGCGGCACCAGCACTTCGTCGCGTCCGGTGATCTGGCAGACATGCAGCAAAATGGCTGCAGCCGGCAGCAGCAGGTCAGCGCCGCGCGTATCGCAGCCGCACTTCTCGGCGCGCGCCCGGTGGGACAGCCCCTTTACGACATCGTACCAGCGACGGAGGCCGGTCGCCGGCAGGGCTTCCACCGGATCACTGGCACCAGGGCGAATCAGCGCCAGAAGCCGTCGGACATCACCACCATTTGCATAGACTGCGCCGATCCGGTCGACCGGATAGCGCACCAGCATCATGCGGGCGGCGCCCTGGGCATCGCGATCAATCGAGACGGCATAGTCGCCGCTGTCGCGCATCGCCGAGAAGCGTTCGAACACGCGCACTGTGCCATAGTGTTCGTCGGACGAACGCACCAGTTTGCCGTCGCGAACCAAACCAAGGACGGTACCACCGCCGCCGACCTCGATCAGCAGGGAGTGGCCCTTGCGGTGTCCATCGCCACATCGCCGCAACAGCGCGTCAAGGCCAGCGTAGTACAATCTGGCCTCTTCCGCGCCATCGATCGGTTCCAGCTCGACGCCGGTAGCGGCGCGCACCCGCTCGATCAGCACGTCGCCATTGGCAGATTCACGCACGCCACTGGTGGCCACGGCTCGGATCTGCTCGATGCCATAGGCCTGCATCGCCTTGCGGATGCCGGCAATGGCCTCGATCACCTCGGCCATGACCTCATGTGACAGCTTGCCTCCGGTCAAGCCGACGCCGAGGTCGACCGGGCAGACGATGTCCTCGAGCGTGCGCGGGCCGTCCGGCTTGATCTCGACCAGCAGGGCGCGTACCGCGCTGGTGCCACAGTCGATCACGGCGACTGGCCGGCCGGCCACTGGGGCCTTGCGCATACGTTTGGTGGACGCTCTCATGAGCTTCGTCCAGCCATCACCGCGGCGCCGACAGCCACCGCGTCGTCCCCGAGTTCAGCCAAGACCAAGCGGGGCTTCTGTCGGCGATACAGGACCGAGGTCTCGGCCATCAGGGCGGCGACCTTGGGCAGGAACGGCTTGCCGAGCGCCTCGGCAAGGCCACCTCCCAGGATGAACACCTCAGGATCCACGATGTTCCCGATGACGCACAGACCCCAGGCCAGGGCCTCGGTCAGCTGCGCCACCGCCGCGGTGGTCACTGGGCAGCCATCGGCCAATGCCAGGGCAATGGTCGACGACTTCATGGTGCCGTCGACGACAATCTTGGCCTTAGTGCCCTGGGCGATGGCTTCGTTGATCAGCCTGACCACACCCGTCTTGCTCGCCACCGTCTCCAGACATCCGCGCCGCCCGCAGCCACACAGCCCCTGACCGAACGGAGACGGGATGTGGCCGATCTCGCCGCCATAGCCATGTGCACCGTTGACCACGTTGCCATCCAGGACCACGGCGCCGCCAAGGCCGGTCCCGACGAAGGCGGCCACTGCACTGCGCGCATCACGCGCAGCTCCGTGCGCCACTTCGCCTAGCGCGCCACAGTTGACGTCGTTGCCCAGAACCACGCGCATGCCTAACAGCTTGCCCAGATCGCGGGCCAGCGGCTTCTCGGCCCAGCCCAAATTCGGGGCCATGTGCATGACGCCACGTTCGTGGTCGACTGGACCGGGGGCGCCGATGCCGCAGACCCGGACTGCCGAGCGTTTGACATCGGCATCGTCGAGGGCTTCCAAGGCGGTGCGGGCGACCCGCTCGACGACTTGAGCGTAGCCGCGCTCGCCTTTGGTCGCCGTTCGGGCCGAACCGACCACCTTACCCTTGGGGTTGATTACCACGACATGGATCTTGGTTCCACCGAGGTCGACGCCCAGGCGGTTTGCGGGAAGTTTGCGGGCCATGGACGGGATGTTGGCTCTGGGAGGGCATGTCAAAGGGTCACCGATGTTCACTGGACCTTCATGGAACGATCAATCGCTCCACGCATCTGCTTTGACCTGGCGCACGCAACTGCGACCCTCCGACATGCCGGTGATCTGGGCCCTGTCCGACCTCCACCTCTCCCTGTCCGGGGCCAAGCCGATGGACGTGTTCGGTGAGCGCTGGGAGCGCCACCATGAGCGCATGGCTGAATCCTGGGACCGTCTGGTAGGCCCCGAGGACATCGTCCTGTCGCCGGGCGACCTCAGCTGGGCGATGAAGCCGGCCGAGGCGAAGCTCGACCTCGATTGGGTTGGGGCCCGGCCGGGCTGGAAGGTCATCGCCAAGGGCAACCACGACTACTGGTGGCCGGGAACGCGCAAGGCGATGGCGGCCCTGCTTCCGCCACGCATGGTCGCGATCAAGAAATGTGCAGCACGCATCGGCCCAGTCGGTTTCTTTGGCGCCCGCGGCGGCGATTTTGCCCCGCTAACCCGCTACGGCGACACCCGCACCCAGGTCGAGGTTGATGCCTGGCTGGAACGCGAGGAGAACGAACTGAAGCTGTCGATCGCCGAGTTGGACCGGCTCGATGCCGAATCCGGGACACCCGCCGCCCTGCGCATCTGCGTCTTCCACTACCCACCTGTCGCACCTGGCAAACGCAGCAGCCGCTTCAGCCCGCTGATCACCGCAGCTCGGGCCAGCTGGTGCGTCTACGGCCATCTACACGGCCAGAACATCGGCCCAGCCCGGGTTGAGGGCGACATAAGTGGCGTGCAATATCGTTGCGCCTCGTGCGACCTGATCGGGTTCGAACCTGTCCGGATCTGCGATTTCTGATGGATCCGCACCTGCACCTGTTTGGTGCTTTGAGTCCTGGCCAGGCGCTGGATCTGGCCCGCGGACACGCCGTCGACTGGGCCTGGCTGGCCGGACGCTGGCGTGATGCCGGGCTGTCGCCACCGGACTTCGCAACTCTCGCCCGGCGGCATAACAACGGTGAAATCGATGCGGATGACGAACTGTCCAGTGCCCTGCAGCACGGACCGGCAGGCTTCGCCGCGTTCCAGGCCCGCTACGATCTGGTCGTGGCCTGCAGCCGTTGGGCCAGCGGACGCCACGACCGCTGGGATCAGAACACCGCTGACGAGATTGATCTGGTATGCGCCCTGGTCGCGGTCCGCGGTCCGGCGCAGGCCCGTATTCTGGTGCCGGGTACTGCGACCACCGTCTGGGTCGAGGCCGCCCTCGAACACCTTGCCCGCAGTGCGGCTCGACGTGGTCTGCAGCTGGCCATTTCGCTACCCAGGGCCGACCCCCTGCGCCACTGGCCGTTGGTCGCGGCCGCCGCTTCCCGGCATGCGCTGATCACCGGCATCGACCTGTGCGGCATCGAGGACGAGCCTGCTCGGCACGCCCCCCTAGCAGCAGCGATCGCTGCCTGGAACGCCACCCACAAGGACCGCCGGCTCGAACTGCTCATGCATGTCGGCGAACAGCTGCGCGCGATCCAGCCGCTGACCGCTGTCCGAAGGGTATGGGACGCCGTGGCGGTTGGCACCGACCGGCTTGGCCATGCTCTGGCCGCCCGTCTGGACCCCGCCGCCTGGCCAGCCACGCCAGTCTGGGAGCGTTGCGACGAACGCCGGGAACGCCTGCGTTGGCTGCAGTGGCAGGCCGACAGCCTGGACTTGGATGTGGACGCGCTCGATACCGCCGTGGCGGATCTGCAAGGCCGCGACGACGCCAGCCAACTCGCCGCTGAACCGACCGATCCCGGCCTGTTGCGCGCTTGCCAGGAGGTGGTGCTGGCACGAATCGTTTCGGCCAAACGTACCGTGGAAGTCTGTCCGACTTCCAACCGGGTGGTCAGCGGCGCACCAGTGTCCGCCCATGGGATCGGACGACTGCGCACTGCGCGGGTACGCTTGGTCGTCGGCAGCGACGATCCCGGCATCCTCGGAACCGATTTGGCTGCAGAACAACGGATTGCCGCAACCGTCTGATCCCGGCTGGTGACCGCTGCTGACCCACGAGAACCCCATCGCGTGCGCACGCCTGCACGCCCATGCGCAGGAACGCACCGGCTCCAAACTCGCCAGCATGCTCCCGATGCACACCATGACCAGCAGATCGGAGCCGCCATGGAATCCACGACCATCAGCACGCAGACGCAGACGCAGACCCACACCACAGACAGCATTCGGCTGGCGTCGGCAACGCGCCAATCAGGGTTATCCATGTTGCTAGGCAGCAGGCGCAACGACGACGTCCTGCGCTTCACCCTCGGCGAACGCTTGGCCGTCGGCGGGCTGACCCGTGCGGCCAAGGCTGCCTGAATCTACGCCTGCAGCGCCTGGATCGCCTTAGTGCTGGTTTCGAGCAGATCCTTATGCAGCGAACGGCCGTGCGCGTCCATTGTCACGATCGCCGGGAACCGTTCGACCCACAGATGCCAGATTGCTTCGGGGCTGCCGAGGTCCATCCAATCGACGCCGTCGACACGGGTGATCCGCTCGGCATAGACCTGTGCAGCTCCGCCGATGGCATGCAGATAGACGCAGCCGTATTCCTTGCAGCCGGCGAGCGTCTTCGGACCCATGCCACCCTTCCCGATCACGCCACGGATACCGTGATCCCGCATGACCTCCCACTGGTACGGTTCTTCGCGTGAGCTGGTGGTCGGACCGGCGGCGCGGCAGACCCAACGACCGCTCTCTTGGACCATCACCGGTCCACAGTGGTAGATGATGCCACCACGCAAATCGACTGGCGGCTTCTCGCCCTTATGGATGCGGTGGTGTACCGCATCGCGGCCGGTGTAGAGGCGGCCGGTGATTTCAACCGTGTCGCCGAGATGCAGCGAACGGGCGACCTCGTCGGTGAGCGGCGTGGTGAGCTGGATGAGTGCCATGAGTACCTCAGTAGATCCAGCGGGTGATCGAGCCATCGACACGCAAGTCGACGCCCTGTCGGCGGAAGGCCCAGCACATGTAGCTGATGGCGACGAAGAAGCTGGCCGGAACACGGTTGAGTTTGCCGACTTTGCATCCGAGCAGCGTTGTCTTACCGCCAAAACCCATCGGGCCGATGCCGCTCTGGTTGGCCTTGGTCACCACCCGCTGTTCTAGGTCGGAGAGGACCGGGTCGGCGTTGGTGTCGTCGAGGCGGCGGAGGAATTGCGTCTTCGCGCACGCCATGCCGCTGACCCGGTCTCCACCGATGCCGACACCGAGAATACCGGGGCCGCAACCCTGGCCCTGGGCCTGCAGCACACAGTCGAGGATGGCGTTCTCGACGCCTGCCAGGTCGCGACCACCAAGCTTAGGATTCGGCAGGGTGTAGGTGGCCCCGACGTTCTCGCAGCCGCCACCCTTGAGCATCAGCACAACCTCGACGTGATCCTTGCGCCACTGGTGGAAATGTAGGTCTGGGGTGCCGGGGCCGACATTGTTGCCGCTGTTGGCGCCGGTGATGCTGTCGACCGAGTTCTGGCGGAGGAAACCCTTTACCGTGGCCTGTTTCACCGCTTCGACGAACGCCTCGTGGAAGGCAATCTGGTCATATCCCACCGGAGTATGCACATAGACCAGGATAGATCCGGTGTCCTGGCACAGCGGACTGCTTTTCTGGCAGGCCAGGGTGATGTTATCCTGCACCACCTGAAAGGCGTAGGCGGCGTTCGAGCCAGCCTCTTCGACCGCTGCCCCGGATGCGACCTTGGCCTGCACATCGGCGGGCAGTTCCGACGAGGTGCGGCGGATCAGTTCGAGGAGCGAGGCGATGAGTGGTGCGTCGGCCATGGCTTGAAGCCTCTGAGCCGGATCGTCAATTCAACGCGCGGGGTCGACCAACGACGCTGCGTGTGCGACTGATGGGTCTTCATGGATGCGTCTAGCTGATTGGATCGCGTGGCGGTAGATGCGTTCGACCTGCGGGTCAGGTGAACCCAAAACCAGGATCAGACCATCGAGGAATCTCCGATCGGCGTTCTCGCTGTCGACCAGAGTCTCGATTTCGGTTCGCCGGGAGGGCGTGACCGTCCGCGCCGGAACCACTAGGCCGTCAGCGTCCCACCGCAGCACCGTACCTTCTGACAAGGCTGCAGCCAAGGCTGGCCAGCGTGTACGTCGGGAGGCCAACTGCACCGGCGGGATCCAACGACCGGACACGTTGGACCCGCTCGCCCACCGAGCAATGGCGGCATCGCTGGGTCCGGCGTCAACCAGAGCGATTTCGCCCGGCACCCGAGGCAGTCCGTGCGCGACATCTTCGACCCACCAAGCAACCACTTCGGCTGCAGCCGGTTGCCAGGCTGTTGCAGGGCGGGTGGAACATGCCGAGGCCAGCATAGCCATCAGGACGAGGACGATCAGTCGCATGCGATCCCGGCCGCAGCCAGGCGAGCGCAGAGGGCATGATGGTCGCAACGGCGGGAGAACACCAGCCCAGGCACACGACCTGCGGCCGAATTGAATCGCAGCGGCTCACCGGTTAGATCGGTGGCCTGCGCCCCTGCATGGACGAGTACCGCGGCTGGAGCGGCCCCGTCCCATTCAGCGATGCTGCGGGCGTGAACGAACAGATCCGCCTCGCCGAGCAGGATCTGCGCCGCCTTCACCCCGACCGATTGCGCTGGTTGGTAGGTGAACTCAGGCAAGGCTGCTATGACCCGTGCCAAGGCGGCGCGATTGCGCTCGCTGGTACCACCAGCAAGAATGTCGCGCACCCCGTCCACCGGACGGAGAACCCGCTCGCCATGGGCGTCCGCCACCCCGCCGCCGATCCCGGCCGCCGCCCACACGCTGATCCCACGCGACGGCAGGTCGAGCACGCCAAGCACGGCGACGCCATCAATAGCTAAGGCGATCTGGATGCACCATTCTTCACCGCCGCTGACGTAGCTGCGGGTGCCATCTATCGGATCGATGATCCACAGACGACGATTGTCCTGCCGGAGCGGACTATCGACGACCTCCTCAGAGAATATTGCGTCGGCAGGAAAGGCCGCCTTGAGCGTATCACTGATGATGCGATCAGCAGCCAAATCTCCTGCTGAAACTGGTGATCCATCCGCCTTGGTCTCACTGGGCACGCCGTGCTGCAGGCGCAGCGCCTCACTGCCTGCGGTCCGTGCCGCAATTCGAGCGACCGTCAGTTCGCGAGTCAGGTCCATGACCGCATGGTGTTCTGATATGTGCTCAAGCAAACAGGGAGGGTGCGGACGAACTCCTTCCAATCGGGAGTAGTGCCGAAACCTAACCCACGTTCACCTGGCGTTAGTCAGCCGAGGCCCCGTCCATGTCATCACGGCCCGATCTGGCTTCCAGCGAGCGGGGGGACGACTTCCGACGCAGCAGTGTTGCGAGGTCGCGCTGGGATGCCTGAAGATCGCAGATGAGCCCATCAAGGCGTGAGGCGGCATCGCCGGACATAAAGCGGCGTACACGTCCGTTGTCAGCTGCCTCACTGAGGCGCAGTTGGATTTCATCAGCATGGCTAAATGCGGTGCGGTTCATGCGGGTACGGTAAATCGTTCGGCCATCCGGACAGTCAGGACTTGTACCCATCCCGCCATCG
Organism: Planctomycetota bacterium; assembly: GCA_038318565.1. Taxonomy (GTDB): domain Bacteria; phylum Planctomycetota; class UBA11346; order UBA11346; family UBA11346; genus UBA11346. The sequence goes on from JBBQCI010000003.1 coordinate 91,935, forward strand.
CCGGCCTAAGTGGTCGTTGCGACAGGGTCAACGCAGGTACGAACGTCCGCGATTCATCAAGCTGGCATGGTAGATCCGGATTCTGCCGACCATCTTCCAGCGGCTTGATCGCCTAGAGCGCAAGGTGGACATGGTTCGGCCTCGGACCTCGTCCGCGGCAGGCTCGCACAGGCAGGGCGGCCAGCAGGATCAGCCGCATACGATCCCGGCTGCGGCCAGTCGCGCACAGATCGCCTGATGGTCGGACCGGCGGGGAAACACCAGACCTGGAAGTCGACCGGTGGCCGAGTTGTATCACAGCGGCTCTCCGGTCAGCTCTGTAGCCTGTGCCCCAGCATGGATGAGCACCGCGGCCGGGGCACACGGCCAACTCTGTTTGACGTACCCCACCATCTGCGCCCTGCATTTTCTTCAAAACACTCTACTTTTACCATGGTGCCCAGGGGGGGACTCGAACCCCCATCACCTTGCGGTGGGCGGTTTTTGAAACCGCTGCGTCTGCCATTCCGCCACCCGGGCTGGTGGGAAGAAGATACTAGGCGGGCGGTTCGTTCCGCAACGACGTAGCGGCGGCGAGGACCAGTCCGGCAAATGGCTCGGGGAGCGACAGGCCGAGGGCCGCCTCGCGTCCGGCTGCGCTCATCTTCCGCATCGTCTTGCGCAGGATGTCGATGTAGCGTTCTGGCGTGTAATCGGCGTGTCCCGCCGCAAATCCGGCGATTTCGCTGCTCAGGAAGACCAGACAGGCGGCGTCCTCGACGGCTTGGCCATCAGGTTCGCGTAGTCGGCGCTTGGCGACCAGGTCGTCGATGCGCTGGGCCTCGTCCTCGGCCAAACCGGCGGTCACGCATAGCTGCCGGGCCAAAGCCCCCTGTCGTCGGTACTGCTCGGTTCGCCAGCAATGATAGCCGACCCGGTCCATCGGATAGTCGCTGCGCGGCAACGCCCACCGGCGCAGATGCTGAGCGCGCGCCGCCAGACGCAGGGTGGCCGAGGCGGCTGGCACCAGTCGTACCACCCAGGCTTCGACCGCATCCGCGTAGACAAGTTCAGCCGGACGTCCCGCCCTGGTTTCCGGATCCTCGGCGTGAACGGCATCGATGGCGGCCCGGGCGCCGTCGACGGGGTCGCTCATGGGGATGCTGGATCAGCTGGCGGGGGGGTACGAACTGGTCGGCGCCAGCGCGAGGAACTAGGTACATCCTTGGTAACCTGGAGCGGAACCTGGGCGGGAGTCGTTGGGAATTCATCGTTGGTCGACGGATCAACCATTGGCTGCACCGGAACTGGCGGAATGGCAACCGCCCGATGGATCCACGACGAGCTCATCGTAGCGGCCGGTTCGAGAGCTGCAGAAGGCGGCGCCTGATTCGGTAACGGCGTCTCCACAGGGCGTCTCCAACTGCTCGTGGTGATCGGCTGGCCAGCAGGCGGTGGCGTCTTCACCGGGCGCTTCCAACTGCTGGTCGTGATCGGCTCGGCGACCGGCCGGGACCAGCCAGCTGAACCGGAACTGCCCGGCGGTGGCGGTTGAGCCGGTTGATCGGGTTTCTTCCAGGTTGCGCTGGCGGGCACTTCGTGGGCGGTCTCGGTTCCGCTGGTACTCGGCTGTTGGCGGGCATCTGTCTGCGGAGCGCTGTATCCACGGGTGACACGCTTGGTGGCCTGACCAGATGCGTAGCGCGCAGCTTGCAGATTGGCGATGAACTGCTGATAGGAACGGAACCGCGCCCCCGGACTCTTGGCCATCGCCCGCTGGACCACGGCAACGGTCGCGGGTCGCACGTCTGCTAGGCGTGACGGATCTGGGACTGGCGAATCCAGATGGGCTGCCATCACCACACCAGCGCTTGATCCGACGTACGGAGCGCGTCCTGTCAGTAGGAAGAACAGGATCGATCCCATGGCGTACATGTCGCTCTGGAAAGTCAGCTCTTCGCCGCGGATCTGCTCGGGACTCATGTAGGCCGGCGTTCCCATGACTTCACCTGCCATCGTCCCAGCCCCGGCCCGCTGATAGGTATCCAGGCTGAAGTCATCCCAGTCGCGGAAGTCGATGTAGGAGGCCAGCCCGAAATCGATGACTCTGATCTGGGACTGCTCACAGAGGCCAGGTAGGTCGACGAGGTCGACCATCACATTACTGGGTTTCAGGTCGCGATGGATCATACCCGACTCGCGATTGCAGAAACCGATCACGTCGGCAAGTCGGATCGCGACCCACAGCGCGAGGTCCTCCGGCAATGGTTTGCCTTCGGTCACAAAAGCATCGAGCGGATGACCGTTGACGAATTCCATCGCCAGGTACGGCCTGCCGTCGGGCATGTCTCCATATCCGGCAAAGAAGGGGATGCCCGCATGCCGCAGTTGACCCATGGCAGCTATTTCGCGGCGGAATCTATCTTCGGCACGCTTATTACCAAGCAGCTGTCGACTCATCACCTTGACCGCCACGGCGCGCTTGGTCAGCACGTCGTTAGCGAGATAGACAAGTCCCATGGCGCCTGCACCCAATGGCCGGGTGATGGCGAAGCTGTCCACCGTCAACGGTAGTTGTAGGTCGTCCTTGGTCGCCACGGCCCCGTTATGGCTATCATCCGCTGTTTGGAAACTGCCAATCAGTGTTGATCAGACAGACTTGCGACGATCAGGGAGACTTCGTGTTCCAGAGTTCTAGCGGTCTCCTCGTACACTGCATCATCGCCGCCAAACGGGTCCTGAACGCCGCCGCGATCCGCTGCGACGACATGGATCCTTGCTGCGGGTACCCCAAGAGAACGTACGTAAGCGGCATGTCGTGAGCTGACCGTGTACATACGATCAAACACGGCTACGTCGAGACTGTCAACCGGCCGGCTACGGTGTCCCGACAAATCAAGCATACGCCGGGACATGGCCGCACGTGCGCTCGCCGAGGGAGGGTCGCCGTGGTGTGCTCCAGTTCCTGCGCTTTCCACTGTTGCAGTCAGCCCAGCCCTGCGCAATGCAGCGTCCAGCAACACCGCCATCATCGGGCTTCGACAGGTGTTGCCGGTGCAGACGCAGAGGATGCGCATACTGCTCAGGCCTTTTTCCTGGCTTCCTTGCGCTTGCCGATGTCACGCCGGCAGTGCTTGCCGTGGAAGCTGATCGCATCGCAGCCGGCATAGGCGATATCGCGGGCCTGGTCCAGATCGACACCCAGACCAACCACCGACAGGACCCGGCCGCCGGCAGTCAGGAGTTCGCCATCCTTCTCTTTGGTACCGGCATGGAAGATCACAGCGCCACGACCTTCCGCCGCTGGTATGCCCTCCACGCTCAATCCTGCCTTGAAGTCGCCTGGATAGCCGCCGCTGGCCAAGGTCACGCATACTGCGGTGCGAGGGTCCCACTCGAGGTCCAACTGGTCAAGCCGCCCGTCAAGCGAGGCCAGGCAGATCTCGGCCAGATCGCTCTTGAGACGAGGCATCAGTGCCTGGCATTCCGGGTCGCCAAAACGCACGTTGTATTCCAGCACCTTCGGACCGGCGTCGGTCAGCATCAGACCCATGTAGAGCAGACCGACGTAGGGCCGGCCTTCATGAACCAGTCCGGACATCGTCGGCACGACGATGCGGCGGACGATCTCGTCTTCGGTGCGCGTGTTGACCAGCCCGGGAACCGGGGAGAAGGCCCCCATCCCGCCAGTGTTCGGACCCTCGTCACCATCGAAGACCTGCTTGTGGTCCTGCACCAGGTCGAGCATGACCGCATTGTGCCCATCGCAGAAGGCGAAGACCGAAATCTCCTCGCCGCGTAGGAGTTCTTCAACCACCACACGCGAGCCGGCCTCCTTGCCGAATTCGTGCTTTTCCATCATGCGGACCACGGCGTCGATCGCCTCCTCGGTCCCCTTGGCGACGGTCACGCCTTTGCCGGCGGCGAGTCCGTCGGTCTTGACCACGCAGGGCCCATCAATCTCGCGGATATGGGCGATCGCGTCGGCGCTTTTGGTGAAGGCGTGGAAACGTGCCGTCGGGATGTTGTGTCGACGCAGGAACTCCTTCATGTCGACTTTGGAACCTTCCAGGCGGGCGGCCGCCTTGGAGGGTCCCCAGCACTTCAGGCCCTTTTCCTTGAACAGGTCGACGATGCCGAGGGTCAACGGAACCTCGGGACCGACCACGGTCAGGTCGATGCGCTGCTGGATAGCAAAACGCAGCAGCCCCTCGATGTCTTCTGCCTTGATGGCGACATTCGTCGCGATCCGCGCCGTGCCGGGATTACCCGGGGCAACAAATACCGCGTCGACCTTTGGGCTCTGCTTGAGTTTCCACGCCAAGGCGTGCTCGCGCCCGCCTCCACCGACGACCAGGACCTGCATGCTGCCTCCGTTGGTCGGGGATGGTGGGCAACCGCCGGGCCTGGCAACCACGGGTAATCAGGTGGACACCGCGACACGACCACGAGACTCCGCGCCTTCATGGCAGCAGCCCCATCCAGCGCCCGCCCAAGCCTGGTACCCGCAATAGCCACCACCTTCATGGTTGGCTGTGGCTTCGCAGCCCTGAAGTTCGTCCTCATTGGCCGCATCGCCCTTGATTGGGATCCGACCGCAGCCGGGTCGCTGGATGCCCTGCCCTGGCAATGGCTGCGTGATGTGGTGCTGGCGTGCCATCAGCGTGGCGGCCTGCAGGAGGCGGTCTCGCAGTCGATGAGCGTCGTGCTGACCTTCGGCCTGCTCATAGGCTTCCCAATTAATGGTCCGCTGGCCGGTACCTGGCGCTGCGACCGCCTGTTCGCCGTGTCCACCGCGGCGGTGGGTTTTGGCTGCCTGATGGCCTTGTGGAGCAACCCCTGGCTGTGGGCCTGCTTCATCGGTGTGTCCTATGGCGCAGCCTGTGCCGCTCGTGGCAAGATCGTGCCGCTGCTTGCGCTGGCCTCAGGCCACAGCAACACCATGGTCAGTGGAGCGATCAATGCTGCCCTCGCCCTAGGACTGATCGGCGGCACGATCATCGGTTCGTATGTCTCGCAGGAGATCCACAATGATGCGGCGAAGCACCTGATCCTGGTCGGCATCGCCGCCATCGGCGTCCTATCAGCGCTGTTCATCCGCCTACCAGAACCGGAATCGGTGCCGTTCCGCAAAGGCGTTGCCGCATTCATCACGGCAACCTCAATGCTGTTCCGCAAGCATTGGCCGTTGCTCGCCAGCGGTGGATTGGCCTGGGGCATCACAGCGGCGGCCAGTCTGGCCCTCTTCGTGCATGCGGTGGATGACCTGCACATGCAACGGGGACTGGCCTCAACTCTGGCCGCCTTCGCTGCGGTGGGTGCCATCATCGGCAATCTCGTGTCCCATCGGCTGGCCCATCGGCGCTACGTCGTACTGTCGTTCGTCCTGCTGGCAGCAACTCTTGCCGCCTATCCCTACGTCGTGACGAGTGTGTACGGGGCAGCCACCATGGTCATGCTAATCGGATTCCTCTTCGCCATGCCGGCGAATGTGCTGGATGCCAAGTTCCTGGCGAACGCCCACGAAGATGGCTTGGCCGGACTCGGCGGGACGGTGATGAGCTTCGT